>NZ_LMLK01000023.1:0-483606 GCF_001422605.1 Erwinia sp. Leaf53
GAAACGCCGTAGCGCCGATGGTAGTGTGGGGCCTCCCCATGCGAGAGTAGGGAACTGCCAGGCATCAAATTAAGCAATAAGCCTCATGCGAAAGCATGGGGCTTTTTTGCGTCTTCAGTTTCGGCGAATAAAGCAAGAGGCAGTTCTCTTTCTTTCAAATCATCCAGCCAAAACGTTGCGATATGATAGCTCGCACTCTCTGGTTATTCAGAGCATCCTCCTGCTAACCCTGCCTAACTCGAACAGGCGTAATACGTTTACTGTGCCATAATCAAATGGCGGTAAATGCTTAAAGAACCTATAAAACATAATCTTATAGACAGATTTTTCTTACATCTCTGCGGCAGGATGCCGCCGTTATCAGGCTAAGAAGGTTAACTAACGAGGATAAATCATGGCTGAGTCCATCTCTGAGCTGTCGGCTAACGCCGCTGATTCGCTTACCCCGCAACAACGTATTCGCGCTATCGTTGGCGCCTCTTCCGGTAACCTGGTGGAGTGGTTCGACTTCTACGTCTATTCGTTCTGTTCGCTCTATTTTGCACATATCTTTTTCCCCAGCGGTAACACCACCACGCAGCTGCTGCAAACCGCTGGCGTATTTGCCGCCGGCTTTCTGATGCGGCCTATCGGCGGCTGGCTGTTTGGCTACATCGGCGACAGGCACGGGCGTAAAACCTCGATGCTGATCTCGGTCTGTATGATGTGTTTTGGCTCGCTGGTCATCGCCTGCCTGCCCGGTTATGCCACTATTGGCGTCTGGGCACCGGCGCTGCTGCTGCTGGCAAGGTTGTTCCAGGGGCTGTCGGTAGGCGGCGAGTACGGTACCAGTGCCACCTATATGAGTGAGGTGGCAGTTGAAGGGCGTAAAGGATTTTACGCTTCTTTTCAGTACGTTACCCTGATAGGCGGCCAGTTGCTGGCGCTGCTAACGGTGGTAGTGCTGCAACAGGTGCTGTCTGATGAGGCGTTGCGCAGCTGGGGCTGGCGCATTCCTTTTGCGCTGGGGGCTGTGCTGGCGATTGTTGCGCTTTACCTGCGGCGCTCGCTGAATGAAACCTCCGACGCGGCGACCCGCAAGCATAAAGATGCAGGATCGCTGCGGGGCCTGTGGCAGCACCGCCGTGCGTTTATTATGGTGCTGGGCTTTACCGCCGGTGGCTCGCTGAGCTTCTACACCTTCACCACCTACATGCAGAAGTACCTGGTGAACACCGCGGGCATGGATCATAAAACCGCCAGCATGCTGATGACCGCGGCACTGTTTATTTTTATGCTGCTGCAACCGCTGATCGGTAGTCTTTCCGATAAAATTGGCCGGCGTAACTCTATGCTGATCTTTGGTGGTTGTGCGGCAGTCTGTACCGTGCCGATCCTGACGCTGCTGCAGAGCGTCAGCAGCCCGCTGCTGGCGTTTGCGCTGGTGATGCTGGCACTGCTGATTACCAGTTTTTACACCTCG
Organism: Erwinia sp. Leaf53; assembly: GCF_001422605.1. Taxonomy (NCBI): domain Bacteria; kingdom Pseudomonadati; phylum Pseudomonadota; class Gammaproteobacteria; order Enterobacterales; family Erwiniaceae; genus Erwinia; species Erwinia sp. Leaf53. Next base: position 1,463 of record NZ_LMLK01000023.1, read on the forward strand.
ATCAGCGGTATTCTTAAGGCTGAAATGTTTCCGCCACAGGTGCGTGCGCTCGGCGTTGGGCTCTCTTATGCGGTGGCTAATGCGCTGTTTGGTGGCTCGGCGGAGTATGTCGCGCTGTCGTTGAAAGCGGCTGGCAGTGAAACCAGCTTCTTCTGGTATGTCTCACTTCTCGGTGCCGTGGCGTTTGCCGTTTCACTGATGCTGCATCGCCGTGGCAAAGGGCTGAAACTGTAACCCGCAGCGCAGATCTCACCGACCAACACGTTAGCGTGTCAGGTTCCACAGACTGTAGCCGGTGGCGGCACCGGCTACGTCCCATGCGAAGTCTTTCCAGCTCCAGCCGGTGCCGCCCTCCCGGCTGTCGTACAGCTCTTTCCCTGCGCCCAGACTGATGGCAAACATCAGGCCGAAGGTGGCGCTGCGCCCTTCGCTCCAGTTCTGGTGCTCGCCGTAAGCATTACCGGCGGCGGTGAGGAAAGCGGAAGAGATAAAGTGCTGTGCTTTGTCGCGCCCGGTCCAGCGATCCTGCGCCAGATGAGTGCAGCCGCTACAACAGAGCAACAGCAGGGGTAAAAGATGACGCATGCGGACTCCTGTAAAAAAGCCCTGTAAAAACAGGGCCTGACCAAGGTGGCAATGCTCAGAGGATGCGGCTGATCAGCCGGTCAATACGGATGCGCCGCAGGCGTCGGATCAGTTTGCGCACTTTCAACGGATAGTCAGCGATGCTTTGCAGATCGCGGAAGTGTTCTACCACCGTGGTATGCTGACGGATCAGCTGCAGTTCATGCTCGCGCTGTTCGGCCAGCTGCTGCAGCGGATCGTGGATCAGCACCGCATTTTCCAGGTCCAGACGCCAGGCGCGCGGATTGAGGTTGTTGCCGGTAATCAGCATCCACTCCTCGTCGACCCACATGCCCTTCAGGTGATAGCTGTTTTCACCGTCTTTCCACAACCGCACGGTCAGCTGACCGGCGCTGACGTAGTACTGCAGGCGGCTGAGGAAGCGGCGCAGGTTAATCTCATACAGGTAGGGCAGCGCACCGATGATTTTGAACGGCTGATCCTCCGGTATATAGAAGTCGTTGGCGGTCTTATCGCCGATGATGATCTCAACCTGTTTTCCCTGGCGCAGCAGGGCGATAATGTTGCGCGCCAGGATCGCCGGCAGGTTGAAGTAGGGGGTGCAGATGGTCAGCTTCTGCTCGGTGCACGGCATCAGGTGATAAATGGTTTTATTCAGCAGGCTGTGTTTGCCAAGGCCTACCAGCGGCGTCACGGCCAGTACTTCATTGCCGGCATCACCCTTAAACTTATAGTCATAGCCGCGCAGGTCCTGGCGGAACTGCCGGGTTTCATTTTTAATTTCCGGGCTTTTCGGGCGTTCGTGCTGGTCCAGACGATGCACCGCCTCGGCCTGAATCAGGTTGTTGTCGATCCAGTCGATCATGGTATCGGCCAGCTGCGGATTGGCGATCAGCTGATAGCGATCGTAGCGATAGCGCTGATGCTGGTGCAGGTAGACATCGTTAAAGCTGGCGCCGGTGTAAATCAGGGTGTCGTCGACGATCGAGCCCTTCAGATGCAGTACGCCGAGCGCCTCACGGGTGTTGACCGGAATGCCGTAGACCGGGATGGCGATATCGGGGTGGCGGGTGGCCATCTCGCAGTACCAGTCGGCATTGGTGGCACCGGCGGCCACGCCAATACGACCGCGCTGGGCGCGGTGCCAGTCAACCAGCACCTTGATTTCCAGCTCAGGGCGCAACCGCTTAGCCTCGTACAGCGCCGAGAAGATGCTCCTGCCACCGTCATCGTTTTCCAGATAGAGGGCGACGATACAGATGCGCCGGGTTGCCGTCGCGATCTTCTCCAGTAACGTTTGGCGAAAATCAGCCGGAGAAAACAGCGTGGTGAAACCGGCAACTGACTGTGACAGTTTTGGCAGTTGCGCAAGGTGCTGTTGGTGTTTATTGCGTTTAAAATTTGACAACATCACGGTGCGTTTCTTCTCTGTTCATTGAATGGCACCTGCCATAAAATCAAGATCCTAACCCCGAATAATACCACCAGATCGCAGAAAAGGCGTGAGATTTACTTTTCCATACCGGCGGCAGCCTGCAGCGCCAGCGAAAGCCCGACAATGCCATCTTCCAGTTGCACGTCCACGCTAAACCCCAGCTTGCGGGCCAGCGCCACCATGCTGCGGTTGGCCGGCATGGTGATGCCGTTAAGCTGCTGCAGCCCGTGGTCGCGGGTGTAGCCGATCATCTTTTCCAGCAGGCGGCGGCCCATGCCCAGCCCTTTCAGATCGGAGCGGACCAGCACTGAGAATTCAGCATCGGTATTGTCGGCATCGGAGATCGCACGGGTAACGCCGATAATCTCCTCGCTGCCGTTATGCTGACGGACGGCGACGAACGCCATTTCACGATCGTAATCGATCTGGGTCATATTGGCTAAATCTTCATGGGTGAACTCGTTGATCTCGCTGAAATAGCGGTAGTAGAGATCCTCTTTGGTCACCCGGCCAATAAACTGCTGCAGCAGCGGTTCATCTTCCGGCAGGATCGGGCGAAACAGGCAAGGCTGGCCGTCCTTAAGGATCACCCGCTCTTCCAGACGCTGCGGGTAGGGGCGAATTGCCAGCCGGTCCTCGGCGCTGCCGTGGAATTCGGCCAGTTCCAGCGTCACGTCCAGCAGGGTGAACTCATCGCCGGTGGCCAGCAGCGGATGGATATCCAGGCGGACGATCTCCGGGCAGTCTACGATCAGGTTCGACACCTGCACCAGCACCCGGCTCAGCTCGGCCACGTCGAGCGGATGCAGCGCGCTGCGCCCGCGAATTTTGCCGCGCTTGATCGCCTGGATGACCAGATAGCGTGCCAGCGTCATATTTAACGGCGGTAGCGCGACCACCGCCTGGCGGTCGGCCTGCCAGCTGACGCCGCCCTCCCCGAGCATGATCACCGGGCCAAACAGCGCATCCTGCTGCACCACGATGCGCAACTCCTGTGAGCCGGCACGGTTCGCCATACTCTGTACCAGCAGCCCGTGAATACGCGCCTGTGGTGAGGTCATCTTCACCCGGTCGATAATCGCGTCCGCCGCCTGCTGCACCTCTGTTGACGTGCGCAGGTAGAGCATCACTCCCTGCACCTCGGATTTGTGGGCGATATCCGGCGAACGCAGCTTCAGCGCCACCGGGTAGCCAATCTGTTCGGCGATATGCACCGCTTCGGCGCTGTCGCCGGCGATCCAGGTGGGCAGTGTGGCCAGACCGTATGCCTGCAGGATTGGCCGCACCTCGTGGGTGTCCAGCGTCACCGGTCCCTGCTGCAATGCCTGCTGAATCAGCCGGTGGGCGTCCTGGGTGTTGGCGGTCAGGTTAGGCGGTAGCGCCGGGGTTTCCCGCAGCTGCTTCTGGTTACGGCGATATTGCACCATATGCATAAAGGCGGTGACCGTCCCTTCCGGGGTGCGATAGGTTGGGATGCCGGCGTCGCTGAACAGCCGGCGAGCCTCCAGCGAGGAGTGCTCGCCGCACCAGTTGGTCAGCAGCGCCAGCTGCTTACTGCGCGGATGCTGGCGGATTAGTTCAATCACCCGCTGAGCGGTGAGCGTAGCCGGCGCGACGGCGCTGGGGGCGTGAATAATCAGCAGCGCATCCACGTCGTGGCTGTCGAGCAACAGGGCGATCGCCCGGGTGTAGCGCTCCGGCGTGGCGTCATCCTTCAGATCCAGCGGATTGCCGGGGGTGACACCTGCAGGCAGCAGCTCACGCAGCGCGCTGAGCAGCGGCTCGCTGAGGGTGGCCAGCTTGCCGTTCCGCTCGTCCAGCGCATCGAGCGCCAGCGCGGCCGGGGCAGCACCGTTGCTGACGATCATCAGTTTCTCACCGCGCAGCGGCCGCATGTGGCTTAGGGTTTCCACCGCGGAAAACAGCTCGTGGGTGTCATGTACCCGCAGCAGCCCGGCGCGCTGGATGGCGGCATCCCAGGCGGCATCCATCCCGCCGTGGGATTTGAGCAGCTGCTGGGCGTGCGGGCTGCGGCCGCTTTTGATTACCACAATCGGTTTATTGCGGGCGGCGCTGCGGGCGGCGGAAACAAAACGCCGCGCGTCGCTAAGGTGCTCCAGATAGAGCAGGATGGCGCTGGTTTTGCCGTCGCGCGCCAGGAAGTCGAGCAGGTCGTCGGCATCAATATCCAGGCTGTCACCCAGCGCGATAAACCAGGAGAATCCCAGATTACGCTGCTGCGCCCAGTCCAGAATCGTATTAGAAACCGCGGCGGACTGTGAAATAAACGCCAGCTTACCCTGCTGGATCGGCACCGGTGAGAAGCTGGCATTAAGCCCCTGCCAGGGGGCCAGCAGGCCAAGACTGTTGGGGCCAAGCAGGCGGATCTGCCAGCGGCTGGCGCAGGCCTGCAGTTCGGCGGCCTGGCTGGCGGGTGAAGAGAGGATGATGCAGGCTTTACAGCCGCGCTCACCGAGCGCCGCCAGCAGCTCCAGGTTGCGCCGCGCGTGGGTGCAGAGGATCGCCAGGTCGGGTGACAGCGGCAGGCTGGCGACGTCCGGCCAGGCCAGCACGCCGCAGACCGCTTTATACTTCGGCGTGACCGGCAGTACCGGCCCGCTGAAGCCGCCGGAGAGTAAATTGCGCATCATCAGATACCCGGCGCGCTCCGGCCGGGTTGAGGCACCGATCACCGCTATCGACTTCGGTCGCAGCAGCGCTTCTAATCCACGTTGGCTCATCTTCGCTCCCTCAGGGATACCATCCGCCTGATTCTACACCGGCCTGGCGCAGGATGCTGGCCTGTTGCTCAGTTAAGCGATCGCGGATTGATTTTCGTCATCGCTGCCTTTCTCACCGCCGGCGGCCGGATAGAGCGGGTGGTGCGGTTTGCCAGCCATGTAGCGCTGGCGGAACAGGTCGAAGTGTTGAAACAGCGCCTCTCCGGCGGCGGTATCCCCGGCCTGCAACAGCAGCTCGGCCGCCACTTCGGCCGTGCAGTGCTGACCGGCGGCGTGCGCGACGCGCAGCAGGTAGTTAGAAGGGCGGGTCAGGTTGAGTGACATCACCGGCATCGCGTCCAGCCACGGGCTTTTGCGGAACATCTTGCGCGCTTCGGTCCAGGTGCCGTCGAGCATAATAAACAGCGGCGGTTTCCCGCTCAGCGGCGGAGCGTGCAGCACTGGCCGGCCGGGGTCGGCATAGCTGTGGGGAAACACCACCAGCGGCTGCACGTCAGGGTTGTGGACGGTGGCCAGCAGCGCCGGGTCCGGATCGGTGCGTGACCAGCCAAACGCCTCGGTCTCCGGCAGAATATCGGCGATCAGCCGCCCGGTATTGCTCGGTTTCATCGGTTCGCTGTCGAACATCACCAGGCAGAAACGGCTGCGCGCCTGCTGCGGTGCCAGCGTGTCGCACAGGCAGTTTTTCTCAGGGAGCAGGCAGCGCTGGCAGCGCCGCACGCGGTTGCCACGGGCGAGAAAAGGGCGGGTGGCACGGGCCAGTCGCGCGGTTCGCAGACGAAGAACGGCATTATCGGTCATAGTAGGAGATGGAGTGATATCAGCGAAAACGCCATTCTAGCGGATAACGGCCGGGTATGCCCGGCCGGAAAGCTGCGGGTGTCGGGCGGCGTGGCTGCAGAGGTGTTCAGGCAGGGATCACAGGTTCTCGTTCAGCCACTCGTCAAACGGCGCTTTGGGCATCGCACCGCTGAGAATATCCGCTACCTCGCCCTGTTTAAACACCATAATGGTCGGGATGCTGCGGATGCGAAAGCGGCTGCTCAGCGCGCGTTCGTCTTCGGTATTCACCTTCAGAAAGCGCACCTGGCCGCTGCGTTCGCGCGCCACGGTTTCATACACCGGTGCGAAGTTGCGGCACGGGCCGCACCAGGGGGCCCAGAAATCAACCACTACCGGCAGGTCGTCCTGCAGATATTTATCCAGCGTGGCGGTGGTGGCATCCACCACCTGGCCGGCAAACAGCGCGTCGCCGCAGCGGCCGCATTTTGCCCCGTCATTCACCCGCTCCTCAGGGACGCGATTGGTTGACTGGCAGGATGCACAAACCGTTTTCATCATTCACCTCAGCGATCGTTATGGTAAGCGCTCACTTACCTTATTCTGCAGTAGAGTAAATTTATTATGCGATGTTGGCCCGATAGCGACAAAGCGGTTTGTTCAATAGGTATAATAGGTAAGGTCTGACAATCTGCAGACGGCGGGTGCGGGCCGGAAAACCCGGCACGGGCGTTGCCGCGGGCGTTTTATTGGAAGTTGATAGCTAACTGTTGTGACATCAGGTAATCTGCGCGCTTCGCGCTCAGCCCGGTGGAGGAAAAATGAACGACGAATTTAAAGGTAAGAGCGGTAAAGTCAAAGTGATGTATGTCCGCGGTGAAGATGATGGTGACAAGCGTGGGCACAATCCACGTACCGGTAAGGGCCCTCGCCCGGATCCCAAAGGCCGTCCTTCACGCAGTGCAGACAGCAAGCCACGTGGCGGGCGCGACCGCGACGAAGGGCGTTCTGACTCGCCGTGGCGCACCGTATCCCGTGCGCCTGGCGCGGCGGTTGCCGATGACAAGCCGGACCACGGCGGTATTAGCGGTAAAAGTTTTATCGACCCTGAGCAGCTGCGCCGTCAGCGTCTGGAAGAGACCCGCGTGTACGGCGAAAATGCCTGTCAGGCGCTGTTCCAGAGCCGTCCGGAGTCGATCGTGCGCGCCTGGTTTGTACAGAGCGTTACGCCTCGTTTCCGTGAAGCGTTAAAATATATGGCGGCTAACCGCAAGGCTTACCACACCGTGGATGAAGCCGAGCTGCAGAAAGCCTCCGGAACCGAGCATCACGGCGGCGTCTGCTTCCTGATTAAAAAACGCTTCGGTATGCCGGTCAGCGAATGGCTGGCGCAGGCCGGCCAGAAAGACTGCGTGCTGGCGCTGGAAGAAGTGGGCAACCCACACAACCTTGGCGGCATTATGCGCAGCTGCGCGCACTTTGGCGTGAAGGGGCTGCTGGTGCAGGACGCGTCGCTGCTGGAGTCCGGTGCGGCGGTACGTACCGCTGAAGGCGGCGCGGAGCACGTGCAGGCAATCAGCGGTGAGAGCTTTGCGGCGGGCCTTGATGCGTTCCGTAAAGCGGGATACACCATCGTCACCACCTCCAGTCACCAGGGCGTCACGCTGGCGCAGGCAGAACTGCCGGCCAGAATGGTACTGGTACTGGGCCAGGAGCGTGATGGTCTGTCTGACAGCACCTTCGAGCAGAGCGACCTCAGCGTCTCGATCGGCGGTACCGGCAACGTGGAGAGCCTTAACGTCTCCGTGGCGACCGGTATTCTGCTGGCCGAATGGTGGCGTCAGAACGTCTGATATTCTGTTGTGCGCGGATTAACCGCGCTGGCGGGTGGGGCGCGATGCCTCACCACGGGCAGGTGATAATGACGGCCTGGCCAGAGACAGAATCAGAGGTAAAAAAATGGGCCCGAGAGGGCCCATTTTACTGTCTGCAACGCTGTCATGATATCTGCATCTTTCTCTGCATCTGCATCAGCTTCCGTCTCTTCATCACTTTCTAACCCTGTTTACGCCTCTGCCGCAGAGATCGCGTCAGCCGTCGCTGTCTACAGTGGAACAGGGGGCTGTGCACCCCGCTGCTATCACGCAGGAACAGCGATCAGTGAGCGCCGCCACCGCCACCGCTGCGCGCGCCGCCACCGCCCGCTCCTGCACCAAACGGCGGCCGGGCGAACCACACCAGCGCCAGCAGCACCAGGAACACCCCGGCGGAAGCCCAGAAGATCTCATTGGCCGAGATAATCAGCCCCTGATTGGTAATCTGCTGCGCAATCCAGGCGGAAGCCTGATCGTGGTTCATCCCCATGCTCTCCAGCTGGCTGTAGACCTGCTGGCTGTTGGCGTTATACGGGGTGATCGACTCGCTTAAATACACGTGGTGCATCGACTCCCGATCGGTCCACATCGTGGTGGTGATCGAGGTACCGATCGAACCCGCCAGCGTGCGGGTAAAGTTCGACAGGCTGGAGGCCGCCGCCAGTCGCTCCGGCGGTAACCCTGAGAGGGTAATTGCCGTCAGCGGCATAAAGAAGCAGGCCACCGCAAACCCCTGCACGAACTGCGGCCAGGCCGACGCGCCAAAGTCCATCCCCGGCTCAAAGGTATAAGCGCGCCAGTAGAAGCACACCGCATACATAATAAAGCTGAAGGTCACCAGCATGCGCATATCCAGCTTGTGCGAGAAGCGGCCGATAATCGGCGACAGCAGCACCGGCAGAATGCCGACCGGTGCCGATGCCAGCCCGGCCCAGGTGGCCGTATAGCCATACACCTCCTGCAGCAGCTGCGGCAGCAGCACGATCGAGCCGAAGTAGAGCATGTAGGCGAGGCTGATCGACAGGCAGCCGATGGTGAAGTTCCGCATCTTAAACAGCGATAAATCCACGATCGGGTGATCGTCGGTCAGCTCCCAGATCAGCAGCGCCGCCAGCGCCATGGCGGCGACCACCGCCAGCACGATAATTTCGCCGGAGCTGAACCAGTCCAGCTCTTTACCGCGGTCGAGCATCACCTGCAGGCAGCCAATCCCCACCACCAGCAGCACCAGCCCTACGGTGTCGATTGGCCGGATCACCGTCGCCGTCTCACGACCGCGCAGCGACTGCAGCGCCAGCGCCACCACGATGATGGCAATTGGCACGTTGATGTAGAAAATCCAGCCCCAGTGATAGTTGTCGCTGATCCAGCCGCCAAGGATCGGGCCACAGATCGGTGCCACCACCACGGTCATCGACCACAGCGCCAGCGCCACGCTGCGTTTCGCCGGCGGGTAGTTGCTCAACAGCAGGCTCTGCGACAGCGGGATTAACGGCCCGGCCACCAACCCCTGGATCACGCGGAAGACGATCAGCATGGTCAGACTTTCCGACAGGCCACAGGCCAGTGAGGCGAGGGCAAAGGCGATCGTCGACCACATAAACAGCTTCACCTCACCAAAGCGTTTTGCCAGCCAGCCGGTGATCGGGATCGAGATGGCGTTGGCCACGCCAAATGAGGTGATTACCCAGGTACCCTGGGAGTTAGAGGCCCCCAGATTACCGGCGATGGTCGGGATGGCGACGTTAGCAATGGTCGAATCCAGCACCTGCATAAAGGTGGCCAGAGACAGCGCAATGGTCATCAGGACCAGCTGCGCGCCTTCAAGCGGTTTTTGTGCCATATCAGCCTCTTGCGGGGTTAGCCGGCATTGGCACGGATAATGTCCGCGATAAGCTGATTGGCCGGAGCCAGATCCAGCGCCAGCGCGTCACTTTCATAGGCCGGTTTGCTGCGCACGCTGGTGGCCAGCACCGCGCCGTCGCGGTTGGCGGTATCGACTTTTACCAGCGTCGACAGGCCGATACGCAGCGGATGCTGTGCCACCTGCTGCGGGTCCAGCTCGATACGTACCGGCAGGCGCTGCACCACCTTGATCCAGTTACCGGTGGCGTTCTGCGCCGGCAGCAGTGAGAACACGCTGCCGGTACCCATATCCAGGCCAACCACTTTGCCGTGATACACCACGTCGTCGCCGTAGATATCGCTGACCACCGTGGCCGGCTGGCCGATGCGCACGCCTGCCAGCTGGGTCTCTTTAAAGTTCGCATCCACCCACAGGTTATCGGCCGGCACGATCGCCAGCAGCGGGGTGCTGGTGGTGATCTGCGAACCGACCTGCACGCTGCGCCGTGACACGTAGCCGTTGATTGGGCTGACCACGTTGGTGCGCTGCAGCGCCAGCCAGGCGTCACGCAGTTCGGCGGCCGCCTGTTTCACCGCCGGCTGATTGTCCAGCGAGGTGTTAAGGATCATCGCCTGATTGGCGTTGTACTGCTGCAGGGCCACGTCGAGCTGCGCTTTGGCGGTGGCTACCGCGTCGCGGGCGTGCTGCAGGTCTTCACGGCCGATCAGGTTAGCGGCACCCAGCGGCTCGCGGCGCTTCAGATCCGCCTGAGCCTGCTCCAGCGCGGTTTGCTGCAGTGCGATGGTTGCCTGGTACTGTTTGCCGTTAATGATCAGCTGGTGGGTCTGGCGCACGGTAGTGGCCAGCGCGGTCTGCGCTTTTTCAAACGCCTGCTCAGCGTCGGTGCGGTCCAGCGTTACCAGCAGGTCGCCTTTTTTGACGTAATCGGTATCATCAAACCAGACTTTATTAACGCTTCCTGACACCTGAGCCATCACCTGCGCCTGGTTTCCTGCTACATAGGCGTCATCCGTTTCCTGATAATGGCGCAGTACCAGGAACCAGTAAATCAGATACGCTCCCGCGATAATTACCAACAGAACGGCCAGCAGCAGCAGCGCGCGTTTACGCGTCTTTTTCTTCCCCTGCGGCTGTTGCGGGTCCTGCGTCACCCCATTTGCACTCATGGTGTTCTCCATTCTTCTTGCCATCATTAGTGGGCGGCCTGCGCCCGAATCGAAAATGCCAGCGGGTGAGCGCTGGCATGTTTTTTTATTTTGGAGGGATAAACTACCGATTTCTGGAAAGGCGTTTGTCGCACATTATGCTATCAGTGGAACATTTAACGTGACAGCGAAGCAATCACGCCTTCTTCGTCCATCTGATCGAGACGGTTCAGCAGTTTGCGGGTGATACCTTCCAGTTGAGATTTTTCCGAATCGCTCAGGGAAGACCACAGCAGCTGCAGGCTCTGGTGCTGGGGCGGCAGCAGCTGGCGCAGGAACTCATTGCCTTTAGGCGTCAGATGCAGGTGCAGGCAGCGACGATCGTTTTCGCTTTCACGGCGCTCAATCCAGCCACGTTTTTCCAGTTCATCGGCAATACGGGTGGCGTTGGTACGTGAAGAACCCAGCGCAGAGCTCAGCTCCGAGGGCTGAATGCTGTGGTCTTCCTGCGCGTCCAGCGTGATCAGCGCCATAAACAGCGTTTCGTTGATTCCCTGCGCCTTGAGCATTTTATTGCGATTATCCAACAGCTTACTTTGCATGTGCATGCACAGACGGGTCAGCATAATCTCCTGCAACGGGAAATCTTTCTGGCGGTTAGCACGAAAATTAAGCATCTGTTCAATGGGCGTAAAAGAACTTTCCATTATAAAGGGACCTCACTTGTTGCAATGTATAGATAAACGATGAGCGTGCACTCTGGTCATCCACGTGGATCGGAAACGTTGTCCGAACGCCGTGACCCTCATCTGTAATTTCCGGGTCACTCCATAACCCAGTGCGCTACGGTATGGCAGCGTTGATTGCCGTTCATCGCGGTATTTCTCCTGTCAGGCTAATTAATTGCATCTGAAAGAGTCACCGGCATGAATAAATTTCGACTCACCTTACCAGAGAGATATTTCTGAGAAAAGCGGCTAAAACCCGAAAAAACTTCATTCTTTTTGCGAAAAATCACCCGGCAACCGCTTCGTGGTGGCGGGTTAGCCACCAGTTGACAATGTTAAGCAACGTTAACGCCGCGCCGATCGCACAGACGCCATACCAGCCTGCGGTCTGGTAGGCGGAGGCGGAGAGCAGCGAACCGGCGGCACCGCCGATGAAGTAGCAGGTCATATAGCCGGCGGTCAGCCGGTTGCGGGCTTCCGGCATATGGCGGTAAATCACGCTCTGATTGGTGATATGCACGCCCTGCACCGCCAGATCCAGCAGGATAATGCCGAGAATCAACGCCAGCAGCGAGTGCGCGCCCAGCGCCGTCAGGCCCCAGGAGGCGAGCAGGATAATCAGCCCGACGCTGGTAGTGAGCCGCGCTTTGCCTTTATCCGCCAGGCTGCCCGCCTGCCGCGCGGCCAGCGCACCGGCGGCGCCGACCAGGCCGAGCAGGCCGATTTGACCTTCGGAATAGCCCCACTCGGGCGACGACAGCAGAAACGCCATCGAGGTCCACAGCACGCTGAAGTTGGCGAAGGCCAGGCAGCCGGTAATCGCCCGGGTGCGCAGGATCGGATGGCGCAGATAAAGGCTTCCGATCGAACCGAGCAGCTGCGGATAGTTGAGCGGCACCGACTGCTTATAGCGCGGCAGCCAGCGCCACAGCGCCAGCGACATCAGCACCATCAGCACGCTGGCCACCCAGAACACGGTGCGCCAGCCGCCCAGCTGGGCCAGCCCGCCGGCCACGGTCCGCGCCAGCAGGATCCCCAGCAGCAGGCCGCTCATCACCGTGCCCACGGTTTTACCGCGTTTTTCCGGCGCGGCAAGGGTGGCGGCCAGCGGCACCAGAATCTGGGCGACCACCGAGAACAGCCCGGTCAGCGCGGTACCCAGCAGCATCAGCGGCAGAGTGGGGGAGAGCGCGGTCAGCACCATGCCGCCGGCGGCCAGCAGGCTCATGCTGACGATCAGCGCGCGTCTCTCCAGCAGGTCGCCGAGCGGTACCAGCAGCAGCAGTCCGGCGGCATAGCCAAGCTGGGCGGTGGTCACGATAAAACCGGCCTGATGGAAAGAGAGATCGAAGGTTTGCGCGATGGTGGCCAGCAGCGGTTGCACATAATAGTTACAGGCAACGGCAAGGCCGGTCGCGAGCGACATCAGCGCGACCAGGGCGGGGCTCAGCCCGGGAGTGGAAGATTTCATAGCATATCGTGTTGGAGTAAGAAATATCTCATGTCCTAATAGTAACCCAAATAACTATTTCACTCACAGAATAATTAACAGGACAAACCAGTTTGTCGTGGGCGGGCAGGGCAGGGTCATGCGGCGGGCCTGAATACGGGGAGGGGACAGAAGGGACGCGTGCGGCAACTTAAGCAAAAAGAATATGAATGCGATCCGCCCGATTTTGCCGGTGTGCAGAGAAACCGGTTACAGACGGCGGGCGCGAAGGTCATCCTTCGCGCCCGGTAAATCAGGGCTTATCCGGGCCGGCAGGGCCCGGTCAGATGGTTACTTCGCCGCGGCCAGCGCGTCTTTCACCCAGCCGTCAAAGGTCGCCTGGTGGGCCTTGATCCAGCCATCCACGTGGGCGTTAACCTCGGCCTCAGACGCGTGGCCTTCATGCATGCGGGCGTTCTGGGCGTTGATGTCGGTAATCGGCAGCTTCATCTCTGCAAACAGTTTTGCCGCCGCCGGGTTCTGCTCTGCCCAGGCTTTATTAGCCACGATGTGCATGGTATTGACCGGGAAGCCGTAGTTGGCACCGTTAGGCAGTTTGGTATCAACGTCTTTCTGCTCGCCCGGCAGTGAGGAGAACGGCACCTGCAGCCATACCACGTCGCGGCCCGGCTTCAGCACGTCGCTCAGCCAGTACGGGGTCCAGGTGTAGTAGATCACCGGCTTGCCCTGCTTATAACGGGTCAGCATGTCGGCGATCATCGCCGAGTAGTTGCCCATATTGGCTTCAACGGTGTTTTCCAGGCCGAAGGCTTTGTTCTGGTGAACGATAACCGCTTCACAGCCCCAGCCCGGCGTACAGCCGGTCATATCTGCTTTGCCGTCGCCGTTGCTGTCAAACAGCGCGGCAATTTTCGGGTCCTTCAGCTGGGCGATATTGGTGATGTGGTATTTCTCAGCGGTTTTCTTGTCGATCAGATAGCCCTGTGCAGCGCCGTTAACGTAGGTGCCCTGGCGGTAGAGCTTCGCATCGCCGCCGGCGGCCTTGTACATATCGTCGTGCAGCGGCTGCCAGTTGACCGCGGTAAAGGTGGCGTCACCGGAGGCGATCGAGGTGTAGCCGACGTTGTAGTCCACTTCGCTGGTCGGCGCAACGGTGTAGCCCAGCTTCTCCAGCGCGCGGCTGACCAGCAGGGTCTGGAAGGTCTCTTCGGTAATGGTGCTCTGTACCGGTTTCACGGTGATGCCTTTACCCGGCAGATCGGCGGCGGAAACCTGAGCGGCGGCCAGCGTGGTTAACGCGGCGGCCAGCAGTGCTGTCTTGCGCATAGCGATTCCTTATTGTCATCGGTGGTGCGGAGGAGGCAGGCGGCACCGGCGGGTGCCGCCTGAAATTTATTTGATAAACGGACGGGTCAGCAGACCCAGGGGACCGTTGGCGTACCAGCGGCGGTTGCCACGGCTGCGGCGGTCACGCCCCAGCGACTGGGTCAGGCGGTCGAGGATAATCGCCAGAATCACGATACCGACGCCGCCCACGGTGGCCAGCCCCATATCCAGCCGGCCGATGCCGCGCAGCACCATCTGGCCTAGCCCGCCGACGGCGATCATTGAGGCGATCACCACCATCGACAGCGCCAGCATCAGCGTCTGGTTAACGCCGGCCATAATGGTCGGCATCGCCAGCGGCAGCTGTACCTTAAACAGCATCTGACGCGGACTGGCACCGAAGGATTCGGAGGCCTCGATCAGATCGGCAGGCACCTGCTTAATCCCCAGAATGGTCAGACGCACGATCGGCGGCAGCGCGAAGATGATGGTCACCACCACCCCGGGCACGTTACCGATGCCAAATAGCATTACGATCGGTACCAGATAGACGAACGCCGGCGTGGTCTGCATCGCATCCAGCAGCGGGCGAATAATCTTCGCCGCCCGCTGGCTGCGCGCCAGCCAGATCCCCAGCGGCAGGCCGATAACAATGCAGAACAGCAGGGCGGTCAGCACCAGCGCCAGCGTCACCATCGCCTGCGACCAGGCACCAATCGCGCCGATGGCGATCAGCGACACCAGCGTGGCGACGCCCATGCCGAGGCCGGACATCTGCCAGGCGATCAGCGCGAACAGCACGATCGCCACCGGTGCCGGCATGCCGGTCAGCAGCTGCTGGAAGGCGTTGAGGATATAGTCAACCGGCAGGCGGATACCCTGGAACAGCGGGCGGAAGTGCGAAACCACCCAGTCGATGCCTTCGGTCACCCAGCTGTCGAGCGGGATCAGCGTTTTATGGAACGGGTCGAGCAGGCTGAAGTGCTCCGGCGCGGGCGCCGGTGCGCTGCTCAGCCAGTCGCTGCCGCCACCGGCCGCCTGGCCGCCGGTCGGATCGCCCCAGGCATCAGCGCCGGCGGCGCTGCCGTCGGCAGCGGGCTGTGAGGCCGAAGCCGCGTCAGGGGAACCCCAGGGATCGGCCGCTGAACTGTCGCCAGCGGCGGGTTGCTGTGTTGCTGCCGCATCCGGCGAACCCCAGGGATCGCTGGCGGCTGAGCTGTCGTTAGCGGGCTGGGAAGCCGCGTCTGGTGCAGATCCGTTAGCGGCTGACGTTTCGCTGCCGGGCTGTGTGCCAGACACATCTGCCGCCTGCGTTTCGCTATCGTTCATCGCGGGTTGAGTTGGTTTCATGGCTGGCCTCCATCACGATCTAATGCCTGCAGTAACATACCTTTCGAAATTACGCCGATGTACTGGCCCTCGTCACCGGTCACCGGGACGGCACAGGGAGCCTGCGCCACCAGCGACAGCATATCGCCCAGTGAGGTGTCGGCGGGAACCGGCGGAGCGCTGTCCAGCAGCGCGCTCTCCAGTGGTTCACCGGCGGCCAGCGCCGCTTTTAGTGAGTCGGTAGAGACCACGCCGACAAACCTCTGCTTCTCCAGCACGTAGCCATACTCGCGGTCGTTATCCTGCAGAATTTTGATCGCCGAGCGCGGGCCGAAGCCGGGCGCTTTTCGCAGCAGTGCCGAAGCGTTGCGACGGGCGATATCTTTGGCGCTGAATACCTGGCTGATATCCACGCCGCGGAAAAAGGTGCGCACGTAGTCGTTAGCCGGGTTGTTGAGGATCTCATCCGGCGTGCCGACCTGCACCACTTCACCGCCCTGCATGATGGCGATGCGATCGCCGATGCGCATCGCTTCGTCGAGGTCGTGCGAGATAAACACGATGGTGCGCTGGTGGCGCGACTGCAGCTTGACCAGCTCATCCTGCATTTCGGTGCGAATTAACGGGTCGAGCGCCGAAAAGGCTTCGTCCATCAGCAATATATCGGGGTTGATCGCCAGGGCGCGGGCTAAACCTACGCGCTGACGCATGCCGCCGGAGAGTTCATCAGGATAAGCGTGAGCATAATTTTCCAGCCCCACCTGACGCAGCGCATCCAGCGCTTTTTCCTGCCGTTCGGCAAGGGCCACGCCGGCTAATTCCATGCCGAAGGCAGCATTATTCAGAATCGTCATATGCGGCATCAGCGCGAAGGACTGGAATACCATGCTGATTTTATTTCTGCGCACCTGACGTAATTCAGTGGCGGATATTTTGGCAATATCTTCACCGTCAATGATTACCTGACCACGGGTCGGTTCTATCAGACGATTGAGAAGGCGAACCATGGTGGATTTTCCTGAGCCGGACAACCCCATGATGACGAAAATCTCGCCTTCTTCAATGGCCAGACTGGCATTTTTCACGCCCAGCGACAGGCCGGTTTTCTCCAGCAGCGCCTCTTTGCCAACCCCTTTTTCAATGTATTTAAATGCGCGTTCGGGATTTTCCCCGAAAACCTTATACAGGTTCTTAACTTCGAGTTTAATTGCCATGTAATGTTAATTTCCTGGTTAATTAATTTTCTTATAGTGCTCTTCTTTCTGATTGAATATTGTCGGTATATACCGTAGCACACTGAGACCTGCTGACAACCCTTAATCCGCCAGGCGGGTCGGCAGAATGAGATGAGTATTTCGGATAATTCCAGTGTGGATAAGGGATGAGAGCGAATTAGCGATGGTGAAAAAAAATTGCTATTTGGCAGGTGAAAGGCCCTGGCAGAGGCAAATTTGGCGATTCAAATCGGTTGTCAACCGCTAATAGCGGCTGATTTCAGGTCATGAAATTGTCATACATCCGGCGCTGACTCGCTGAAAAATAACGCCTGTAGCGAAGGGGAGAGGGAATTCAGGGGCGGCGCGGGGCCACCCCGTCGGGACGCTTAAAAGTCCCAGTCTTCGTCTTCGGTATCCACCGCTTTGCCCATCACGTAGGATGAGCCGGAACCGGAGAAGAAGTCGTGGTTTTCGTCGGCGTTGGGTGACAGCGCTGACAGGATTGCCGGATTCACGTCGGTCATCTCCGACGGGAACAGCGCTTCGTAGCCGAGGTTCATCAGCGCCTTGTTGGCGTTGTAGTGCAGGAACTTTTTCACGTCCTCCTGCCAGCCCACGCCCTCATACAGCGCGTCGGTATACTCCAGCTCATTCTCATACAGCGCCAGCAGCAGCTCCACGGCAAACTGCTGCAGCTCTTCCTGGCGCTCCGCGCTCTCACGCTCCAGCGCCTTCTGATATTTGTAGCCAATATAGTAGCCGTGCACCGCTTCATCCTTAATGATCAGGCGGATCAGATCGGCGGTGTTAGTCAGCTTACCGCGGCTTGACCAGTACATCGGCAGGTAGAAACCGGAGTAGAACAGGAAGGATTCAAGGAACACGCTGGCTATCTTCTTCTTCAGCGGGTCGTTTTCATAGTAGTGCTGCAGGATAATCTCTGCCTTGCGCTGCAGCGGGCCGTTCTCTTCGCTCCACGCGTAGGCGGCGTCCACGTCGCTGGTGTGGCACAGGGTCGAGAAGATCGAGCTGTAGGAGCGGGCATGCACCGCCTCCATAAAGCTGACGTTAGACAGTACCGCCTCTTCATGCGGGGTGAGCGCGTCGGCCATCAGCGCCGGCGCGCCGAGGGTATTCTGGATGGTGTCCAGCAGGGTCAGGCCGGTAAAAACGCGGATAGTCAGCTGCTGCTCTTGCGCGTTGAGGGAATTCCACGCCGGGATATCGTTAGAAAGCGGGACTTTCTCAGGCAGCCAGAAGTTGCTGGTCAGGCGGTTCCACACTTCCAGATCCTTCTCGTCTTCGATTTTGTTCCAGTTGATCGCGTGAATTCTTTTCATGTCTTCTCTGTGTCGGTAGTGGGCCAGCAAGGCTGGCCGCAAAAAAGGGGGCGGAGTCGATCGGGCATACCGCGCGGTGCCCGGTCAGCAACAAAGCCACCCGCTAACGGATGGCCTTCCGGTTCAGAGCTCGTCGCCGGGGCCGGTGGCGGCCCGCAGGCTTACAGCGAGCAGGAGACGCAGCCTTCCACTTCGGTGCCCTGCAGCGCCATCTGGCGCAGGCGGATGTAGTAGAGGGTTTTGATGCCCTTCTTCCAGGCATAGATCTGCGCCTTGTTGATATCGCGGGTGGTTGCGGTATCGCGGAAGAACAGCGTCAGCGACAGGCCCTGATCGACGTGGCGCGTGGCCTCGGCGTAGGTATCGATAATCGCTTCCGGCCCGATATCATAGGCATCACGGTAGTAGTCCTGATTATCGTTGTTCATAAACGGCGCAGGGTAGTAGACGCGGCCGGTTTTACCCTCTTTACGGATCTCAATGCGCGAGACGATCGGGTGAATACTCGACGTCGCGTGGTTGATATAGGAGATCGAACCGGTCGGCGGGATCGCCTGCAGGTTCTGGTTATACAGGCCGTACTGCATGACCGCCGCCTTCAGCTCCTGCCACTGTTGCTGCGTAGGAATAGCGATGCCGGCTCTGTCAAACAGCGCGGCGACCTCGGCGGTACGCGGCTGCCAGCTCTGCTCCACGTACTGATTAAAGTATTCACCGCTGGCGTAGCGTGAATCGGCAAAGCCGCTGAAGCTGCTGCCGCGTTCGCGTGCCAGCAGGTTAGAGGTGCGCAGCGCGTGGTAAGTAATGGTGTAGAAATAGATATTGGTGAAATCCAGACCCGCTGCTGAACCGTACTGAATACGCTCACGCGCCAGGTAGCCGTGCAGGTTCATCTGGCCGAGGCCGATGGCGTGCGACTGGGCGTTACCCAGCTCTATGGACGGCACTGAATTGATGTGGCTCTGGTCAGACACCGCCGTCAGGCCGCGTACCGCGATCTCCACCGTGCGGGCAAAGTCCGGCGAATCCATGGTGTGGGCGATATTCAGCGAGCCGAGGTTGCAGGAAATATCCTTGCCGATACGACGATAGCTCAGGTCGTCGTTATACTCGGTGGGCGTATTCACCTGCAGAATTTCCGAGCACAGGTTGCTCATATTAATCCGCCCGTGGATCGGGTTGGCGCGGTTAACCGTATCTTCAAACATAATGTACGGGTAGCCGGACTCAAACTGGATCTCGGCCAGGGTCTGGAAGAACTCACGTGGATTAATAAAGGTGCGACGGATGCGCTCGTCCGCCAGCATCTCCTCGTACTTCTCGCTGATGCTGATATCGGCAAACGGCAGGCCGTAGATCCGCTCAACGTCATACGGCGAGAACAGCGCCATCGGCTGATTGTCCTTCGCCAGCTGGAAGGTAACGTCCGGGATCACCACGCCCAGCGACAGCGTCTTGATGCGGATCTTCTCATCGGCGTTTTCGCGCTTGGTGTCGAGGAAGCGCAGAATATCCGGGTGGTGCGCGTTGAGATAGACCGCACCGGCCCCCTGACGTGCACCCAGCTGGTTGGCGTAAGAGAAGGCATCTTCCAGCATCTTCATCACCGGGATCACCCCGGAAGACTGGTTCTCAATGCGTTTAATCGGCGCGCCGGATTCACGCAGGTTAGAGAGCAGGAAAGCCACGCCGCCGCCGCGCTTGGAGAGCTGCAGCGCCGAGTTCACCGCGCGGCCAATCGACTCCATATTGTCTTCAATACGCAGCAGGAAGCAGGAGACCAGCTCGCCGCGCTGCTGTTTGCCGCAGTTAAGGAAGGTCGGGGTGGCCGGCTGGAAGCGCCCGGCCAGGATCTCTTCGGTCAGCGCCAGCGCCAGCGCCTGGTCACCTTTAGCCAGCGTCAGTGCCACCATGCAGACACGCTCGGTAAAGCCTTCCAGGTAACGTTTGCCGTCAAAGGTTTTCAGCGTGTAGCTGGTGTAAAACTTCCAGGCACCGAGGAAGGTGTGGAAGCGAAAACGCCGCGCATAGGCCTGGTCGAACAGCGAGCAGACGAACTCAAACGGGTAGGCGTTCAGCACGTCGGCTTCGTAGTAACCTTCAGCAACCAGATAGCGCAGGCGTTCGGCCACCGAGGCAAACTGCACGCTGTTGGGGATCACGTGCTGGATAAAGTACTGGCGCGTTGCCTCGCGGTCTTTCTCAAACTGAATGTTGCCCTCGGCATCATACAGGTTGAGCATGGCGTTAAGCGCATGATAATCCGCGGATACCGCGGCGGCCTCTATGAGTGTGCTGTCTGTCGCTGCCAAAATTCGGTTACTCCCTTGTAGACGTTAGCGATATCGTCTGAGGTGCCCATCAGCTCGAAGCGATAGAGGTAAGGCACCTGACATTTTCGCGCAATAATGTCGCCGGCGAGGCAGAAGGCCTCGCCGAAGTTGCGATTGCCCGCGGCGATCACGCCGCGTATCAGCTGACGATTATTGGTATTGTTTAAAAACTGAATCACCTGTTTCGGCACCGCGCCTTTGCTGGTGCCGCCGCCGTAGCTGGGCACCACCAGAATGTAGGGCTGGTCTACCTGCAACGAACTGCCGCACTCCAGAGGAATGCGGCAGGCGGGCAGATCTAAACGGGTGATAAATCGGTGAGTGTTCTCTGACTGGCTGGAAAAGTACACCAGCGTGGTCATCGCTTTACACCCGCGCGGCGGCCAGGTGGCTCAGCGCAGAAATTTTGTCCGGGCGGAAGCCGCTCCAGTGGTCCTGTTCGGCCATCACCACCGGGACCTGGCGGTAGCCGAGTGATTTGAGGGTTTCTACGTGCGCCGGTTCACTGTCCAGATTGATCAACTGATAGTCGATACCTTTCTTGTCCATGGCATTTTTCGTGGCGTTGCACTGGACACAGTTATCTTTAGTGTAAATAATAATGCGCATGATTCGTATTTCTCTATGGGGCGGGTTGTTGTAGTCAATGACACGATTTTACTGCTGTAATCGTGTCGCCACTGACACACCATCCTGGGTGGTCTCAATGATGTAAATACTAGATATAGTGCCCAGGAAAATCAACCGTACCAGATGTAGTAAATTTGCATTTGCTTTATTGATTTTTGGGGAGGCCTTGCGGCGTAAGGCCTGGCGGGGAGATACCCGCCATAAAAAAAATCCCGCCTCTTGCGAAACGGGATCCTGCTCAAAAAAAAGACAGATTTCGTGGGGCGCTACGGCACCACTAACGGCGGGATGAGCTGGTGGCAGTAACAATCAGCGCACCGAGGAACACGCCCAGCGCGGCACCGATACCCACCCCATGCCAGGGTTTTTCCTGAACGTAGCTGTTAACCTGTTCGCCGGCGTCACGCGCCGCCCGGGTCACGGCGTTCGGACCCTGCAGCTTCGCGCGGGTCTCTTTCAGTAAGGATTCTGCGCGCGAACGGGCATCATCCACCCCCTCTTTAGCCTGGCTGCCGTAAGATTTCAGCAGTTCATCCAGCGTATCGGCCAGCGCCGTCACGTCGTGATTCAGGTCGGTCGTCTCACTTTTAGTTGTACGGTTGAACATTTTTTGCTCCATCAGGCTGAAAAAGGTCTATTAACTATAGAACAGCCCGCGACGATCGGGTGTGGCTGCGCGTGTTTGTGGATTATTCCGAAAGCCCTCGCCCGGCAGCCTGAGGTAAGGTGGCGGGCTGACAGACTTAGAGGAAACAGTATGTACTTACGGCCTGATGAGGTAGCCCGTGTTCTGGAGAAGGCCGGGTTTGAGATGGATGCGGTCACCGCAAAAACCTATGGCTATCGCCGCGGTGATGATTATGTCTACGTCAATCGTGAAGCGAGGCTGGGGCGCACCGCGCTGATCATCCACCCGACGCTCAAAGAGAAGAGCCTGACCATTGCGGTACCCGCGTCAGAGATGAAAACCTGCGATCACTACGTGCAGTTCCCGATCTATCTGGTCGGCGACACCCCCGATCATTACGGCATTCCCCACGGTTTCAGCTCCCGTGCCGCGCTGGAACGCTATCTGGAGCGGATGTTCGGTTAACTGTCGCTTCTGTCGCCCGGTGCCCGGCGTAATGCGATCCGCAGGGCGGCTCGTCCTGCAGAGGCCTGACGCGGTCAATGCGCGGATCAAGCGGCAGATCGCTGCTGTATTAGCGGCTTAAGATGCGTGGGTAAACAATGAAAACTTCCGCCCCCGCGCTTACACTGTCTGCACAGAAAATCACGGCAGGATAAGCGATGAAGCGTCTTGGATTAGCGCTGGCAGCAGCGTGGATGTTAAGTGGCTGTGCCACGATTGTCGGCAGCGAAACGCAGGACGTGACCCTGCAAACACAGCCGCCCGGGGTGAAATTTGTGGTGCAGGATGAAACGGGCCGTGCGGTAGCGGAGGGTTTCACGCCAAAAACCGTCACCCTCGCCAAATCCACCGGTAACTACTTCGGCAAGAAAAAGTACCTGGTGATGCTGGAGCGTCCTGGCTACGTGCCGCAAACCCTGCCGTTAAAAGAGAGCGCTAACCTGTGGTATCTGTTGGGCAACGTGCCGCTGCTCGGCTTCCCCGGCTGGCTGCTGGTGGATCCGTTCTACGGCGGCATGTATAAGATCGAACCGGAACGCCTGGATACTATTATGAACCCGGTGGGGGCACGCGGCGGTTAATCCGGACGCGCGGATGAACGTTGCCCGCCAGAGTAGCTAAGGGCAACGTCCTGAAGCTTCAGCCACCGCCCGGACGGGCCAGACCAGCGCGGCGCCTGTTGCCCGCCGGTAAGGCGAAACCGGGCTGTGGACTCACTGCGCGGTAGGCTGGACCATCGCCGCGGGTGGTTTGTTATGCGCCAGATACTGATGCTGGAACAGGCACATACGTATGCAGTTGCGATACTCACCGTTAATAAAGAATTCGTGGATCAGTCGCCCTTCGGTTTCAAAGCCCAGCTTGCGGTAGATGTGCACCGCTTTTTCATTCTCTTCGTCCACGATCAGGTAGAGCTTATACAGGTTGAGGACGGAAAACCCGTAGTCCATCGCCAGTTTTGCCGCGCGGCTGGCCAGCCCTTTGCCCTGGTGGCTGGGGGCGATGATAATCTGAAACTCCGCCCGGCGGTGAACGTGGTCAATCTCCACCAGCTCGACCAGCCCGGCGTTCACGCCTTCATACACCACCACAAACCGCCGTTCGCTCTGATCGTGAATATGTTTGTCGTACAGGTCGGAGAGTTCGACAAAGGCCTCATACGGCTCTTCGAACCAGTAACGCATCACGCTGGCGTTGTTGTCCAGCTGGTGAACAAAGCGCAGATCTTCGCGTTCCAGCGGCCGTAGTTTAACGGGATTATCGGTGAGCCTGGCAGACATGGAACCTCCATTAACAGATGCAATATTGCTCCGACAGTATAAAGGTTCAGGGCAGACAAAAAAAACGCGCCCATGGGCGCGTTCAACGGAGGTTTAACCGGGCGGGGATCAGAAGTTGTAACCCACAACCACGTAGTAACCAAAGCCGTTCGATTTCACGGTGAAAGGACCTTTACCAAAGTCCAGTTCGTTGCCGTCGTTCCACTGGCCGCCGTTATGGAAGTAACGCGCCACGAACGAGTAGTGCCAGTGATCGTAGCCCAGTGACAGAATGTGGCTGGAGGCGATGGAGTTGCTGGTACGCAGCGGTGCCGCATCGTCGCCCAGATCGGAGCCCCAGTCGAAGTTGGTGAAACCAATGTAGCTGAGGTTACCGCCCCACAGGGAGGTCAGCGGCACAAAATATTTCACCTTGAAGCGGTAGCCGTCCCAGCTGTTTTCGTTAGCGGCACCGTAGTTGGCCCACTGACGCTTGGCGTAAACGTTCAGCGACAGGCCGACATCAGAATGGGTGTCGATATCGGTGCCCAGACCCATATACCAGGTGTTCTGACGGTTAGCGCGGTTATCGCCCATATCATAGATATAGTTGTTGGCGAAGTACCACTCTTTAAACGGACCGAAGCTCAGATCGGTGCCGGTCAGCTTGTCGATCGAGAAGCGCGGTTCAATCTCCATAAAGAACGGTGAACCATCGTCCCATGCGCCTTTATCGTTGCCGTTACCCACGCCGAAGAACTTCGGCACGTCAACGTAACCGTAGAAATCAAACCAGTCCTTGTGCGCGAAGGCTTCATATTCCAGGTAAACATCATTATTCAGCTGCGGCCCGAAGCGGGTGTGGTAGCTGCCCACCACGTTCACGCTCTGATGCCACCAGTCGGAAACGTACTCTGCTTTGCCGGCATCGGCGACGGAGACATTGGTGTAAGAGAGCGCAGCCAGTGCGCCAGCCATCATAATTTTATATTTCATTATTATTACCACATGCTCAGGGACCCGGCTCAGCGGCCAGCGCGCAGGTCGGGTGAAGTTATTTACCGGCGTTAAACGCACGTTTTACGACACGCCGTAAGTGCGGCGGGTGATGCCGCGGCAGTGTGCCGTGATACGTGTCTAAGGAAATAGAGATTGCTCACAGTTGTCAAATTCTGTTTCATTTAAATTCAGTTAAAGTGTGATCTTTGTCACGATTTAAAGGTGCTTACAGGGAACTTTTCCGCCAGTGGGCTTTTCGTGCATTTGTTGCCCAGGTAAACGGTTGCCTGTGGAGAAAAATCAGCGTAACGGTAAGGCCGGCCGGAAGGTGCCCCATAGTTACGCGTTCGAAGAAGGATTATGGATAAGTTTTTCTGATGGTTGCAGCGCTGATTTGCGGGTTTTTTGCTCAGTTACAGTGCCGCCCTGGCAGCGCCAGCCGCAGGCCGTCAGCGCGCTGCGCCCGTTCTGCCAGGGCGGCAAAATCGCGATAATGATAAGCGATGAGCGGGGCAGGCAGCCGTGCCATATGGCGACCGGGCAGAATGCTCAGGCGGCCAGCCTGGCCGAGCGGCACGCCGTTAAACTGCTGCGGCAGGGACAACCGCAGCGGCGGTAGGTTTTCCCACGGGCGTGAGGGCAGGCGACGGTCGCTAACGCTGTAGCTGCGATAGCGCAGTAGAAATTTTTGCGGCAGTCGGCAGCGGCTGTTCCACCAGCTGCCATCGATCATATCGAAGTGAAAGCGGGTAACCGACGGCGGCTGCGCCTGCAGCTGTGCCAGCGCCTGCGGTATTGCCCGCGACATCGCCTGCTCATAGCCACGCAACGATCCTGCCTCTCCCGCGTTAAGCAGGTCGATTGCCAGCCGGGCACCCAGCAGATTGGAGTAGAGATCTTCCGGTGAAAAGGCCGAGACGCCTTCTGAAAAACCGGGCACCGACTGATAGCCGTACCACTGCGCCACCTCATGCCAGGCCGCCAGTTCAAACGCCAGGTGCGCCGCCAGACGCAACGCCAGGTTATAGCGATCCACCGCGCTGGCGGGCGGCGGGAATGGCCGCAGTTCAATAACCCGCTCGCCCAGCTCGTCGCTTAACGCAACCCTGCGCGGCTGGCCGAGGTCCGGCCAGATCTGGCTGAACAGCCACAGCGTGTTGTCTGCCGTATCGCGCAGATGCGCCAGATCGATAAAACCGCCGCGCCGGGTATACACCATGCCGTTGTGTTCACCGTTGATCCCGACCAGCGTGGCCAGCGTATACAGTAGCTGGTTGTTGTAATGGTGCACGCCGGTGTGAGCGGCGTCCAACACATTGCTCACCTGATACCACGGCACCGGGATGCCCAGCAGTGAGGCGCGCAGGTTATAGCCAAACGCGCAGCACGGGCGCAAACCCTCGGGCGGAGAGAGCGGGGCGATCACCGGCCAGGCCTGTGCCGCGTTGCCCGCCGGCTGGGCCAGGGGCGGAAGCTGCACCGGCGCATAGCCGGAGGTCTGCGCCTGGCAGGCTGCGAGGAGGAGCATCAGTACCGGCAGGAGTTTCCGCATTAAAACGCCTCCCCGACCTGAAAGTAGAACCCCGAGCTGTGCTGGCCCAGACCATAGTCGAGCCGCACGTTCATGCGCTTCTTAAACTCAAAGCGGTAGCCAACGCCCACCGACGGCAGCCAGTGACCGTTTAGCAGCTGGTTTTCCCGACTGGACAGGGTACCGGCTCCCAGCCAGGCCACTACGCCGTGCCGCCAGCTGAGCTTTTTGCGTAGCTCAAGCTGACTGGTCAGCATATCGCGATCGCGATAGCGGCCCTGAAAATAGCCACGCAGGTGGTGGCTGTCCCCCAGCTGCGACAGCATGGTCCAGGGCACATTGCCATCGGTGATGCGGCCATACAGTTCCCACGCCAGCAGGGTGGAGTCATTCAGGCCGTGATAAGTGCCGTACTGCGCGTCCCATGCGTTAAAGCGGTTATCGCCACCCAGCGCCGTGCTGTAGCGGGTATAGCTGAGGTTAAGCACCTGTCCCCGGGAAGGATTCGCCAGGAAGTCGCGGGTGTCATAGCTGAACAGCAGGCTGCCACCGGAGCTGAACACCGCCAGTGACGGCTGGGCAAACAGGCTGCCGGAGGGTTTATTTTGCAGCTCAGAGGCCCGTTCATACGCCAGTGACCAGCCCACCCCGGCGTAAGTGTGCGCCGCCAGCTGATAGAGCAGCTGTGGCTGCGCGCTGAAGCGGCTGGCGTCATACGACTGTTTACCGCGCTGGCTGTGGCCGGCCTGATAACCCACGCCCCAGAACCTGAGCGGGCGGTGGCTCAGATCGCCCTCCAGGTAGAAGCGCCAGCGATCGTTCTGCAGGAAAGTGCTGTTCTCATAGCCGAGCCCAAACGCGCCGGTGGAGCTGGCGAAACCGCTTAACGACAGGGTGGAGAGCGGGGTATGCTGCTGCCGGGTATCCGGGCGATACAGCCCGACGGCGGCCACCCCCACCCCCACGCCCAGCTCCGGGGTATAGAATGGCCCGGGGATAATCCCCCAGTCCACGCCGTGGCTGACGTCAGCCTGCTGGTCAGAACCGAGTTTACTCAGGAAATCATCAACGTTATGTCGGTCAAAAAGCACGGCCTGTGCCAGAGGAGGCAGCAGCAGCAGGCCGCATAAAAGAAGTCTTGGCATAGTCAGAAACGAAATTCGCCACCCACCATCAGACTGTTACGCTTTGCAAAACCGAATTCGGTGGTGATATTGAAGTTACGGGTCAGCTCATACTGTGCACCAACCAGCATATTCCACGGGGATTTCAGGTGCTGTTTGACGTGGAAGCGGCCGTTATTATCGGCATTTGCTAAATGCACCAGCTGGACCAGGCTGGCAGGCATTTGCAGATCGCTAATATTGCCGTGGAAATCCTGGGTGACATCCTGGTACATAGTGCCTACCCATACGCTGGCATGTGAAGGGGGTAACGCGTATTTTTCAAATCCGGGTACGGTAAAACGGTAGCCCACTCTCGGCGTAAAGGTAAAGGCGTTAATTTTTCCGTCAAGAATATCGAAGGTAGTGCGGGTGTAATTAAAGTCTGCTGTACCAAACCAGTTATGATAGCCATAAGCGATTGTCGTGCCGCCACCATATGTGGTGCCTTTGAATTTGAGTTTAAAATCGAGATTGTTAAATTTAACCAGATCGAATGCATCAACATTTATTTTCGATACAGAAGATCCTTTGGTATGACCGACAACGCCATAGATATTCATGAATGGAAACAGCCAGGTATCCAGTCTTGCCATTTGGCTTTTACTTTTCTGTCGGGTTTTAACCGCATCAATCCTGATGTATTGAGGGTCAAGCGCTTCACCCTCAATACTTAGCCCGGTAAAGCCAATGCTGTTGACATTAATATTCTGATGCATATCCATATAATTGTAGCCAATCCCGTAAGGATCGGGTAATTCATACCCCCGCTCGCGAATCTGCTTACCGAAGAAGGGCAGCGGGCCGGTGGTTTCCCCGAACAGGTCCGGGGCTTTCTCTACCGGTTTACCGGCCGGTAACTGAGCAGTAACGGAGGGCGTTGGATGATAATCAAAGTTTTCAGGAATACTTCTGGCATTAGGGATATCTGCCATGACCCCAGTCGAAACGGTACTTAAGAATAATGATAACAATAGCCTGTTATTATTTAAGGGGGTTTTAGTTTTTTTCATTGCCACTATCCATGATTATATGTTGAATTTAAATCCAGGCGGAGGATAGCGAGTGTTTTTAAGTGTTGCGCATCACAAAATGCGAAGTATCAAAGAAGTTGCTTAAATTGCGATAAAAAGGCTTTTTTTGCTTTAGGGTGGTTAAAATATGAATTAATTAATAAGGGTTTTCTCAAGAAGCCTTTTTTTTTGCTAAATTAAGGATGCCGCTATCTGAATGCCGGTATGTTGCGCATGACGGGTTCTGCTGAATGGGGGGATCATGAATCATGTCCGTCGCCAGTAAGGGTGGGGGAACAGTACAGAAGCACGCTCATGGCGACGTCAGGCTATTGAGGTATCAGGGATAATGCGTCGTTGCCGGCACCCGGCGTCACGCTGATAATGTGACCACCCTGGCCGTACAGGCTGAATTTCACATCCTTTTCGAAACCGACTTTTTTCAGATCGACCATCCGCAGATTGTAATTATCATGCGTGCGGTAATAATAGCGCAGCCGCTTAAGGTCGATCAGGCTAACCCAGCTGGTCTCCTCTCTGAGTACCTTGTCACCATAGGTATCCGAAGGCACACCACGAGGGTAATCAACGTTATTCAACAGATTAATCGACTGATTAATAACCGCAATGCTGTTCTCAGCCGGTGGCAACAACCCCTTAAGCACCGATATTTTGAGAAACCTTTCCATCGAACCATAACCGCCCGGCAACGAGTCCAGCGTACCGGGCGCTCCACCGCCTCTCTTCTGTTCGGGATGCACCTTAAGCCAGTCTGACAGTTTCTGCCATTGCGTCTCAAGACGGGGTTCATTCGTTAACAGTCGGTTGGCGCTGTTATCGAGCACGTTCATTTTTCCGTGGTTAAACTCAACAACGTAATTCGCGCCTGAAGTATCGGTTATCGCGTAGTGCGTCGGCGAGACACCGCCATAATCCGCATATTCCGCACCATAGACGTTCATTTTGTCCAGCTGTGCAATAACGTCTTTGGCGCTGGAGAACTGCCCCAGCGCCCACCCTGCTACCGCCGTATTACTCAGGCTGTTTTGCTGATGTAAATTCGCAGGGTAGCGGCTGTCTTCGAACCACAACAGCGCTACGCTCAGCCCCTTCTCATTGATACCCTCCGTTAAAATCCCGTAAGCACTTTGAATGCCGGCGAAGGCCAGTGTGGATCGCCCGGCAGAAGCGGGCAGAGGCGTGCCTTTTTTGACAATAACAAAATCAGCAGGGAGCGATTGCCCCGTTTTGCTGCCCAGAGCGAACTCCATTGAACGGGCATTAATCAGGGTCTTGTCCTGCGCAGTAATCTGAAAATGGATACAGGCACAGGCGCTGGTTGTTACGCTGAGGGTAAAGGCGACAACGGCTAATCTCTTCATTATTCATCCTTGTTTACTTTCTGAAGAAATTGAGTGTACTGATTAACGTTTTGATTATTTTGTTAAAAGCGGCTTCTTTGGTTTGCACCACCGTTTACCCGCCGGAAAGTAAGGCGAAATAAGCCATGAAACTGTCGCGAAGCACCCTATATTTTTTATGTTCAGAGGCCAGCTTTATAATAATTTACCCGCTGCTCCCCCTCTAATAACCTGAAGTCCGACGAAAGGGTTCCCTGACCGATATTTTCGAAGGACAACCGTATGACCAGGCAAAAAACAGTCGTTGATACCCTTGTGGTGGGGGGAGGCCAGGCCGGTATCGCCATGAGCGAGCACCTGACCCGGCACGATATTTCCCACCTCGTACTGGAAAAGAACCGAATTGCAGAAGCCTGGCGTTCCGGGCGCTGGGACTCTCTGGTCGCCAACGGCCCTGCCTGGCACGATCGCTTCCCCGGTCTGACGTTTCCCGGACAGGCACCGGGCGACTTTGTGCCCAAAGATCAGATTGCCGATTATCTGGAAGCCTACGCACGAAAATTCAAGGTACCGCTGCGTACCGGGGTGGAAGTGAAAAGCGTTGTGCGCAATACCGGCCGGGCGGGTTTCACTGTGAAAACGTCTGACGGGATGATTGAAGCACTGCGCATCGTTGCCGCCACCGGTCCCTTCCAGGTGCCGGTGATCCCGCGCATTGCGCCGGTGCACGCTGAGCTTTATCAAATCCACTCGGCACACTATTTCAATCCGCAGCAGCTGCCGGAAGGGGCTGTACTGGTGGTCGGTGCCGGTTCATCGGGTGTGCAAATCGCCGATGAGCTGCAGCGCGCAGGAAAAACCGTTTATCTCTCCGTCGGGCCGCACGACCGTCCGCCGCGCGCCTACCGCAACCGCGATTTTTGCTGGTGGCTGGGGGTGCTCGGCCTGTGGGATGCCACAACCAGTGAACCGGGTAAAGAGCACGTCACCATTGCGGTGAGCGGCGCCCGCGGCGGGCACACCGTCGATTTTCGCGTGCTGGCGAAGCAGGGCGTGACGCTGGTGGGTATGACCCACGCGTTTGAACAGGGCGTGGTGACCTTCCGGCCCGACCTGGCAGAGAATATTCGTCGGGGGGATGAAAACTATCTTTCACTGCTGGATGCCGCGGATGCCTTTATCGCCCGCAACGGGCTCGATCTGCCGGAAGAATCTGCCGCGCGGGAGTTCCTGCCGCTGCCCGCGTGCGTCAGCGCACCGCTCTCCTCGCTGAACCTGGCCGAAGCCGGCGTCAGCAGCATTATCTGGGCCACCGGGTATGCCACCGACTACAGCTGGCTGAATGTAAACGCGTTTGATCGGCAGGGCAGGCCGCTGCATCAGCGCGGTGTCTCCAGCGAGCCGGGTGTCTACTTCCTCGGGCTGCCGTGGCTCTCCCGCCGCGGGTCGTCGTTTATCTGGGGCGTGTGGCATGACGCAGGGCATATTGCCGATCATATTGCCACGCAACGCAGGTACAGCGAGTTTCAGCCCTGATTATGACGGGCGGCAGGGGCACACAGCGGGCAGCAACAGCTGTCCGAACCAACGGACTAAAGAGGAAAAAGAGATGCCAACGCATACGCGCATTCGCATGTTTAACACCAAAGAAACCTACCCGAATCAGACGCTGGATAACGACCTGTGCCAGGCGGTACGCGCCGGCAACACGGTCTATGTTCGCGGCCAGGTTGGCACCGACTTTGACGGGAAGCTGGTTGGCCTCGGCGATCCGCAGGCGCAGGCCGGGCAGGCCATGAAGAATGTCAGACAGCTGCTGGAGGAGGCGGGAAGCGATCTCTCCCATATCGTCAAGACCACCACCTACATCATCGACCCGCGCTACCGTGAGCCGGTCTATCGTGAGGTGGGCAAGTGGCTGAAGGGGGTGTTTCCAGTCTCCACCGGGCTGGTGGTCTCTGCGCTGGCGCAGCCGCAGTGGCTGATGGAAATTGACGTGATTGCGGTGATCCCGGACGACCGGGATGCCGCAACTAAGGGGGCATAATGACTTTTTCCGTTGCTGCCCGCTGCCCGGACAGCGGGCAGCTGGGCATTGCCATCAGTTCATCCAGCATCGCCGTGGGTGCCCGCTGCCCGTGGCTGCTGGCGGGGGTGGGCGCGGTATCCAGCCAGAATATCACCCTGCCGGTGCTCGGCCAGAGGGTGCTGGGCCACCTGGAAGACGGCCTGGCACCGGAGCAGGCGCTGCGCAAGGCGCTGGCAGAAGATGCGTTCAGCCAGTACCGGCAGGTGACGGTGATTGACATTGCCGGGCGAACGGCCCATTTCAGCGGCGATCGCACGCTCGGCACCTTCAGCGTGGCCGAGGGTCAGGACTGTATTGCGGGCGGAAATATGCTGGCCAGCCCGGCAGTAACCGCGGCAATGACCACGGCGTTCACTGAGGTCAAAGGAGCGTTTACCACGCGGCTGATTGCCGCCCTGCGTGCCGGGTTGACTGCCGGTGGCGAGGCCGGGCCGGTACACTCAGCCGCGGTCAACGTGGTGGATAACTACGCCTGGCCGGTGGTCGATCTGCGGGTGGACTGGTGCGACACCGATCCAGTGGCCGCACTGGAGTCGCTTTGGCAGGCTTATGAACCGCAGATGGCGGCCTATATCACCCGCGCGCTGGATCCGCGCCGGGCACCGGGTTACGGCGTTCCGGGCAGTGAGTAACAGTAACGCCGAAACGGTTCTGGCTTAGCGCAGCGTTCTGCGCGGTGAGATGCATACCCGGAACAGCGGATAACGCGATCACATTGATAAACTAAACGCCACTGGATTGCTGTATTCGCTGTAATTTTGGCGGGGTGTACCGACGGTGAGTCCCGCCAGACTGTACAGCGGGTAAGCCCGGGCTGATAATCGGCTGGGTTATGGTAATGCTGTGAAAGATGATAAAACCTCCCCGCTTCACCTGCACAACGGGATCTGGCTGGCGACGGGTTACCCTGTCTGTCCCCTTATGTTGATCGCACTTCCTGGATTGTATGTCTGCTCCAGCCTGTTCGGATAATAAGAATTATCTCTTGACGATAGTTGCTCCAGTTAGCAATATTTAACGGTTTTTAACGCTACAGGCCGATAACCCGCCGTATAGCAGGGAATAACCCTGCGCGCTTACCGCGCCTGTAGCTGCCTCACCCCGCCCGGATCACCGGCTAAAAATTCAGTTTTAATACGCTGATTAAACAGATAAACGGGATGCCGTTTCATTGCAGAACAGGGATTTTGACAATGCAACAATCACAACTGGTCACCGAGTTTAGCGAGTCTTTTAAAGACGTGCTGGCGACGCAGCAGCAGTACCAACGCACCAGCGCCGCTGCTGAAAAGCTTGCAAAAGATTTTAATAAGTTCAGCAGCAGTAAACCGCCAGAAGTTCAGGAACTCGACTTTGCTCAGGTGCAGCAAACGGTCGCCAGCCTCGGTCAGCTCGGCGAGCAACTGGGCCAGCAGCAAAACCACTACCATCAGCTGACGCAAAAACTGGAGCAGGCCGAGAAAGCCGAACGCCAGAAAAAAACCAAGCTGATTATCTTTGGCGTCATTGTGCTGTGGGGACTCTATCTTGTCTTCTGATTGGGAAAAGTCGATGAACTCAACATCCGGCTCCGCGGCGCTGCGCGCGGAACTTGCTAAAACTCGCCAGTCAATTGATGCACTGGAAGGGAAAATCCGTCAACAGGTGGGTTATCTGCAGAGCGCGGTTCCACTGCTGGCGCCTGCGCTGGAACAGCAATTCGCCGCCGAAGAGGCGCGGGTCAGAGCGCTTTATGACCAGATCCCGCTGCCGCTGTGCGCGCCATGGGGAAGCGAATTCTGGGACCTGTTTAAGGCGGATAACGATCCGACGCCGCTGGAGTATTACCTCTACGGCCAGGTGGCAGTCCGCAAGCCTGACGGTAAACACGCCTTCCGGGTGATTTACCAGCCGCTGCTGCGGGCGGAAGGCGCGGTGATCCTGCTGACCGACAACAACAGCCTTGAGCGTTCGCGCGCGGTGCAGCGTGATATCGTACTGCGCACCGCCGCGCTGCTGCCAGGCAGCTCGACCTTTACCCTGTTTGACCCGAAAGGGCTCGGTGCCACCTTCCCGTTTGAGGCCAGCCTGCCGCGCACGCGCAAGGCCGGTAACACCCTCGGCGAGACGCTGACCACCATCACCCAGGATATCCAGCGCATTAACCAGCGGGTGGTTGGCGGTGCAGGCCGTTTCCTTGACCTGCCAAAAGAGAGCCGCTCCGGTGAATCCTTTGAGATCGTCGCGGTGGTCGACTTCCCGTCGGCCTACGAGCGTGAGCCGCGCGCGCTGGAACTGCTGACCCGTATCGGCGTCTCCGGCCCCCGCGCCGGCCGTCATCTGGTGCTGGAGTACAACACCTCCTCGCCGCTGCCGCGTGATTTCGATATGAAAGCGTTTGAAAATGCGGTGGTGATTGACTGTCGTGAAGAGAGCGGGCTGCTGATCCCGGAATTCGCCAGCCACCAGCAGATTGAGAAGCTGCTCGACCAGGCCGGCGCCAGCAACCGCCAGCAGAGCAGTAACAGTTTTAACGCGCTGGCCAGTGCAGACGAGATGATGACGGCCAGCTCGGCCGAACGTATTGAAACGCCGGTCGGCGAGCGGCTGAATATTCTGTTTGGTAAGCATCACGCATCCGGTGAAGTGGCGCACGGCGTGATCGCCGGCCAGGTCGGCTCCGGTAAATCGCATCTGCTGCACGTGATTATCTCCGGCCTGACCAGCCGTTACTCGCCGGATGAGCTTAAGCTCTACCTGCTGGACGCCAAGCACGGCGTGGAGTTTAAACTCTACAACCAACTGCCGCACGCGGAAGTGGTGTCGCTACGCACCCGTCCGGCGATCGCGCGCAAAATCCTCGCCGACTTCCACGCCGAGATGAAGCGCCGCTATGAGCTGTTCAAGGATGAGAACGTCAACAACCTCGCCGCGTACCGCAGCAAAACCGGCAAGGTGCTGCCGCGTATGCTGATGATTATCGACGAATATCAGCTGGTGTTTGAGGGCGACCCGCAGGCGGGCATGGACGAACTTGGCCCGATCCTGCGCATGGGGCGCGCTGCGGGTACCCACCTGCTGCTCTGCGCCCAGCGCTTTGACGTGGAGGGGATGCGCAGCAGTAACTTTAACGAAATCCACCTGCGCGCCTCGCTGTCGCTGGCACAGGACTATATTCAGACCATCTCCGCTTTTGGCGCCGAGGGTAAACGCCTGATCCGCGACCTGGCCGCCTCCGGTGAGCTGGTCATTAACGCCCAGTCCGGTCGCGATGGCGATAACCACCGTGGTGCGGTCGCTCGCCTGGCACGTCGTGATGACTATCAGGGCGCAGACGAGACCCAGCCGACGCTGGAAGCGGTGATCGATAGCATTGTTGCCCACGCCGGCCCGCAGGCGTCACGGCCAATTATGCTGGATGGCACCATGGCCAGCACGCTGGCCGATAACGCCTTTGTGATGAAGCATCAGAGCGCGCCGCCGTCCATCGACGAGTTGCAGCGTATTGCCGCCACGCCGCTGCGCGACGGCGGTTTTGAGGAGCGGATGTGGACGCCTTCCGGCAGGCCGATCGGCCTGTGGCTGGGGCGCAACTTCGACGTGCGTTCCCACGCGCTCTGCACCCTGCGCCGCGGCCGCGGCCAGAACCTGCTGATGGTCGGTGCGCGCACCGAGCTGCGTGCGGCGATGCTGGCCAATATGATTATCGGCCTGCCTGCCACCGTAAACCCGCAGGAGATTGACCTGACGGTGATCGACGCGCTGGATCCGTATCTGCCGGGCGGCGGCATCGTGCGCACGGCTGCTGAGTATCTGCAGGGGCTGGGTGCAAACGTCACTATCGCCGATGCCGACGGTGCCGAAGCGGCATTGACCGGTTTTGCCGACGCCGCGCACACCCGCCAGGGGCTGCTGGTGGTCTGCGAGCCGGACCGCATCAACGCGCTGGTTGACGGTTACGACCCGTACGGTGCACCGGAAAGCGGCCTGTGGGCCACCTGGCGCGACCTGGTCCGCCGTGGCAGCGACCGCTCACGCCACGTGATCGTCTCCGCTGAGTCGGTACCGGCGCTGCAGAGCTTTATGAATCCGTCCCGCGACGGCCGCGACTTTATCCATCGCGTGGTGCAGCAGCTCAGCGCCGACGACTCAATGACGCTGTTCGCCTCGCTGGCGGCCACGCAGATCGAAGAGATGACCGAGCATCCGCTGGCGGCGATGTACGTTGACCTGGTCAAGGGCGAGCGCGCCCGTAACCTGTTCAGCAGCTACGCCTTCGACCACGATATCGGTCGCGAGCAGACCCGCGAGCTGCTGCAGCAGATGCTGGACAAATCCTTTGCCGGGGTGCCCGTTGTCGCTGAATGAGAGCTATCCACTGATGAGAAACCTCCAGCGCGAGCTGGAGGCGTTCCACCAGGCGCTGGCCGGCCAGCAGAAAAGCCTGCAGGAGGGCTATGCGCTGCTGGGTGAGCTGTGGCGCGATGAACAGCATCACGCCACCGCCGTGTTACTTGAGGAGTGCATCGCCGAGAACGATGCGTACCTGAAAACAGACGCGCCTGCGCTGGACGATCACTTAGCCGTGAAGCTGCGGCAGATCGCCAGCTATCTGCGGGGGAACGTCTGATGAGCGCGCAGCAGACCGAACGGCTGCGCGACTATCGTGACGATATCGCCCGCCGCCTGCAGGAGGTGGAGCACCGCCGCGAGAACCTGATCGCCGCGTGGCACCGCCTGCGCCAGGCGTATCAGGGCGAGGGTGCAGAGGCGTTCAACCAGCAGTTTCAGCGCGCTACCCGGCGCTTTGAGCAGCAGGCGCAGCGCCTGCATCTTATTCTGCCGCGGCTGGACGCCATGCTCGAACAGCTGACCGCACAATCCCAATCAGAAGGTTAACGGAATGACACAGACCCCGCGTGAAGCCCAGTTTCTGATCGACCAGATCGAACAGGAGCTGCTGGACTGGAGCCGCAACTTCAACGTGGTGCAGCAGGAGAACAAGGGCCACTTCCGCCGCGCTGATAACGTGGTGGCCGATTTCAAAGAGGGGGTATCGCTGGTCAGCAGTCAGATCGACGATGCCACGCAGCACCTGCACGAGGTGCAGGAGAAAAGCCATGCGGTGCGGGAGCTGGCCAACAGCACCGACGAACGCGCGGCGCAGACCCACCGCCACGCGGCCAGCGTGTTTCAGCGCTGCCAGCGTGCCAGCGCGGAGTGGCGGGCGGCGCTGGAACGGGCCGTCCAGCTGGTGAGCCAGTGCCGGGCGGCGAAAATCCATGCCGAAAGCCAGGTGGCCAGCGCACAGCATCAGTACAGCAGCGCCGAAGATGAGCTGAACTTCGCCCGCAGTTCGTATAACCGCTGCACCAGCTCGTATACCACCAACTCGAAGGGCGAACGCATCCAGCCGAACTGCAGCTCGGAAGCCTCGCGGATGAACAGCGCAATGCGCAACGTCGACAGCGCACTGCAGCGGCTGAACCACTGTAAGGCGCTGCTGCAGGATGCCATCGCGCGGCTGAACGATGCCCTCAACAGGCACCGTGGTTGCGAAGAGGGCGTCAGTAAAACCGAACAGGCGCTGCATCACGCCGATCAGGCGCGGGATCGCGCCAGCCAGGCCAGCCACAGCGCGCGGGAAGCGCTGCAGTGGGCTGATGAAGCCTGGCAGCAGGCGCAGCACGGCAGCCGGCTGGCGGAACAGATGAGCGCCCAGCACCAGACCGCCAGCCAGCACACCACGCAGGCAGAAGATGAGGTGGCCGATGCGCTGCAGGGGCACTACGCCTTTGAGGGTTCGCTTGAGGAGTACCAGAGCCGCCAGTGGCGCGCGCGCGAAGAGCTGAGCGATGCCTTTGAAGCGCTGCGAAAGATCAACAGTAAAGAGGGCCTGTAATGGACGCATCCCTGCAGATCCAGTCGATCTACAACCTGGTGGAGGAGCACACGATGCTGTTCTCGCACCAGGTGAACCAGTACCACGATGAATCCCGCGAGCTGCTGCGCCGCTGGAGCGACAGCCGCTCGCTGGATTTTCAGAAAGCGCATCAGCCGGGGCTGAATGAGATCTCCTACGAGGCGGTGGAGATCCTCAAACGTGCACGTCTAAACCTGCACGCCGCGCAGCAGGCGATCGGTCTGGGTGAGGATCATCTGCGCCAGGCGCGATCGACGATGAGCTCGCTGGAGGAGGTGACCGGGGAATCGCTGATGCTGCAGCAGCGCGCCAGCGACTACGCCGACCGCGCCGCGATGGCGATGCACAACGCGGAGTACAGCGCCGCTGACGCCGAACAGCTGATCGCCTCACTGGGTACGCCGCCGGTTTAAGCCGGCGTCATTTCTCTGGCCTGTTTTAACCCACTAACGGACTGCCCCATGACGCTCTCTCCGCTCGACGAGCAACTGACCCAACCCGCCGCCCGCCGCAGCTGGACGGCTTTCTCGCTGAACCTGGTGCTGCTGCTGGTCACCCTGCTGTGGCTGGCTTTTGCGCTCAGCGCGCTGTACGCCGCCCGTGAGATCGGCTTCTTCCGCGCCACCGCGCTGATCTTCTGGCTGATGGCCGCCAGCGGCACGCTGCTGCTGCTGGCCACGCTGGTGGCCGAGCCGCTGCTGAAGCGGATCAAGGCCAGCGGGCTGGCGATAATCCTGCTGGCACTGACGCTGATTGCCGGCACCACCTGGGCCTCCAAAGCCTGGGTACTGCATTTTATTTCCGACAGCGTGGCGGCGATGCCCGCCGAAAAGAAAACGAACGTGTTTGGCGTCAATAAGCTGCTGGTTAACAAAACCACGCCACAGCTGGCCATAGCCTTCGGCGTTAGCGATCGGCCGGTGCCGGAAGGTGAACTGCTGGCGCTGCGCAGCCTGCAGCTGGCCAGCGGCGTCACCGCGCCGCTGAAGGCGCGGCCGGTAAAGCTGGATCGTGAAACGACACGCCAGGTCATGGGGGTAATCTACAGCGCCGGTCTGACGGTGGCCCTCGGCAGCGTGCTGATCCTGCTTAACGCGCTGAGCCTGATCCTGCTGGCCGGACGGCTGCTTGCCGCGCTGCTGCCGCAGCAGGAGCGCCGCGTGCGGCTGGCATTCCTTGCCATCACGCTGGTGGCGGGCGCAGGGCTGTTCAGCAGCCTGATGGCGCAGCAGAGTGCGCTGACCGCCAGCACCCACTATCAGGCCTTTGCGGCCGCGCTGGCCCTGCAGCAGGGAGAGGGTGCGGTGCGGCTGGCAACCTTTGCCATTCATGCGCAGGGGCATCTGCTGCCGCTGGCGGAGCGGACGGCAGAGCAGCTGAATCTGCGCTGATATAACCGGGCCGGGATCGCAGACGACCGGATAAAAGGAGTAACTATGCTGAAAGTGATTGCCGAAGATTTTATCAGCACCCGGCATATTGCAGCGGTAATGCCGCTCTACCGCGAGCTGGTGGAGAAAACCCGTCAGGAGCCAGGCTGTATCAGCTACGAGCTGTTTACGGACCACCGCGATCCGGGGCATTTTATCTTTATTGAGAGCTGGCCGGACAGGGCCGCGCTGGATGCACACTGTCAGAGTGAGCACTTTACCCGGCTGGTGCCGCTGATCGACAGCTACCAGCGCAAGGCCGGGGTATTTACCTTTATGCAGGAGTTTGACGGGGAGAGTGAAAAAGCGGCTGCGGCCGGAGTGTAACGGCCGCAGCCGCATGCGCAGATCCTCCTCCGGCGATGTTGCCGGAGGAGAAGCGCCGGCTTACTTACGCGCGTCCAGCAGCTGCTGGGCGTTATCGGCGGTCACGGTGGTCCAGGGAATGTAATAATGTTTCTGCGTGCCGCCGTCCCACTTCAGATCCTTCGCGTACTGTTGCCAGATATCGGACTGCGGCTGGTAGCTGTCGCCCTTCACGGCGCGCAGCGCCACGTCGATGGAGCCCTGAATCTGGCCTTTGGCATCCTGCAGAATCGACACCATCTCACCGGCCTGCACCGCGTGGATCGCATCAGAAACGCCGTCGACGCCGGCAATGGCGAAGTCCTTCACGTTCAGCCCGGCCCCTTTAATCGCTTCAATGGCGCCCAGCGCCATCTCGTCGTTCTGGCCGATCACGCCGTTGATCTTGCCACGGTGCTTCTGCAGCCAGTTCTCCATCAGCGGCTGCGCCTCGGCGCGTGACCAGTTGGCGGTTTTACGCTCCAGCACCGTCACCTGACCGGCACCACACTCGGCGATCGCCTTATCGTTACCCTTACCGCGCTGGATCTCACCGCTGCCGCCTTTCGGCCCTTCGATAATCACCACGTTAACCTTGTTCTTCCTGCAGTCGAGCTTATCCAGTACCGCTTTAGCTTCCAGATAGCCGCCCAGCTCATCGTTGGAGACCACTTCGGCGGTCATCGCTTCGGTATTCAGGCGGGCGTTGGTCACCACCACCGGAATTTTGGCCTCGTTAGCGTTAGTGACGATGTCGATATTGGCTTCAAAATCCATCGGGTTAACGATAATCGCATCGGCGCGGGTCTGGATGGCGGTGGCCGCCTGGTCGTTCTGCACCGAGGCATCATAGCGCCCGTCATAGAAGGTCAGCACCGCTTCACCGCTCTTCACCGCCGGATGCTGTTTGCCGTACTTCCCCATCAGCTGGACAAATTCAGCCTTGTTACCGTACATCAGCACCGCGATTTTTACCGGGGCGGCCTGCGCAGCCGCCATGCTGCCGAGGGTCAGTGCACAGGTCAGCAACGCAATTTTGGTCTTATTCATGGTTCTCTCCAGTAGGGTGTTGTTGTTATAAGTCAGTCGCGCTGCTGCTTACGCGACGGGTCAAGCAATACGGCGACAACGATCAGCGCGCCTTTAATAATCTGCTGGTAGTAGGACTGCACCCCGAGCAGGTCCAGGCCGTTATTCATCACGCCGATAATCAGCACGCCGAAGAAGGTGCCGACCAGCGTTCCGACGCCGCCCGCCATGCTGGTGCCGCCGATCACCACCGCGGCGATGGCGTCCAGCTCGTAGCCGGCTCCGGCGTTGGTCTGCGCCGAGCCGGTGCGTGCGGTGAGGATCAGCCCGGCGATACCGGCCAGCCCGGCGCACAGGGTGTAAACCAGTACCTTGATACGCACCACGTTAATCCCGGAGGTGCGGGCGCTTTTCGGGTTACCGCCCACCGCGTAGACGTAGCGGCCAAACAGAGTTTTATTCAGCAGCAGCCAGGCAAGGCCAAACAGCAGAATAAAGATAATCACCGGCACCGGAATGCCGGCGGTGTAGCCGTTGCCCAGCCAGCGGAAGTCGCTGTTAAGCTGCGACACCGGATTGCCGTCGGTGGTCAGCATCGACAGGCCGCGCGCGGCGGAGAGCATGCCCATGGTGACGATAAACGGCTGCAGGCGATAACGGGCCAGCACCGTGCCGTTAATCAGCCCGCAGACGATGCCAATGCCCAGCGCCACGATCATCGGCATCATCACCGCGTGGGCGGTATCGCCAATCGCCAGCCCGGCGTTGTTGGTGGCAAAGCGCGCGGCGACGATGCCGCTCAGCGCCAGCACCGAGCCGACAGACAGATCGACCCCGGCAGTGATGATCACAAAGGTCATGCCGATGGCGAGGATGCCGTTGATCGACACCTGACGCAGCACGATCAGCATATTCTCGTTGCTGAGGAAGTAGTTGCTGCTCCAGGCCCCCTGCGAGACCTGGTACTCGCCGACGGCGGCGACGATCAGGCACAGAGCAAAAAAGGCGAGGATGATGCCGTACTTGTGCATACGGCGCTTGTTGCGGGTGAAAAAGGACAGCCCGGGCGTTAAGGAATGGGTGGTCGTCATTTTATTATCTCTCTGTTAAACCGCGAGTTTCATCAGTTCTGTCTGGGTGGCTTCCGCTGCCGACAGCTCGCCTGCCAGCTCACCGTCGCGGAACACCAGGATGCGATCGCTCATGCCGATGATCTCCGCCAGCTCGGACGACACCATAATGATCCCCTTATTTTTCAGGGCAAAGTCCGACATAAAGCGGTAGATCTCCTTCTTGGCACCGACGTCAATGCCGCGCGTCGGCTCGTCCAGCAGCAGTACTTCCGGGTCGAGCAGCGCCCAGCGACCCAGCACCACCTTCTGCTGATTGCCGCCGCTGAGGTTACCGACCGGCTGCTCGCCGTCGTGGGTTTTGACGTTAAAGCGCTGGATCATGTCGGCGGTGCGCGCCTGCTCCTGTTTGTGGTCGATAAACCCGGCGCGGCTCACCGCAGAGAGCGAGGCGATATTGATGTTCTCGCTGACCGAGCGGCACAGCACCAGCCCGCTCTCCTTACGATCTTCGGTAACGTAGGCGATGCCGCTGGCGATCGACTGCTTCGGCGAGTGGCGGGCGAGGGTTTTCTCCCCGAGGCGGATGGTGCCGCTGTCGGCGTGTTCGATGCCGAAGATCAGATCGAGAAACTCGCTGCGCCCGGAACCCACCAGGCCGTAGATGCCGAGGATCTCGCCGCGGCGCAGCTGCAGGCTGATATCCTTGATCCGGTGGCGCCAGCGCAGGTTATTGACCTCCATCATCACCTCGCTGCCGGGGCGGTTAAACTTGGCGAACTCGCTGTCATACTCGCCGCCGATGATGTGTTCAATCAGCTGCTCGCGGGTGATATCGGCGATAAAGCCTTCGTGCACCCAGGCACCGTCGCGGAAGATGGTGTAGCTGTCGGCGATCTGGAAGATCTCCGACAGACGATGCGAGACGTAGATAATGCCTTTGCCTTTCGCCGCCAGCCGCCTGAGGGTCTGGAAGATCTTCTGCGCATCCTCCTCGCCGATCGCCGAGGTCGGCTCATCCATAATGATGATGTCGGCGTTGGCGTGGGAGAGCGCCTTGGCAATTTCAACCAGCTGCTGCTCGGCAACGCTTAAATTGCGCATCTTCTCGGTGGCGCTGATATGAAAATCCAGCTCAGCCAGCAGGGCAGTGGTACGCCTGTTCAGGGTGGCGAAATCCACAAAGCCAAAGCGCTGCGGTTCGCGGCCCAGCCAGATATTCTCCGCCACCGTCAGGTCGGGAATGGCGCTCAGCTCCTGCTGGACGATGGCCACCCCGGCGCGCAGCGCGTCTTTCGGGTGGTGAAACTCGCAGCGCTCGCCGTTGATAAAGATGTCGCCGCCGTCCGGCTGGATAAAGCCCATCAGAATGCTGAGAAAGGTCGACTTGCCGGCGCCGTTGCCGCCGCACAGCGCGTGGATCGAGCCTCTGCGCAGGCTGAACTCGGCGTTTTTCAGCGCCACCACCGGCCCGAAGGCCTTCCTGACCCCGCTGACCTCCAGCAGGTAAGCGGATTGTTGCGTTTGCGGATCGCGGGTCACGGCTGAACCTCCGGGTAAGACTGCTGCAGGCGCTGCAGATAGCGCTGATAAAGGGTGTCGTATTCGGCCTGGCGCGCGGCGTCCGGCTCGGTGCGGGTGGCCGGATCCAGGGCGACAAAGCGCTGGCAGAGTCTGGCCAGCAGCGGGCTGAACGGTGGCGTGTGTTCATCCGCCAGCGCTGTCATCCACATCGCCTGAATCGCCCCGCCCAGCGCGGCCGCTTCGCCGACCTGCAGGCAGATAACCGGGCAGCCCATCACGTCGGCGACGATCTGCCGCCACGCCGCGCTGCGCGAGCCGCCGCCGGTCAGGCGGATCTCACTCACCGTTATTCCCTGCTGGCGGAACAGCTCAATGCCGTAGCGCAGGCCGTAGGTGGCGCTCTCCACCACCGCCCGCACCAGGTTGGCGCGGGTAAAGTTGTCGCTGCCGAGGTTGTGCAGGCTGGCGCGGGCGTGCGGCAGCGGCGGTACGCGTTCGCCGTTAAAGAACGGCAGCATCTCCACGCCGCCGGCGCCCGGCGCGGCCTGCTCCAGCAGCCGGTTAAAGCCGGCGATATCTTCCTGCAGCAGGGTCTGCACCGTGCTGGTCGCTGAGGTGACGTTCATAGTGCAGATCAGCGGCAGCCAGCCATTATCGCTGGAACAGAAACCGGCCACCTCCGCAGAGGGCGAGGCCAGCGGTTCCGGCGACCAGGCGAACAGCGTGCCGGAGGTGCCGAGGCTGAGCGTGACCACCCCGGGGGCGATGGTGCCGGAGCCGATGGCGCTCATCATATTGTCGCCGCCGCCGGTGGCAACGCGGGTGGCCGGGGAGAGCCCCAGCGCCGCCGCCGCTTCCGGCCGCAGGGTACCGATGCACTGTCCGGCGCTGAGCAGCGGCGGCAGGGCGTTCCACAGGCGGCCGCTGTCGTCGATCAGCTCCACCGTGCGGCGGTCCCACTGACGGCTGCGCACGTCGAGCAGGCCGGTGCCGGAGGCATCGCCATACTCGGCGACCCGTTCGCCGGTCAGCCAGAAGTTGAGATAGTCGTGTGGCAGCAGCACGCTGTGCAGCTGCGCCCACTTTTCGGGATGATGCTGTCTGAACCAGAGAATTTTCGAGGCGGTATAACCGGTGGCCGGCAGCAGCCCGAGCTGCGCCAGCGCAGCCGGGACGCCGCCCAGTGCGGCGATCAGCTGCTGATTTTCAGCGTCGGTTTCGGTATCGCACCACAGCTTCACGTTGTGCAGCACCTTGCCCTGCTCATCCAGCGGCACGAAACCGTGCTGCTGGCCGGAAACGCCCAGCGCCACGATATCCGCCGCCGCCACGCCGGCCGCGGCCACCGCCTGATGAAAGGCGCTAATCAGCGCCTCAATCCACCAGTCGGCCTGCTGCTCGCGGCGACCGCTGGCGTCGGCAATCAGCTGATGTGCCGCGCTGCCCTCACCGAGCAGGGTGCCTGTATCGCCATCGACGATGACCACCTTGGTGCCCTGGGTGCCGCAGTCGATGCCTGCATAAAGCGCCATCTGCTTACTCCATCTCCAGCATGATTTTGATATCAGAGGCGTTACCGGCTGCGGCGCGATCGAAGGCGGCAACGCTGTCGGCAAACTTGTAGGTCTGACTGATCAGCGGGGTAACCCGCAGCCTGCCGCTGCTCAGCAGGCGCAGGGTGCGCGGGTACATGTTGGCGTAGCGGAAAATGGTTTTGAAGGTGATCTCTTTGGCCTGCGCGGCGACGATATCCATCGGCGCGGCGTCAACCGGCATGCCCACCAGCACCGCCGTAGCTCCCGGTGCGGCGTGTTCGGCCACCCCGGCAATCGCCGGTTTGGCACCGCTGCACTCGAAGACGATATCCACGCCGTTACCGCTGGTCAGCGCCGCTACCTTGCCCGCCAGCTCGCCGGATTTGATGTTCACCGCGTGCAGACCGTCGTAGTTGGCGGCAACCGCCAGCTTTTCATCAAACAGATCGCAGATGATCACGTCAGAGCAGCCGCCTGCCAGCGCCGCCAGCGCGGTGACCACGCCGATCGGACCG
The DNA here is from genome assembly GCF_001422605.1 of Erwinia sp. Leaf53. NCBI lineage: Bacteria > Pseudomonadati > Pseudomonadota > Gammaproteobacteria > Enterobacterales > Erwiniaceae > Erwinia > Erwinia sp. Leaf53. The sequence continues at coordinate 46,140 of NZ_LMLK01000023.1, forward strand.
GCACCGATCACCAGTGCGATATCGCCCGGCTTAATGCCCGCTTTGGTGGCGGCATGCATGCCGATCGCCAGCGGCTCGACCATCGCCCCCTCGGCAAAGCTGACGTTGTCCGGCAGCTTAAAGGTAAAAGCGGCGGGGTGGATGACGCTTTCGCGCAGGCAGCCGTGTACCGGCGGGGTGGCCCAGAAGCGCACAGCCGGGTCAAGGTTATAGATGCCGGAGCGGGTCTGCGCCGAGTTCATATCCGGAATGCCCGGCTCCATGCATACCCGGTCGCCGGGCTGCAGGTGAGTGACGTTGCTGCCTACCGCCAGCACCACGCCGGAAGCCTCGTGGCCGAGCACCATCGGTGCCCTGACCACAAACGGCCCGATGCGCCCGTGCTGGTAATAGTGCACATCGCTGCCGCAGATCCCCACCGAGTGGATTTTGATCTGCACATCATCCTGACCCAGCACCTCGTCAAACTCGCGATCTTCAATGGCGATCTTACCGGCTTCTGCCAACACTAACGCTTTCATAATGGCCTCTCTGAATGCATTTATATGGTATCGATATCATTTTAATGCGCTCATCCTGGCGTAATATTCCGCTGAAAACTGTGATCGACTTAGAGTTTTCTGAGCAAACATTCGCAGCGGCGGTGGGCGTATTCAGCGGATAGAGAGCAGGATCACAGAATCGCAGGGGTAATGACGGGTCTAATGATACCGATACCGTTAATCACTCAGAGGTAACCATGACTTCAGCTTCCGATGCCGTCTCACAGACGCTGCATTACCTGCAGCGGGCCAGCATTGTGCTCACCGAACAGGAGCGCCAGCGCATTGAAATCGCGGGCTTTGGCCTGAACGATCCGGCCTCCGGCCTGCAGCTGCTGACCTACGCCAACTCGCCGCGCTACTGCGCCAAAGAGCTGGTGCTGTTCCCGCGCCAGACCTGTCCGGAGCATCTGCATCCGCCGTTTGACGGCACGCCGGGCAAGCAGGAGACCTTCCGCTGCCGCTGGGGGGAGGTGTATCTGTTTGTGGATGACGACAGCCTGACGCCTAACGATGCCGGCGGTGAACCGGTGTGCCGGGTGCCCCCCGGATCGGAAGCCTGGTACGGCTGCACCCGCTATATCCTGCTGCGCCCCGGCGAGCAGTACACCATTGCCCCCAATACCCGCCACTGGTTCCAGGCGGGGGAGCAGGGCGCGGTGGTGTCGGAGTTCTCTTCCGAAAGCCGCGATGAGCTGGATATTTTCACCGACCCGCGGATTAACCGCCTGGCGGGCATAATCTCTGATAGCACCGCTTTAGCGGATCTGTCATGATGTCAGCAATGATACAAAATGATGCTTAATCGTGTGGGTTAACTAAGGAGTTGCATTTGGCTGTGGCGCGGGGAAAAAAGGCAACGCTGGCCAGCGTTGCCGCGCAGGCAAACGTCAGTAAAATTACCGCTTCAAGGGCGTTTTCGCAGCCGGACAAGGTGCACCCGGAGACCCTGCAGCGCATTCTGGCAACGGCAGAGCAGCTGGGCTATGTAGTGAATACCGCCGCCCGCAGCCTGCGGGCAAAAAGCAGTAAGACCATCGGCATCGTTAATCCGGATATGGCTAACCCGTTCTTCGGCGGCCTGACCCGGCTAATGACCCTGGAAGCGCAGAAGCTGGGCTACGACACGCTGGTGTTTGACTCTTATGAATCGCAGGAGACGGAGAACAGCATCATCGACCGGCTGATGGGCTATAACGTTGATGCGATCATCCTGTCGGTGATCTCCAACGATCTCCACTATCGCCCGGCCTATCTGCAGCGTCTGGAGACGCTGAACATCCCGGTGGTGCTGGTGGATCGTGAGCTGGACGCCGGCTGGTGCAGCGGCGTCTATATCGATAACCTCGACTGTGGCCTGCAGGCTGGCCGCTGGCTGCTGGAGCAGCAGGTGCAGCGGGTGGTGGTGGTTTCTGGCCCGGAAAATTCCAACGTGGCGCGCGAAAGGGTGATCGGCCTGCAGGCGGCGCTGCAGGGCAGGATAGCCTCCTTTGAAGTGCTGCACGCGGACTTCTTTATGGATGCCGCCTGGCAGGAGACCCGCCGCTGGCTGACGGACAACCCGGCACCGGACTATTTTGTCGGCTGCAATAACCAGATCTCGCTGGGGATTATCAAAGCCTGCATCGAGCACAAGCTGGCGCTGACGCAGCAGGTGTCACTGTTCAGCATCGACGAGGTGGCCAATGCCGGTATCTACGGCTTCCACTTCCCCTGCATCACCCATGATTTACAGGAGATCGCCTGGCAGGCGCTGAACCTGGCGATCCGTCGGGTCGGCGAGCAGGAGAGTAAGGCCGGCAAGGTAGTGGTACGGGGCAGGGTGGTGCCGTAAGCGGTTAGCCAGTGCAATGACGTCTGGGTGAATAACGGTTAATACGGTGTCTCGCGCAGAAGCTGATTTAGCCGATATTCCCACATTGATCTAAACGCCCAGGACATCACGCAGTTTTGCCAGTGCATCAGCATGTTTTTCCACTGGCATTTTTGCAAGGTTTTGCAGTTTCCAGCGTACTGCTGGCAACTGCTCAACCCCTTGCAGCCCCAGTAGTGTCCACACGGGTTGTCGGTTTTTAAAGGAGAGTAAAAACGACCGCTCTTCGCTGGTCATTGACTGATTAATCAGTTCAACTATTTTTTGCCGTGCCGTAGACAGTTCTGCCAGAGGAACATCAACCTCTGCCATGTGACGAAACTCACCCTCATAAAGTGCAGATATGTCGATGAAACGAGGCCTCAGGAGCTCGGCGACAGGGCGCGGATGACTGATTATATAAACCAGCAGCGCTTTCCTAAGTTCATCGGAGAATCCCTCATTGTCCAACAGCAGTTTTACGTCGAAGAGATCTCGGGGGTGCTGGCGATCGAGTGCGGCGCAGATTTTTCCTGCATAAAGGTCGGAAAATGACACTACCGGCATCTCTGCAAAACCAAACTCATCCTCCACCGCGTGGCTCACCGCAAGCATTTCCGGATCATAGACAGTTCCGCGTAACACGGGTGAGAGTTCGATTTTTACCTGAACCCCTCCGTGGGCAATATTCAGCCGCAACGCATCTCTTTTGTCGTCGTAAGATTTGCTGACCTGGCTGCACCGAATTTCTGTCAGAATCGCCGTGGCTATTTCATCAAGTGCCGTTTTGATTCTGCCCAGTGAGGTATCGCGATTCATCACCGGCAGAAATACCAGATCGATGTCCACCGACAGACGCGGCAATTCCCGAACAAAAAGATTGATGGCCGTACCGCCTTTAAGTGCAAAGCAGTCATGTGCTGCAATAAACGGGATGAGCTTTAATAAAAGCTGTACCTGACGGTAGTAGAGGCTGCTTCTGTCCATTGATGATTACAACTCCTTTGGTACGGTGATGCTCCACGTCCTGTCCAGACGGCCTGATTTGGCAATTTCCCGCTTACCGGAACCAAAATCATAGCTGTCAGGCGTGAGGTATTTAAGCCAGGCATGATTATGGCGCTGAGCCAGCCACATAAACAATCGCTTGATCTTAATACTGCGGCACGCCTTCAGTAAAACATTGAGCCGCCGTGGTGAGAGAGTCGACATTCCCTGCATGAGTTGATCCGCATGCTCAAAACTGACGCTGTCCGGAACGTTAGCTAGCAGTTCCAGCATCGCCATTTCTGGCGTTGAGTAGAACATCGGGGGAAGTGAAGGCTGCCACTGGTTTTCTTGCATAAAGGGGCTGTTTTCCATAACCGATGCAGGCCACAGGCGTTTTGTACTGTACCAGCTAAACCGTGCGTTGAGCTCAATCCTGTGCAGCCAGGTCGGAAGCGGCTCAGAAGAATAGAGCGCCACCAGTGCGACTTTTGCTCTCGATTGATAGTGGGACAGTCCTGCAATATCAAGCGCCGTAAGTCCACCAACATGTAGCGGTATATCGCTCATACGTTGCAGTGAGGCGATGACCCCTTGCCAGCTGACTTGAATGGTATCACGAACATAAACCCCAACAGCCAGTGGCACCAATGTTCGGTTTTTAACTGCATTATCAATAAAATGCAGGCTAAGACCCTGTGTGATGAGCCATGACTTGGTTGCTACCAGTCCCGATGGCAGCAGCGTTTTAAGTAAGGTCCTTGATTTCGTATTGAGCACGTTTGCCTCTGGTTTATAGCCTAATATTTATACGGCGATTATTGCCGTATATTTTAATTTTGGCAAACCTTTGAGCGACTTTGGTTTGTTGAAGTTTATTTTTACGGCGATAATCGCCGTGATATTTGAATTTTATAAACTAAGGATCACAGATCATCTGCCGACTGTCGCATTTGAAGGCGGGCAGTCGGGCAGGCACGGTTAACGTTAAAAGTAGGATCCAGCAGTTATCCGCTGAGCTGCATTGAGCCCGCTAAGGTTTCCTGTTAACCCGAGCGACCAGCAACAGCGCGACGATCAGCATCAACAGTGACGGCCCGAGTGCGGTAAGGGCCGGGTTAAACGCCAGCAGCAGCCCTAAATTAATCACAATCTGCACGAAGATCCAGGTCAGCAGGCCGACAATCACCCCCAGCGACAGACGACTGCCCATCCCCGGCGTTCGCGGATGGCCAAAGGTGAAGGGAAGGGCCAGTAAGATCATCGCCAGCAGCAGCAGCGGCCGTGCGGGTTTCTGCCACAGGGCAATCTGGTACTGCGCGGCGGGCTGTGCCGTATGCTGCAGCCAGGCGATATATTGCCTGAGCTGAGAGACGGTGAAGCTGTCGGTGGGCAGAGAGAGCGTCTGCAGATTGTTGCCGGGAAACAGCGATTGCCAAGGTAAAACCGGTTGAGTGACCATCGACTCTTTCCCCCCTGACCACTCTTTCCGCCGGGCATGATGCAGTATCCAGGTGGCACCCTCTGCAAGGGTGGCCGTCTCGGCATACACATAGCTGCGCAGTGAAAAGTCGGCGTTGTAGTAAAATATCTCAATGCCCTCCGGCTGGCCCTGCGTATCGACGCTCTTCACCCTGACAAATTCATTATCCCGCCGCGCCCACAGCGCACCCTGTGACGCTTCACCGTTGAGGCCGTTTGCCAGCGCCCGGTTCTTCAGCGTTTGCGCGCGCTGCTGCAGCGGTGACGCCACCCACTCATCAACGGCGGCCAGCGAAGCGGTAAAAATCGCGCCGGCCGACAGGGCGGCCAGCGCAATGCGGGTCACTGAATAACCGGCCATGCGGATGGCGGTCATCTCCTGGCTGGCAGAGAGCTGCCCCAGCCCGACAATGCCGCCCAGCAGCGCAATAAACGGGCTCAGGTTAACGATAACCCGGGGTACGCGCATCAGCACCACGGCCAGCGCCTGCGTCCAGTGATAGCCCCGGGCACTGACGTCTTCCAGTTCAGAAATAAAATCAAAGAGGGTAAACAGCGGGACCAGTAGCGCGGCCGCGGCTAAAAATCCGATAAAAATGTGGCGCACCAGATAACGACTGACGAGTTTCATCGGGAGAAGATCGGCAACAGGCCGAAGTCACGCGCTGACAGGGCCGACACGCCCAACAGCATCAGCAGTGAAAACAGCCATACGCCGGGCATGACGGGCAGGGTGCCCGTGGCGACCAGCGTACGGCAGACGTTACCGCCAAAAAAAATCAGGGTAAACACCAGCGCCAGCGGTAACAGAGTGGTGAACCGCCCCTGGCGTGGCTTCAGGCGGCTGAGCGAAACCGCCATCAGCGCCATTAACAGGGTGGTGATGCCGCGGCTCTCCCGCCACTGCAGCTCAGCTGCATCGGTCGGGGAAGAAGAGGCTACCAGCTGCCGCACGGAGAGGGATTTACTGCGCGCATCGTCATCCGGCTTCGCCGGCGTAGGGTACAGCTGCAGACGTTGATAGATATGCTGGTTATCTGCCATGCCGTGGTGGTCAAGGGTGTAAGCCGATCCGGCCAGCAGCGTCACTACCGGCACGCCGTCGGGCCAGGCGACGCTGGCCGAGCGGGCCCGCAGTACCGTAGTCACATTCGCCGTGCTGCGGTAGATCAGCGTGTCAGACAGATGATTCAGGTTTCGGTCAACCTGCTGCGCCAGGATCATGCTGCCGTTATCATCCAGATTAAATTTTTGTGCCTGCAGATGGCCGACGTCCAGCGTCGACTGTGCGTCCTGCCGCAGCAGGTCGATCTGCGCATAGGCCCACGGACGGACAACCATCGACAGGGCGGTGACCAGCATCGCCAGCGGTACTGCCAGCATGAGTACCGCTTTATAGATGCGCAGCGGGCTGATGCCGGCGGCAAAAAGCGCGGTGATCTCACTGTTACTGTAGAGCTGGCCCAGCGCCACGGCGGCCGCCACGTACAGGCCGACCGGCAGCAGCATCTCCAGCGCAATAACCACCTTATAAAAAACGATCGCCGCGACCGCTTTCAGTGCCAGGGTGCCATTTGCCGCCTCGGTCAGATAACGTTGCGCAGAATAGATGGCAAAAATAAAGATCAGGAAACCGACGATAACCATCACCAGGCGGCGGATCTCACGCATAATATAGTGCTCAATAAGAGTCATATTTCCCGCTGGTTTAGTCCCGATGCTGGCGGCAGAAGCCGCGGCTGTTTTTGAGGCAACAGAATGAAGCGGTTAACGGAGGCAATATGTTCATAAGGTGCTAATTTTTCATTCATCTGGTGACAATCTGTAAATAACCAGCGCCTCTGCTTGCCTGCGCGGCGCCTGCGGATTAAAAGCACGATACGCATCTCCTGCCGCACCGACATTATTTATCATTTGCAGCGGATCTTTGACGGTCAGTCAACCTGTTATGAATTAATCAGGTACAACAGTGATGCTTCAGGTAATACGTTTCCGATGAGTACATGACCTGCGGAAATATACTGCGCCATCATGTTATCTAAAAAAAACTCCCCGTTGAGTTTCCTTAATCCGCCCTGGCTAACGCAGCCCGCATAGCAGGTCATTAATGATGAGACGTTGGTTTGCCGATGGTGCATTTCGCACTATTTTACTGAACAGTGCTTTTTTGCTCTCCGGCAATGCGGTGAGCGCACTGTTAGGCCTGCTGGCGCTCTCCTGCGCCGGCAGGGGGATGTCGCCAGAGATGTTTGGCGTGCTGGTGGTGATTCAGGCCTATACCAAAGCCGTCAGCGATCTCGTTAAATTCCAGACCTGGCAGTTTGTGGTGCAGTTCGGCGTGCCGGCGCTGACCCGTCAGGATACGCAGCGCGTGCGGGAGGTCATCTCCTTCTCGGTCGGCCTGGATATGTTGAGCAGCGCCGTCGCCGTCGCCGGCGGCATGCTGTTACTGCCGTTTCTCTCCGCCTCGCTGGGGCTGGATGCCAGCAGTTTCCGGCTGGCGCTGCTCTCCTGCACGCTGATCCCCGCCATGGCTTCCTCGACGCCGACCGGTGTTTTACGCGCCTGCGATCGCTTCGACCTGATTGCCATCCAGCAGGCGACTAAACCGCTGCTGCTGGCGCTGGGCAGCGTAGCCTCCCTGCTGACCGGGGCCGGTTTTCCCGGTTTTGTTGCCTCCTGGTATCTTGCTAACGTGGCTGGTGGGTTGCTGTTCTGGTGGCTAGCGGCGTGGGAGCTGCGCCGCAGACGGATCGATAACGCGCTGCGGCCGGCGCTGTTCAGCGTCGGGCGGAAGATTGCCGGTGCCTGGAACTTTGTCTGGACCACCAACCTGTCGCACTCGATCTGGGCGGCGCGCAACTCCTGCAGCACCGTGCTGGTCGGCGTGGTGATCGGGCCGGTTGAGGCCGGGCTGTTTAAAATCGCCATGACCTTTATTGATGCCGCCGGCACCCCGGCCAGACTGCTGGAGAAGAGTTTTTATCCTGAAGTAATGCGTCTGGATCCGGCCAGCCAGCGCCCCTGGCTGCTGGGGCTGCGTGCTGCCCTGCTGGCGGGGGGGATTGGTCTGCTGTTTTCTCTGCTGATGTTAACGCTGGGTGAGTCACTGATCTCACTGATCTTTGGTGATAAGTATCTGGAAACTTACGGCTTAATCCAGATTATGCTAGGGGCGGTGGTGGTATCGATGATCGGCTTTCCGCAGGAATCACTGCTGCTGATGGCGGGTCGCCAACGCCCCTGGTTAGCCGTGCAGGCCCTCGCTTCTGCCGGCTATATTGCGCTGCTGGTAGTGCTGTCACACGTTTACCGGGTGCAGGGCTCGGCCTGCGCTTACCTGGGCGGACAGTGCCTCGAGGTCCTGATGATGCTGATTCTGACCCTGTGGGCCTGGCAACATCGCCGCACGATCCACACCGATACGCCGCTTGAGATAACAAAATGATATTCAAAACCCGACTTAAAACGTTTTCTGCTCAGGCGGTCGAGCTGCTGCTTACAGCGCTGGATGAAGATGACCGCATCGGTGACGCCAGCGGCTTACCGGCAACCCTGGCGGCACCCTGCACCCAGGCGACGATCGAGGATAACTACGCCCTCTGTCTGCAGCTGTGGGAGCAGGGCTTTACACGGCGGGAGCTGCGCGCGCTGGTCAGAAAAGTGCTCAGAGGGGCAACGCTCACCGAGGCCGAGGGGATGCGCTACAAGAGCATCCGCGCACGCTTCAAGCATCTGCGCTTCGCACAGCGGCTGTATCGCCGGCAGCATGATTCAACGCGGCTGTTTAAACTGATCACGGTATTTCTCGGACATTTTCAGGACGGCTTTCGCTACGGCAATGACCAGACGCTGCGCCTGTACGGCACCCTGCTGACCGTTCTTCTCAGCCGCCCGCTGTGGGCGCTGATGCGCTGTACGCTGCGCCATACGCGCCTCGATAACCTGCCGGGGTTTATGCGCCACTGCCAGCAACAGATGCACGAGCTGCGGACGTTGAGCATGAAGCCGCAGCTCACCGGCAGCGAGTTTCACGACGTGCGTAAAATCATCAGCCAGCAGGTCTCCTATTACGACACCCTCAGATCGCTGTACCCGGCGGATCGACAGGCTTACCAGACCTCGCGTTTCCTGGCGAATATCAACGGGCTGATGGGCCAGCGTCATGATGGAATGGTGGCCGACAAGCTCGCCGGCCGCCGGCATTACGACACACCCGATGCGTTAGATGCGGCGATTAGCCAGCAGCTCCGGCTGCTGACGGAGCACGCCAGCCAGGGATTAGTGCCGGTTTGAAGCTGAAAACCGTGCTGCTGTGGGCGCTGCTGATATTGCCGCCGCTGGCACCCGCACAGGATCTGCCGATCGGGCACCCGCTACCGCCGGTGGCTATCGACGAGTGCGGGGAAATGGTGCTGGAGAACGATGACATTCACTTGCGGCCGTGGAGCAGTGCGCAGTTGGCCGGCAGGGTACGGGTGGTGCAGTATATTGCCGGGCGCAGGTCGGCGAAAAAGAAAAACGCAATCCTGATCAAGGCGATTAAGGCCGCTCGTTTTCCTGCCGATCGCTTCCAGCCCACCACCATCGTGAATACCGCTGACGAACTGTTCGGCAGCGGATTTATCGTGCGCGCGAAGATCGCGAAGAACCAGCGGCGCTATCCCTGGGCGCAGTTTGTCATTGACTGCCAGGGCACGGGCGCGAAAACCTGGCGGCTGGAGGAGCAGAGCTCCACGATTATCGTGCTGGATAAGCAGGGGCGTGTGCGCTGGGTCAAAGACGGTGCCCTGACGCCGCAGGAGGTGAGTCAGGTGACCGGCTTAATCCATCAGCTGATCCGGTAACGGCTACTCTGTGATCTGCGACCATTTACCCGCCATCTATAACCTGTCAGGGCACGCGCCTTATCTTCTCAGTTCAGCAAACGCCCGGATGATCGCGTCAATCTCGTCATCGCTGTGGGCGGCGTTGACGCTGCAGCGCAGCAGTGTCATTCCTGAGGGCGCTGCCGGTGGCAATACCAGGTTCACATACACGCCTTTGTCGATCAGCCGGCGCCATAACGCCAGTCCAGCCTGCTTAGAGTCGATTATCACCGGCACGATCGGGCTGACGCGTGGCCCCAGCCGGTAGCCGAGTTCTGCCAGCCCGTGACAGAGCCGGCGGGCGTTATGCCACAGCTTTTCACGCAGATGAGGCCTGGCGATGCTGCGCAGCGCGGAGCGTGCCGTGGCAATCCCCGACGGCGAGGGCGAAGCGGTAAAAATGTACGGGCGGCTGCTGTAGCGCAGCACCTCCATCGCCTTATCCCCCACGGCAAAACCGCCAATTGAGGCGAGGCTTTTGCTGAAGGTGCCGAGGATAATATCGACCTCATCCTCTACACCCTGTTCTTCCGCCAGCCCGCGCCCGGTGGCACCCATCACGCCAAAAGAGTGGGCTTCATCGACCAGAATATAGCCGCCGTAGCGGCGTTTGATCCTGACGATTTCCGCCAGCGGGGCCACGTCGCCGAGCATGCTGTAGATGCCTTCAACGATAATCAGCGCCTCGCGCGCGCGCTCACCCAGCCGCACCATCCGCCGTTCAAGATCCTGGGCGTCGTTGTGGCGAAAGCGGATAATCTGCGCCTGGCCGAGCGTACAGGCGTCGTAAATGCTGGCGTGGGAGTCCTCATCAATCAGCACCACCGAATCCGGCGTTGCCAGGGTGCCGATCACCCCCAGGTTGGCGGTATAGCCGGTAGAGAAGACGATCGCCGTGGGTTTATTGAAGAACGCCGCGATCTCCTGCTCCAGCGCCAGATGCGCGCCAAAACTGCCGTTGGCCATCCGCGAGCCGGTGGTACCTGTGCCCTCGGCGGCCAGCGCCGCCTGGCCATCGGCAATGGCCTGCGGGCTGAACGTCAGGCCGAGATAGTTATTGGTGCCGGCCAGAATAATATGGCGATCGCCAATTCGCCCCTGCGTTGCGGAGAAGATCTCATCAATACAGGTGCCAAAGGGATTTAAACCGGAGGCCTGCAGCTGCTTTCTTTCGTCAGCCAGGCGTTCAAAACGGTCAAACAGACCCATTGCATTCCTCCTGGTGTTTCGTAATAGCTTCCAGTAACTGCTCAGGCGTTCTGACATTTAGCAGAATATTAATCGGGATTGAGATATCCAGCCTGTCCTCCAGCAGCATCAGCAGGTTCATTACCTTAATCGATTCGAGCCCGAGTTCATTGACCATGTCACTGTCCGGTCGGATCGGGTGCGTGCCGGCAACCAGCTCCTGCAGGCACTCAAGAATATCGTTCATTACTATTTCGCGTTTTTGCATCATCGTCTCTGTAACCCTGTCGTCAGTATTATCAAAACAGTTCGTCACGCAGCGCCTGCTCCAGGCGGATCGTCGGTGCCCAGTCAATGCGCTCAGACAGCAGCTGGTTGCTCGCTGACCAGTCGGGATGGGTCAACTCGCCGATTTTGCTCTGCGTCAACATTGGCTCTTTGCGGGAGATCCTTTGTAAGGCCTGGCTCAGGTGGGCCAGCAGCCTGAGAACGGGCAGCGGAATGCCTACCAGTCTTACCGGGCCATGGCGCACCGCCGCGCCGATCTCCCGCAGGCGTGGCCAGCTGTAGCCGCCGGGTAGCCCGTCACAGAGTTCATAAGGGCCGGCGGCAGCGTCGTGATGCTGCAACCAGCGGATGACGGCATGGGCTAAATCACAGACGTGCAGAAACGACAGCTGTGTTTGCGGCTGGCCCAGCCGCAGCAGCAGGCCGCGCAGCAGCCAGCGGAACAGCGGCTGCAGCTCCTTATCGCCGGGCCCGTACACCGCCGTCGGGCGAAATATCCCCAGCGCGAGCGGCCCTTTTTCGGCCGTCAGCCTTTGCTCGGCGACATATTTGGAGTGCGCATACCACGAGAGATGCGGATGGCGGGCCGCCAGCGACGAGATAAACAGGAAGCGTTTACAGCAGCTGTTTTCCTTCGCCATCTCTAGCAACCGCGTGCTGCCGGTAACGTTCGAAGTCATAAAGGCGGCCTGAGACTGCCCGCGCACCCGCCCTGCGCAGTGAACAACCGAGTCCGCCCCTCTGACCAGCTCCCGCAGCGAGTCGGAGCTCTCCAGCGACCCGTGGACCCAGGCCAGCCTGCGGTCGGCAGATTTCTCCGGCGAGCGGGTCAGGGCGCGCACGATAAAACCTGCGGCAAGCAGATGTTCGGCAATATGCTTGCCGATAAATCCGGTCGCACCGGTTAACGCCACGGTGGCGTTCATTGCGCATGGCCCGTCAGCCGCGGCGTCGGCGCGCCCGACCCGGTCAGATAGCGTTTTTTGGCCTCGGCGCGGGAGGGTTTGCCGGACGAGGTTTTGGGAATGCTGTGGGGCGGCACCAGCATGATATCCACCGCCACGCCGAACTCGCTCTGGATACGTGATGAGAGTGAATGAACGATCTGGCTGCGCCGCTCGGCGGAGCTGATCCGGCACTGGATCTGCAAAATAATGCGCGCGGCATCCTCACCGCCCGGCGTGGTAACAAAGGCAATCGCATCGCCGCTGCGGAACTCCGGCTCTGATTCGGCCACCCCTTCAATGTCCTGTGGCCAGATATTGCGGCCGCGGATAATGATCAGATCTTTTTTACGGCCGGTGATGTACAGATTGCCCTGCAGCAGATAGCCCAGATCGCCGGTGTCCATCCAGCCGTTCGCCCGGATCTGCTGTTGTGAGGCCGCATCGCCATAATAGCCGCTCATCAGGCTGGGGCCGGCGATGCAGATATGTCCGACCTGACGCTCTGGCAGCCGCTGTTGCCGATCGTTACGAATTTCGATGCGATGGCCGGGCAGCGCTTTGCCGCAGTTTACAAAGGTTGACCGCGCGCGCGCCGGGTCAACCGGCTCAACCGCGCGGCCTTCATGCTCCAGAATATGACGGTCAACAACGTGGCTTTGCGGGCCGGTTGCGCGATCGAAGAAGCTCACCGCCAGGGTGTTTTCAGCCAGCCCGTAGCAGGGCATAAAGGCGTCGCGGGCAAACCCCACCTGACTGAAACGATGGTAAAAGCGCGTCAGCAGATCGGAGGGAACCGGTTCAGCGCCGACACCTGCTACGCGCCACCTGGAGAGATCCAGCTCGGCCAGTTCTTTCTCACTGCTACGGCGCAGGCAAATTTCATAACCAAACGGCGGCGCAACCGAAATCGTTGCGGCGTTGCGGGTAATCAGCTTCAGCCACAGCAGCGGGCGCATGGCAAAGTCCTGCGTACGCAGGTAATCAACCGACAGCTGTGTCGCCATCGGGGTTAACATAAAGCCCACCAGCCCCATATCGTGATAGAACGGCAGCCATGAGACGCAGCGATCCCCGGCGTGCGCCTTAATACCGTCCTGGCCGATTGCCCGCAGGTTGGCCATCACCGCACGCTGGGTGACGATCACCCCACGCGGAAAGCGGGTGCTGCCGGAGGTATATTGCAGATAGGCAATATCGTCAGGAGCCGGAGCCCACAGCGTCACCTCGTATTCAGGCAGGGCGTTGAGGTCATCATGGCTGAGAATGCGCAGATCGGGGGGGATTTGTGCGGCATGGATCAGCGGTAGCCACTCGCTGCCGGCAATAATGACGGCGGGCTGGCAGCTGCTGAGCAGCCGTTCGAGTTTGCTGATACAGGACGCACTCTGGCCAACCCCCAGCGGAATGGCCAGCGGGACCGCCACCAGGCCGGCATACTGGCAGGCAAAAAAAATGTCGACAAATTCCGCACGGGTCTCCGCGAACAGCGCAACGCGCGTGCCCCGGGGCAAACTCATGGAAAGCAGTCGACGGGCGGCCTGGCGCGCACGCTGGCGTAACTCCCGATATTCCAACGCAATTACCAGTTGATTACGGCGGTCGTAAAAGTTCATGCCGGTGCTGCCTTGTGCCGCGTAATCCAACGCCGCTGCCAGCGAAGGAAAATCAGCATAGCGGATGGGGAGGGTATGGATCGAGCTGGTTTCGGACATTGACAACGTATCCTTAGAAGACAAAAAAACGGTTGATTGTTGTGATCACGGCCGGCCTTTCTTAATCGGTACCTGGTGTCGTGACAGCAGGCGAATATTAATTAACCGGGTATTTATAACGTAAGGCCGCTGGCATCCCGTATAGCTGATGCGCAGCGAATAATGCGGTGCGCAGGCTAAAGAAACAGAGCAAGGACGGGGCTGAATGCATGATTAACAGCAAATCATAGCCCCGCAGCGTTATCAGTTTGCACAACATCAGACCACGTTTTATGCCTGACTCTGAAATGGAGTTGATTATCCTATTTATTTTCTGCGCAATGTCATGTCTGATCCGTGCTTTTTTACCCGGAATGAGGTGAGTGTGGCTATAAAGCATTAATTGCCCGTTTGTTATCAGGTTATTCCTGGTGTTTGGCTAAGGGCGTACATCAGTGGTTAATTATATTATGTCGATATCTTTAGCATGATTTGTTAATGCGTGACCTGGTAAAGAAATTAATCTGTCCGGCCGCGCTGGCTCTGTGTTGTTATAAAAAATCGACATGATGGTATTTATGATTACAATAAAAAAAGTTGTCTCAAAACGCGATCTCAACGCATTTATCGGCTTTCCCACCACGCTTTTTCAGGATGACCCAAACTGGATAACCCCCCTCAGTCTTGAACGGCGGGAGCATCTGTCAGCCCGCAACCCCGCAGCGCAGCATGTGGAGTGGCAGGCATGGCTGGCAGAGCGGGAGGGAAGAGTGGTTGGCCGCATCATCGCGCAGATTGACTCCCTCCACCGCCAGCGCTACGGCGACGATAGCGGCCACTTCGGCATGATCGATGCCATCGACGACCCGCAGGTTTTCAGCGCGTTATTTAACGCCGCCGAAGAGTGGTTACGGTCAAAAGGCGCGCGCAACATCACCGGGCCCTTCAGCCTCAACGTTAACCAGGAGAGCGGCCTGCTGATGGAGGGGTTTAACACGCCGCCATCGGCGCTGATGCTGCACGGCAAACCCTGGTATGCCGACCGGGTAATGCAGCAGGGATACCGCAAAGGCATCGACCTGCTGGCCTATTCGATGCGCCTCAGCACGCTGCACTTCAACACCTCTTTGCGCAAACTGATGGACCACGCGCGCGATAAGGTGACCATCCGCCCGCTAAACCGCAAAAAATTCGCTGAAGAGATGCAGCTGCTGCGTGAAATCTTTAACTCAGGCTGGCAGAACAACTGGGGATTTGTGCCCTTTACCGAACACGAATTTGCCGCGATGGGCGATCAGCTCAAATTACTGGTGCCTGACGATCTGATCTGTATTGCCGAAATGGCGGGTAAACCGATCGCCTTTATCGTCGGCCTGCCGAATATCAATGAGGCCATCGCTGACTTAAACGGCAGCCTGCTGCCGTTTGGCTGGGCGAAGCTGCTGTGGCGGTTAAAGGTGCGCGGAGTGCGCAGCGCGCGGGTGCCGCTGATGGGGGTGATCAAGGCGCATCAGTTCAGCCGCCTGGGGCCGGTGGTGGCGCTGCTGATGATTGAAGCCCTGCGCGACGCGTTGATGCGCCGCAATATCGAGTCCGTGGAGATGTCGTGGATCTTAGAGTCCAACGCCGGCATGCGCGGCATACTGGAACGCATCGGCGCCGACCCTTACAAACGTTACCGGTTATTTGAAAAAAGGCTGTGATCGCAGTTGGCAGACTCTTCGCCTGCCACGGCCACGCCGGACAGCGCCGCCAGCGCCGCGCTGAATACCTGCTGATACGGCGCGCGGGAATCCAGATCGACGATGCGTGCGCCGTTATAGTTTAAGCGCGTCATCACCGCGATTTTGTCACCCAGTTCGCTATAGCTGTGATCGGGCTTACGGGAAAACGCGGTATCGACGTCAATCGCCAGGCGGATAATCAGCTGCGGGCGCAGTAACGCCATTTGCCGATAGAGTTGCTGCTCTTTACGCGCCAGCCGGGTGATCAGCCAGCCGTTAGCCCGTTCAGGGCCAATCCCCGGCCCGTCATAGTGAAAACCTGCCACCTCAGCCTGCGGATAGCGATCGCCGATCACCAGCACGCCGCTGGCCGCCAGACGCTGCGCCTTGCGTAAATTTCTCGCCCGCCAGCACGAGAGGCCGTACATCACCAGCGCCGCCCACAGCGGCGGCGACCGGTTGCGCATGCTCTGTGTTTTCTCTGATTTGGCGGCCAGGCGGCGCTCAAGCCAGGGCCCGATCAGCGGCAGGCGCTTAATTTTATCGCCCTGTTCCCCCGAAATCAGCCCCAGATAGCAGCGCGTGGTGGCGCGCTGAAGGTTCATCCTGCTGACCAGATCGGCGGTCAGAGTGGATTTTCCGCAGCCGTCACAGCCGACGATGGCGATCATGCCGGTAACAGAGCGGGCGGCAGGAACGGGAGGGGGAAGGTCGTTTTTTCTCATAGTGATAAAGCGATTAATCCACAGAAGGGGGAAGCGACAGTGAAAGGCGAACGGCCTGCAGCGAAGCATCCAGCACCCTGCTGGCCGGTTCCTGTCCTTTAAGGTCGATAATGGTGGCGCCGTTAAAATTGAGCCGTGGAATAACGCTGATTTTTTCACGCAGCGCCGCGATATCGTGATCGGGTTTGCGCTGGTGGGCGGTCTGCTCATCAATATCCAGGCGCAGCAACAGCAGCGGCGGATATGAGGCCATCCACCGATAGAGCGCCTGTTCTCGCCGGCGCAGGGCCTTAATCCAGCGGTTGCCGCCCTGCGCCCTGGCCAGCTGCGGGCCATCCACCCGAAAGCCGGGCGCTTCCGCCTGCGGATAACGATCGGTAATTAACAGCACCCCGCGGTGGGCTTTGTGCAGCATGCGTCTGAACTTAACCGTCCGCCAGCAGGAGAGCAGGAAGATTGCCAGCGCGGCGATATTCCCCGGCGGGCTGGCGGGGCGCTGATGAACCCGCCCGGCGCTGTTTAACAGATAGCGGCCAAACGGCGCGCCAATCAGCGGCAGGCGGCTAATCCACTCGCCGAGGCGGCCTGATGACTGTCCGAGATAACAGAGCTCGGCGGCCAGGCCAGGGGAGAGACGATTTACCAGGCCGGAGGCTAAGGTTGATTTACCCGCGCCATCACAGCCGGTGATGGCAATAACCCGCACAGGCGGATGTCGGGTCATATTTTTCATGTTCTGACTCATGGTTACCACTGTGTGAAGAGTAAAAGAGGACGAAATCGCGATATTATTTCCGCCAAAGTTATTTGTCTTGTTGAACGCGTGCTGTAAGCGCTGAGTACAGGCTGAATAAGAGTGTTGCGCATTAAAAGATAAAAATACTGCCTTTCATTGCCAGAGGTAATGTAAAGGCGATGTGCGAGAACGGTCGTGATTATTTAAGCATGATATGGTTAAGGCATGTAAAGGCAGTCAGATACAATGCGCAATTGTTTTTTTGTTGAATTTTAATCTGGCTTAAGCGTATTTTTCTTCGGGGTGAGGATATCGTATCTGGTCAGGGTTTGTGGTGCGTAAAATTATTGGTGGGAATGAATTTTATCCGGAAAGAAAAGCGCATCAGGGATTAAAAAAATGCGCTATGTAAAGACAAGGGAGTGATTAATGCAATCAAACACGCCTCCACTTATTGCGATCGTCGGTTGCGATGGCTCAGGAAAATCTACCGTCAGCGAACGTCTGCTGGTATTTCTGCAAAGCTGTGGCCCGGCGACGCGGGTCCACCTGGGCAAACAGGCGGGCAACGTTGAACGCGCGCTGGTCAGGTTGCCGTTAATGGGCCGGTTTCTTAAAAAGAAGATTAACCATAACCGCATCAGCGTCAGCCGGTCGCACTACAGCCCGCTAACGGCGCTGGTGCTGATGGCGTTTGTGCTCCGCCGGCTGCTGCGCTTTCGCCGCATGCTTAAGCTGCGCCGCCGGGGAAATATTATTCTGGCGGACCGGTTCCCGCAAATGGAGATTCAGGGTGGCTACGATGGCCTGCTGTTGCCGGCAGACGCCACCGCCGGCCGGCTGGTCAACCGCTTAGCCGGGCTGGAAAAGAGCGCCTTCCGCTGGATGACAGGCACTCGCCCCGACCTGGTGATCAAACTCAACGTATCGCTCGACGTCGCCTGTAACCGCAAGCCCGACCACCGGCGCACGTCGCTGGCGAAAAAAATCGCCATCACGCCACGGCTGACCTTCAGCGGCAGCCAGGTAGCGAACATTGATGCCGACCTGCCGCTGGACGAGGTGCTGAGTGAAGTCTTAAGCGTGGTGACCGACTTTATGCAGCGCAGCGGGTATCAGACCAGTGTATCCGGGCAGCCGATAAACCACGAGCACACCGCGGGTGGATAGCAACTGGTCGGTGCTGTGAACCCGCAACTTCTGAGGAACCTTAAATATGTCTGCTGACCCCCGGCCAGGACGGCCCCTGTATCAACGCCTGCTGATCAAGGCGGGCAAGCACGTGCTGCGCTGGAGCGGCCGCTTTCAGTCACGCCACTCGCTGATCCCGGACACGCCGCAGATAGATACCCGCGTTTTCGACTGGGTGCCGGCGCTGGAAGCCGCCTGGCCGGAGATCCGCGCCGAACTTGAGCACCTGCTGGAGAACCCGCAGCAGATCCCGGCCTTCCATCAGATCTCCCCCGATCAACAGCGCATCTCTAAGGGCGATAACTGGAAAACCTTCGGCATGGTGATCTACGGCAAACGCATCGATGACAACTGCGCGCTGTGCCCGTGCACCGCGGCGGCGATCGCCGCGATCCCGCATATGCGCACCGCGATGTTCTCGATCCTCAAGCCGAACTACCATATCGTGCCGCACAAGGGGCCGACGCGGGCGGTGGTGCGCGCCCACCTCGGGCTGATCGTACCGAAACAGGCCGACAAGGTCTGGCTGCGCGTAGACGACCGGATCCTGCACTGGCAGGAGGGTAAAGTGCTGCTGTTTGATGACTCTTACGAGCATGAGGTGCGTAACGACACCGACGAACTGCGCGCGGTGCTGTTTCTGGATATCGACCGGCCGATGGACCGGCTGGGCACGCTGGTCAACAGGCTGCTGTTCGCGCTGATCAACGCCAGCCCCTACGTAAAGCAGCCGCTGAAGAATCTGGCGAAGTGGAACCGTGAAGCGAACGACCGCTAACCGGCGTTTGCGCCCGCCAACGGGAGGACGAAAAAAAACCTGGTCACGGTAACGTGCCAGGTTTTTTGCTTCCCTGCCCGGTTGGAAGCCGTTCAGGAAGGAGTGCTACATGTATCGACTCGTCAGGTCATATCAGCATGCCTGACGGCACCATCGCTTTAACGTCGCGTTGCTGTTAATGACCCGCTCCGCCACTCAATCGTCGTCGCGTTCTCTCATCGCCCGCTGGCGCTCGTAGTAGTCATCTTCCGCCGTGATGATCTCATCCAGCAGTGAGTCCATATCCACCACGTGCTCTTCTTCCACGAACAGCCCGGTGAGCGGCACTTCCGGCGTTAGTTTGCCGTCTTCATACAGCTGCCAGATCTCTTTCGCATAGCGCGTTTTCAGCAGCTGCGGCGCGAACTGGCCGTAGTAAGCGGTGATGTTGTTCACGTCGCGCTGGAACATCGATTTGGCATGGTTGTTGGCGGCGGCGTCCACGGCCTGCGGCAGGTCGATAATCACCGGCCCCTGCGCATCCTGCAGCACGTTAAACTCCGACAGATCGCCGTGTACGATACCCACGCAGAGCATGCGCACGATATTGCGGATCATGGTGGCGAAATCCGCCACCGCTTCCTCTGCCGACAGGCTGATATCGCCCAGGCGTGGTGCCACGCCGCCTTCACCGTCGGTGACCAGCTCCATCAGCAACACGCCGTCCACGCACAGGTAAGGCTGCGGCACGCGCACGCCGGCATCCGCCAGGCGGAACAGCGCGTTGACCTCGGCCATCTGCCACGACTCCTCCTGCTGCTTACGGCCGAACTTTGACCCTTTCTGCATCGCACGGGTATTTCGCGAGCTGCGGTTCTTACGCCCCTCCTGGTACTGCACGGCCTGCTTAAAGCTGCGCTGCGTGGCTTCCTTGTACACCTTGGCACACTGCACGTTGCCATTGCAGAGCACGGTGTACACGTCGGCTTCTTTACCGCTCTTCAGCCGCTGCAGCACTTCGTCTATCAGGCCGTCATCAACCAGGGGCTGGATTCTGTTTGGGATTTTCATGCGGCTTTATACCCTATTTCAGCCGCTTTTCGTATCCATACCACCGCTGGCGATACTGAAAAAGTTGGCAGAGTTTGCTCATTGGCTGATTTTATCGAAGATCGGCAGAGAAATGCCAGAGTTAACAGAGACAAAAAAGATTGGTGGGGGGAGGGTTTCGAAGGGTTGTGGCGTGTGGGGAAGGGGGAAGCCGTAAAGAGTGAAAAATGTCACAGTTGTTGAGATGGCCGCCAGGCCGAACAGGATAGTACCTTCGTTTAGCGTCGCCCGCGTAATGGGGGCATGGAACGTATCATCCTGAGGTAGCGCTGAGTTTGCAATATTCGATAAGCTGGCCGGATTGAAAAGAGAAAACATAATGACGGTTTAAAACATCTTCATTATCCGTAGAAAAGCAAACGCTCTGTGCATCGATCGGCATTGGCCGCCGGAGCGCAGCACGATCGCCTACATCTCATTCTGTTAACAGGGCAGAGATAAACAGGAGCATGATGCAGCGCACCACGTGCAGTATCCACCTGACCGAAGCCAGATAATGGCTGTACACCGACGCCGCACCGGCGATGGAGCAACTTACGTGCCCGGCGCCGGAGCAGTTTGACCATCTGATCGGTTTATCTTGCCAGGCTTCTGCCGTTGACTGATGGCAGTTAGGGCAGCTTAAGAGAGTTTAAATACTCTCTTAAGCTGAAGGTCGCTCATTCCATGAATCATGAGCCAGTAAATTACCATCTCGGTACAGATGTGTGATCTTCTCATAACACAAGGCAACTTCTTCCATATGCCCCGTACCCGGACAATTCCGGGTATCGTGCATTACCGGACTGACAGAGATCACTTTAACGTTCTCCAGTGTAATTCGGTAATATTCGACCTCCTGCCCGGCATCATTAATATGATAAAATCTGAATTCAGCCGATCTTAAAGTCTGCCCGGTGGCTACTGCTTTGAAAAGATAGGGTGATGCACTATCCAGCTCTTTAGTAAAGTGGAAAGGGGAGTGCTGACGCGTGCCCGTGACTTGATCTTACCCATCAATAGTGGACACGCGACTAAGTGAGTAAACTCTCAACCAGAGGTGACTCACATGACAAAACCGGCCACAACCAGCAAAAAAACACGTAAGCAACACACACCCGAATTCCGTACAGAAGCCCTTAAACTGGCTGAACGTATCGGTGTCGCCGCTGCTGCCCGCGAACTCAGCCTGTATGAATCCCAACTCTATAACTGGCGCAGTAAACAGCAGGGCCAGACAACTGCCTCTGAACGTGAGAACGAACAGGCTGCCGAGATCGCCCGCCTTAAACGCCAGTTAGCTGAAAAGGACGAGGAGCTGGCCATTCTCCAAAAGGCCGCGACATACTTCGCGAAGCGCCTGAAATGAAGTATGTCTTTATCGAAAAACACCAGGCTGAATTCAGTATTAAAGCCATGTGCCGGGTACTGTGTGTGGCCCGAAGCGGCTGGTACGCCTGGCGGAGCCGGTGCACGGTAATCAATGCACGCCAGCGGTTCCGCCATGATTGCGACAGCGTCGTCAGTAACGCATTCAGCCGGGCTAAACTGCGCTACGGCGCACCCCGTCTGGCAGAAGAGCTGCGTGCGCAGGGCCTGACATACAATGTGAAAACGATAGCCTCAAGCCTGCGGCGCCAGGGGCTGCGGGCAAAAGCGTCACGGCGGTTCAGCCCGGTCAGCTACCGTGAACACGGTCTGCCGGTCTCAGAAAACCTGCTGAAGCAGGACTTTTACGCCAGCGGCCCGAACCAGAAGTGGTCTGGAGACATCACGTACTTACGCACGGATGAAGGCTGGCTGTACCTTGCCGTGGTTATTGACCTGTGGTCACGGGCGGTTATCGGCTGGTCAATGTCATCGCGGATGACAGCACAGCTGGCGTGCGATGCCCTGCAGATGGCATTGTGGCGGCGTAAGCGGCCAAAATACGTTATCGTTCATACGGATCGGGGCGGGCAATACTGCTCCGCGGTCTATCAGGCACTGCTGAAGCGGCATAATCTGCGCGGAAGCATGAGCGCACGAGGCAACTGCTACGATAATGCCTGTGCGGAGAGCTTCTTCCACTCACTGAAGGTGGAATGTATCCACGGAGAACGTTTTGCCAGCCGTGAAATGATGCGTTCAGCCGTATTTAATTATATCGAGTGCGATTACAATCGCTGGCGTCGTCACAGTGCCTGCGGCGGTGTCAGCCCCGGACAGTTCGAAAACCAGACCCTCGCTTAGGGGCGTGTCCACATTATGCGGGTAGGATCAACTCTCCCTGTTGCAGGATCGGTTGGAATCGTCAGGCAGTGGTATAAGCTCCTTAACTCAATGCTTCCTTCGCGTTCTATTACATCGCACGAACCCCGGATCACGGCTCCGCCATCGTCTGTCAAAAATAAATGTACAGGGACTGCCATATAACTCTCCTTAATTATATTTAATCAAACAACCACTTTCCTGCTTTAGCTGACTCTATAAGCATATTGATAGTAAATGCAGGTACCGGCACCGGTTCCGTCTTTCTGAATGGATTAAGAGAAAAGGGGATGTCCGGAAAGTAGGTTTGTATGTTGAATTTCCCTTTTTCGACATTGAATTTATTGAAGAAATCGTTCATTAAATCCTCAGCTTCAAGCTCATCGATACTAAGATCGGAATTGAGGTCGGTATCGCGATTTAACTCAACCTTTCTGATATTGAAAATGTAGGTGCCTGCATAGGGGCGTATCAGTTCGTAAATCTGATGTTCGACATTATCTACCATATTTTATCTCCTCCCCTTGCGATGATGTTGTAGTCTCGAACTGTACGATAGATGATAGCTGAAACATCGGCAGCCAGGATAATTATGCCAATCAGGGGAATAGAGCGCCCGACAAATGTTCCGATGTTACGCACCATGACTCGCTTTGCCGTCCATGGAGTGTAACCACCAAGCCATGTTGGCATTGAAATTCCGAAAGGAAACTTTGTTTTTTTAAACATTTTCCTGGCTGCTTTCGATGCATAGGATGTTCCCAGGGTAGCACCTACTGGTTTGGGACGAGTACCAAGATTGTTTCGGCCGGATATTAGCGCAACGACAGCGCCAAAATCTGCCGCACCTATGCCGAACTGACTGGCAGTGTTTTCACAAAAAATCATAAACAGAAGTTCCGCCGCGTTGAGATTAGGTTTTCCAGCGTAGAAACAGGTTCCATTTAGCTCTTCTGTCGTGTCCAATTCTCAATCCTTTGGTTGGTATATGAGATGGAGGATATGGGCTGTTTTGAGGGGCGTCTATAAGTGATTTGTTGATTTTTAAGGGTGGGGATATGTTTATAGTTGGTAAGGATGGTGCAGAAGTTTATGCGTATAGAAATCTGTATGACCAAGGATTGAGACGATGAACACGCTCGCCGAACTATGCAATTACCTTTTTAAATAATAACTGTACTGAGTGATTTCTACTCCCATTAGTCAATTGCGGCAAACAGTAGGATAGAATTGAAGAGATCACACAGGGAGTAAAGGGCAACCGCATGACTGCGGTCTGCTTCAACCGACTTCAGGACATTGATAATCTGGTGCTCTATTAACCGTGCTTTACGTATAACGATCACCTCAGGTCAACGTTATCAGTAAGCTGGAAGATATCGGAAAGTGAACGGTACGTTTAGCAGGGATACTTACAGTAACGCTTGGGGTTCAGCGGGCGAATGTTCGCATTACCCATATACAGCCCGTTCGGCTGGCTCAGCGGCATCAGGTAGCCACAGAAGTCGACCAGCGGATCTGCGTGACGCTTGATTTCCAGCGCCTCACCGGACGTCTGCTGCGCCTGCAGCAGCGCACGTGCCTCCTCCGGCGCGGTGAAGCGCTGCATCAGGTGGCGCACGAAAACCGCCAGTTCACCGGCAATCTTCGCCAGCAGCTGCGGGTCGCGCTCGCTGGCCGGTATGGCGTCCGGGAACGGCAGGATAACCCGTCGGCGCGACACGCCGCCGCTGCGGTCACTGAAGCGCATCGGGTTGTTGTTCACCGCCAGTATCACCGCCGGAATGTAGGCCGAGTAGGCGTCGCGGTACTTCGGGTCAATAAGCACGACATCACCGCCGGTAATCGCCTTGATGCCCGCGCCGTCGCCGCTCCAATTCTCCTGATCAGGCAGGATAATAAATGAGTAGCCGACCACGCTGGCATGCTCGCGAGAGGACTCCAGCGTCTCGATGGTGGCCGAGGTGGTGTTGTCCTTTCCGGCGAGCAGCGTGGCTATTTCGGCCATCACGCTCTTGCCGCTGCCGCCCGGTCCCGTTACCTCAAGGAACATCTGCCAGTCGTAGCGGTTGGCCAGCACCATAAACAGCGCCGCTAAGATGCGCTCCTGCTTTGAATGGACGCGCCCGGCACTTCCAGAACGCGGGCGCGTGCTATGCCAGACTTTCGCCCGAAACGGCGGGGGTATAGCTGACGCTGCTCACCTGCGCAGCCAGTTCTCGCGGCGGTGCGGGCTGAAGGTGCCGGTGGTGGTGTCAAACACACCGTTGCGAAAGCTAATCAGGCTGCGTAAACGACCTCCGTCATCCAAATTACCTCACCGTCTAGGGGGCCGCAGAGGTAAGCTTGAGAGCAACTGGCGGGGGTAGGCGCTTACGCAGTTCGTTGTGCGCATTATCGGTGAAAAGCTTCTGGTGCTGGCCAGCGATTTACCAACACGCAATTGTGGCAAGACCCTGAGCTGGCCCAGGTAGGCTTGTACCGCGCGGCGCTGAGGCCAAGTCTAAGAGTGCACCCTAATGTTCCGATACAGCTTGCCGATACTCGTCGGGAACAATTTCATTTTAAGGAAGAGCAATGAAGAATCCGATAACTCAAGAAATGATTATGAGTAGTCTCGATTGGGCATATGAAAAGGCACTTACATCCTTGCCTGGCGTTGATAGTGCTTTTGAGATGGCAGAAGATTACAAAAATCAAGAAGGTACTCTTGAAGATAGGGTCAATTCTCTTATCAGGTGGCAAAATACTAAAGCAGGTACTACGGGATTTCTTACTGGTTTAGGTGGAGCACTGACCTTACCTGTTACGATCCCAGCCAACATTGCTACGGTCTTCTATGTTCAGATCCGTATGATTGCGGCTATAGCTATCATGGGTGGCTATGACGTCAAGAACGATCAAGTTAAATCCCTCGTCTATGCTGCCCTCACGGGTAATGCTGCCAATGAAGTACTTAAGAATACCGGTATACAGTTGGGTACAAAACTTACTACCTCACTGATCAAAAGCATCTCTGGTGAGACGATTAAAGCTATTAATCGTGCAGTAGGTTTTAGACTTATTACTAAGTTTGGACAAACCGGCTTAGTGAACCTTGGGAAAATGCTTCCTATCCTCGGTGGTGTGATTGGCGGTACTTTTGATGCTGTAAGTACAAACATAATTGGAAATGTTGCACGCGATGCTTTTATTAAAGGAAGCCCATTCATTATTGATGGTGAGTTAGTACCTGAACCTGCACCACAAGAGTGAAAGTACTGGCCCGTTCTGTTAAATCACCATCAACACAGCGATTAAATGGATCGGGCTTACTACCCCAACATCATGGCGGGAGATGCATCCCTTGAGCATGAACTGGCCTTCAATAGGCCAAGGCAAGTGAGTGGGACAGGTTGCCTCAGCGAGCAGAAACTGGCAATTTCCAATAGCGTTTTAAACACAAAAAAACCCGCAAAGCTTTCACTTTGCGGGCTTTCAGGACTTCTGAACGGACGATTCTGGTATCGCCGTCGAAGAATTTGGTGGAGCTGGCGGGAGTTGAACCCGCGTCCGAAATTACTACACCGTCGGCACTACATGCTTAGTCAGTCTTTACATTCGCCGGTCAGCTGCGGACAGACACGCCACTAACAGACTAGCCTGATTAGTTTTAGTGCTTCAGCCCCAGGCAAGGCTTCCACACGATCTCTTTTGGGTTTGACCTCTCTTGATCCCCGTCTTAAGAGCGGAAGCTAGGGAGAGAGGGCTCAGAGCAGGGTATTAAGCTGCTAAAGCGTAGTTTTCGTCGTTTGCGACTATTTTTTTGCGGCTTTTAACGAGGCAAACCGCCCCTCGGCATGCTCCTAGGGCTACGCAAATCCCGTCGAATCCAGAATCAGCCCCAAGTACTGTTTAGCAGTATAACAGCAAAACCTGTCGCTTTACCAGAGGCTTAGCGATTGGCGTGCTTCATAATGCGTGCTTTGTCTAATTTCCACTCACGTTCGATGATGTCATCGCGCTTGTCGTGCTCTTTTTTACCCTTTGCCACGCCGATTTTCAGCTTGGCCCAGGCGTTTTTCCAGTACATCGACAGCGCCACCACGGTGTAACCTTCGCGGTTGACCTTACCGAGGATGGTGTCGAGCTCGCGCTGCTTCAGCAGCAGCTTGCGGCTGCGCGTCGGGTCACACACTACGTGGGTAGAGGCGCCGATCAGCGGCTGGAAGGTGGAGCCGAACAGGTAGGCTTCACCATCGCGCAGCATAATGTAGCTGTCGCTGATGTTGGCCTTACCGGCGCGGAGCGTTTTGACTTCCCATCCCTGGAGCGAAAGCCCGGCTTCGAACTCTTCTTCAATGAAGTATTCGTGGCGGGCGCGCTTGTTCTGGGCAATGGTCGCGGAACCGGGTTTATGTGCTTTTTTCTTTGTCATAGTGCCACTTAGTGTACATGAAACGGTGGTTTTTGGCATCCCCCGTCATCTGCCCTGCGGGGGGAACAGGGTATTCTAGCAGATGCCAGGCGGGAGAGAATTTTTGTTTGATTGTCGTCAATGGTATTATTTAGGTGTTCTATGTATAGACAGGAATCAATATGTCACAGATTAGTCGCTCCGCACTGGTGCCGTTCAGCGCTGAGCAGATGTACCGGCTGGTAAACGACGTGGACAGCTACCCGGCGTTTTTACCAGGTTGTACCGGCAGCCGCGTGCTGGAATCCAGCCCGCAGCAGATGACCGCTTCGGTGGACGTGTCCAAAGCCGGCATCAGTAAAACCTTTGTTACCCGCAATACGCTGACCGACAACCAGAGCATCCAGATGCAGCTGGTTGACGGGCCGTTCCGCAAGCTGAGCGGCGGCTGGCGCTTTACGCCGCTCAGCGACGAAGCCTGTAAAGTTGAGCTGAACCTCGACTTTGAGTTCACCAATATGCTGGTTGAGCTGGCGTTTGGCCGCATCTTTAAAGAGCTGGCCAGCAGCATGGTGCAGGCGTTTACCCAGCGAGCGAAAGAGGTCTACAGTGCCTGATATTGCTGTGGAAGTGGTCTACGCGCTGCCGGAGAAGCAGTATCTCTACAGCGTGAAGGTGGCGGAAGGCAGCAGCGTAGAGCAGGCGATTATCGCCTCCGGTCTGCTGGACCTGCGCAGCGACATCGATCTGCAGCAGAACAAGGTGGGGATATTCAGCCGCCCGGTAAAGCTGCAGGACGAAGTGCAAAGCGGGGACCGCATTGAGATCTACCGGCCGCTGCTGGCCGATCCGAAAGAGCTGCGCCGCCAGCGCGCCGAGCGCGCGGAAAAAAAATAAGGCGCCAGGCGCCTTACTTTTAAACTCTTATCGTCTGCCGACCGTCACCGACGGCGGTTCAGCCTTCTGACTTGCTCAGGGCGGCTTTGTTGTCGATATTGGTCAGCGTGCCGTTGCTGTCAAAGGTCAGCGTCAGGGTCTGCTGCTTCACCGGCTCATGGCCTGGCTGCTGGCGGAACACGTAATACCAGACGTTGCTGCCGAACGGGTCGTGCATCATTGGCGTACCCAGGGCGTAAGCAACCTGCTGCTGGTTCATCCCGGTATGGATCTTGGCAACGTCAGTGGCAACCAGGTAGTTCCCCTGATTGATATCAGGCCGGTAAACCACTCGCTCCAGAGTGGAACATCCGGCGGTCAGCATCAGAGCAACCACCGCCGCAGCAGTCAGCGTTTTACAGCGCATAAGTATATTTATTCCTTTGTGGCTTTGGGTATCCCGGTAGGGCAGGGATAGCGATCGGTTTACGACTACGATACCAGCGTAATATACACGTCATCATTCAGGCGATGATAATAAACCTTTCCGCAGTTTAAAACCTCTGCGAAGCAACGATATGACCACAAAGCGAAAGAAAAGTGCCATCGTCAGGCGGCTAACAGCTCGCGGGCGTTGGCCAGCGTGTTGCGTGTGACCTCGCTGCCGCCCAGCAGACGGGCCAGTTCCTGCAGGCGCGCACGTTTATCCAGCGCGTGCATCTGCGTTTCGGTCATCTCGCCGTCGGTCTGTTTGCTGACGAAGAAGTGCTGGTGCCCGCAGCCCGCCACCTGCGGCAGGTGGGTGACGCACATCACCTGGGTCGACTCACCGAGCTGGCGCAGCATTTTACCGACGACCGCCGCGGTCGGGCCGCTGATCCCCACGTCCACCTCATCGAAAATCAGCGCCGGCGTGTCCATCTTACGGGCGGTGATCACCTGAATCGCCAGCGCGATGCGCGACAGCTCGCCGCCGGAGGCGACCTTCGCCAGCGGCTGCAGCGGCTGGCCGGGGTTGGTGCTGACGCGGAAGTCGATGCGGTCGGCGCCCTCGGCGGTCAGCTGCTCAGGGTTAAACTGCAGGTCGATGTTGAAGCGGCCGTGCGGCATCGACAGGGTGTGCATGCTCCCGGTGATCAGCTCGCTCAGCTCGGCGGCGAAGTGCGCGCGGCGCTGGTGCAGATCTTCGGCGCAGCTCAGCGCCGCGGCGTGGTGTTCGCTCACCGCCTGGCTCAGCTCTTCCTGGTCGCTCTCCTGCTGGTCCAGCGCCTGCTGTTCCGCCAGCAGCTGCTGGTAGAACACCGGCAGCTCTTCCGGCGTGACGTGGTGCTTGCGCGCCAGGTTGATCTGTTTCGACAGGCGCTGCTCCAGCTCGTGCAGGCGGTTCGGGTCTAGATCCAGCCGGTCAACGTAGTGGCGCAGCTCGTCGCTGGCTTCGCTGATCTGAATCGCCGCCTCTTCCAGCATGCTGTACACGCCGTTCAGGCGGTCATCCAGCTCGACCAGCTCTTCCATCAGCTGGCGTGCGGTGTACAGCTGGCGTTGCAGGGTCAGGTCTTCACCGTCGGCCAGCATCATCAGCGCCTGCTGGCTGGTTGACAGCAGCTGGCCGCTGTTGGCCAGCCGCTTATACTCTTCGTCAATCTGCTCATACTCGCCGCTGACCGGCGCGAACTCGTTAAGCTCTTTCAGCTGGTACTGCAGCAGTTCGCGGCGCGCTTCACGCTCCTGAGCCAGCTGCTGATGGCGGGCGAGGGCGCGGCAGCTCTGGTGCCACTGACGATAGCGCTGCGCCATATTCTGCACCAGCAGGGTTTCCCCGGCGTAGGCATCGAGCAGGGCTTTCTGGTGATCGGGCTTCAGCAGCAGCTGGTGCGCATGCTGGCCGTGGATCTGAATCAGCGTCTGGCTCAGCTCGCGCAGCTGGGAGAGCGGCACCGAGGTGCCGTTGATAAAGCCGCGCGAGCGGCCGTCGGTGCCGATCACCCGGCGCAGCAGGCACTCGCCGCCGTCGTCAAGGTGGTTATCCTGCAGCCACTGCTGGGCGGTCGGGGTGTCTTTCAGCGAGAAACGCGCGCAGATGTCGGCCCGCGCTGCCCCCTGGCGCACCATATCTGCCTCCGCACGGCCGCCAAGGCACAGCCCGAGCGCGTCAATCGCAATCGATTTACCCGCGCCGGTCTCTCCGGTGATCGCCGTCATGCCGCGCTGAAAGTCGATCTCCAGCTCGCGAACAATCGCGAAATTACTGATGGTCAGTTGTGCCAGCATAGTCATCTTCCTGTATGGAAAAACAGATATGGTTTTTCATACAGTATATACTGGTTTTATAACCAGTAAAGATGGCAATGCAAAAATCAGAATGATTTTTTTGACCAGCCGAGTTTAGAGCTCAGCGTATTGAAATAGCTGTAGTTTTTCGGATGAATCAGGTTCAGGTGGTAGTCGCTGCGGCGGATCAGCACGTCTTCCCCTTCCTGGATCGGCAGGGCGATCTGGCTGTCGCAGCTGATCTCCAGGTCGCTGCGCATATGGGAAAAACGCAGCCGGATGGTGCTGCTGCTGTTGATCACCAGCGGGCGCGCCGAAAGGGTGTGCGGGAACATCGGCACCAGCGCGATGGCGTCCAGCGTCGGCGACAGAATCGGCCCGCCGGCGGAGAGCGAGTAAGCGGTGGAGCCGGTCGGGGTGGAGATAATCAGGCCGTCCGAGCGCTGGGAAAACGCAAAGATCTCATCAATGTAGACCTCGAACTCGATCATATGCGCCACCTTGCCGGGGTGCAGTACCACTTCGTTGATGGCAGTGCCGATGCGCGGCGAGCCGTGCTGGCGGCACACCTGCGCCTCCAGCAGGAAGCGGCTCTCGGTGAAGTATTCACCGTCCAGCACGTCGGCCAGCTGCTGCTGCGCGTTGTCGGGGTCGAGATCGGTCAGGAAGCCGAGGTTGCCGCGGTTAATGCCGATCACCTTAATATCGTAGCGCGCCAGCACCCGTGCGGCACCGAGCATATTGCCGTCGCCGCCCACCACCACCGCCAGGTCCGCCTGGCGGCCGATCTCGGCCAGGGTGCCGGTGGCCACGCCGCTCAGTTTCAATTCGCGGGCGATCTGTTGCTCCACGATCACCTGATAGCCGCGCGCGGTCAGCCAGCGCCAGAGCATTTCATGGGTGGTGAGCGCGGTAGGGTGGCGCGGGTGGCCGACGATCCCGATGCAGTTGAACGGATTATTCATGTTGCTGGCGTTCCTTACGAGGAAAAGTCCCCCGGTAATGTAACTGGTTCCCTTGAAACCGCGATTCTGATCCCCATAATAAGCCAACCAGCGACATGATTATGCACAAACGCGGAGAAATTCATGAGTAGTAAAGAACAGAACACACCAAACGAGCAAGTCTCAGACGATATCGAGATGGAGCAGGCGCAAACCCAGGACGCAGAGACAGCAGCAGAAGGCGTGGATCCGCGTGATGAGCGTATCGCTGAGCTGGAAGCACAGCTGGCGATCTCCCAGGGCGGCGTGCGTGAAGCACAGCTGCGTGCCCAGGCCGAGATCGAAAACATCCGCCGCCGCACCGAGCAGGACGTGGAGAAAGCCCACAAGTTCGCGCTGGAGAAGTTCGCGAACGAACTGCTGCCGGTGATCGACAGCCTCGAGCGCGCGCTGGAAGTGGCCGATAAGACCAATCCTGAGCTGGCTTCAATGATCGAAGGTATCGACCTGACCATGAAGTCGCTGCTGGGCGCGGTGCGCAAGTTTGGCGTGGAAGTGGTCGGTGACGTGCACGTGCCGTTTAACCCGGACGTTCACCAGGCGATGTCGATGATGGAATCGGAAGAGGTTGCCCCGAACCACGTGCTGATGGTGATGCAGCGTGGCTATACCCTGAACGGTCGCCTGCTGCGCCCGGCCATGGTGGCGGTCTCGAAGGCGAAGGCCTGATGACGCCCCCTCCCGCCGCCCGGTGGGAGGGACGATCCCGGGTTGGCCGTACGGCCAGCCCGGTTGATAAATCCCTGGTACGATGGGCTAACGTCCTGACCGACGATTGGCCATATCCATGTGCGACGGACTGATGTCCAGCCGTCACGGTGGATAACACCCAGGTGACAGGGCTGATGCCCAACTCAACGGTTGTGCTCTGCTGCGGCTAACCTCAGCCGTGCGCTGCTTCCACCTTAAACACGCGGATCGCCTGCGACAGCTGCGCCGCCTGCTCCTGCATCGAGTGTGCCGCCGCCGCGGACTCATTTACCAGCGCCGCATTCTGCTGGGTGACCTGATCCATCTGCACGATTGCCTTATTGATCTCATCAATGCCGCTGCTTTGCTCGGCGCTGGCGCTGGAGATCTCCGCCATAATCGCCGTGACGTTGTTGACGCTGGCCAGCACCTCATCCATGGTTGAGCCGGCGGTCGCCACCTGGCGGCCACCCTGATCCACTTTCGCCACCGAATCTTCGATCAGCTGCGCAATTTCTTTCGCCGCCGAGGCCGAGCGCTGCGCCAGGCTACGCACTTCTGAGGCCACCACGGCAAAGCCGCGGCCCTGCTCACCGGCGCGCGCCGCTTCCACCGCCGCGTTCAGCGCGAGGATATTGGTCTGGAAGGCGATGCCGTCAATCACGCTAATGATATCGACGATCTTGCGCGACGAACCGTTAATCATCTCCATGGTGCTGACCACTTGACGCACGGCGTCGCCGCTGGCGGTGGCGACCTGAGAGGCCTGCGCCGCCAGCGCGTTGGCCTGGCGGGCGTTGTCGGCGTTGAGCCTGACCGTGGCGGTCATCTGCTCCATCGCTGAGGCGGTCTCCTCCAGCGAGCTGGCCTGCTGCTCGGTGCGGGAGGAGAGGTCCAGATTGCCGGCGGAGATCTGGCCGGAGGCGGTGGCGATCAGGTCGGTGCCGGAGCGCACTTCGCTGACGATCTGCAGCAGGTTGGCGTTCATATTTTTCAGCGCCTGCATCAGCTGGCCGGTCTCATCCGCCGAGTGCACGGTAATGGTGGTGCGCAGATCGCCGGCGGCAACGTTCTCCGCCACCGTGACCGCTTCACGCAGCGGGCGCACGATCGAACGGGTCAGGAACACGCCCAGCAGCACGGCGGCGATAATCGCCATCGCCGAGAAGAACAGCGTCACCTTAATTGCGGTGCCGGCGTCGGCCACCGCGGTTTTTCCCTCCTGCTGCAGCTGCTGTGACTGGGAGTCGGCAAAGCTGACCACCACATCGAGGAAGGCGTTCTGCGAGGTGGTGATGCTGCGCAGCACAAACTCTTTCGCCGCCGCCACATCGCCGCTGCGCACCAGCACCGCCAGCTGGTCGCGCGCGATATCATATGACGCAGCCGCGTCCTTTACCGCCTGAATTTTCTTTTTGCCGACCACGGAGGTCTGCAGCGCCGCGATGCGATCGATCGCCGCGTTAGTTCGCGCGATGGACTGCTCCATCTGTGCAAAGCGCTTGGTATTGCCCGCCTCGTTGCCGGTATCCAGCACCAGCCCGCGCAGGAATTTAATCTGATCGTTCACCCCGTCGCGCACCTCAAACGCCAGCCGCACTTTGGCGTAGCGATCGTTGACGATGCTGTCGATGGTCTGATTGATATGGTTGATTTTATTCACCGCGGTAGCGCTGACGATGATTAACAGCAGGATGACCAGGCCGAACGCGGCACCGAGCCGCGCGCCGACGCGCATATTTTTAACGAATGACATTGCAGGTTTTCCCTAAGGTTGGACTTAACAGGAAGCATCGGGTGGCTTCTCTTGCTGATTGCATCGGCACCAGTAGGGAAAACTTGATACGCATCAGTGAGCAATCTCACGTTTTTAGGTGAGGAAATGTAAATAATCGTTGAAGCGTAGATCGGGGAGCGTGCAATAAGGGAACAGGGAACAGGGAACAGGGAACAGGGAACAGGGAACAGGGAACAGGGAACAGGGAACAGGGAACAGGGAACAGGGAACAGGGAACAGGGAAAGCAAGGAACAGAGAACGAGGAGCAAGGGACAGCGGACAGGAAACTATTAGCAAGGTTTAATGTAGGCGGTGGGCATGCGCAGCGACACGGTGTACGCAGCTGGCCTGCTGCAAAGCTTGGTGCAGCAGGCCGCTAGTGCGTCGGATCGGCGAAATCAGATCTTGAGCATTTTTACCGTGGCATCCACGTCGATCTCATCCTGTGAGAAGATCAGCGTGGTGCCCTGGAAGGTGGTGATCGCCAGCTTTTTGAGCGTGCGCATCTCTTCGGCAGCGTCGGCAGCGGCTTCGGCTTTTGGCCGGATGTTGCTCATCAGCAGACCCACCGACAGCACGGTGTTCTCTTTATCGATGCGAGGATCGGCCGGCACCTCTTCGCTGTAGACCAGATAAGACTTGATCGAGGTGAGCTTCAGGCGCTCGCCGGCAATGTAGATGTACTTACCTTCTGCCGCCACCTTCACCGCAAAGGCAGATAAGCCTTTGTTGTTGGTGGTCGGCTCAAAAGTCACCGCCGCATCTTTCTTAATCAGCTCCGGGTTGGCGACCTTGATCACATGAAAATAACGGTTATCGCCGTTTTCATCTTTGATAAAGCCAAAACCTTTATCTTTAAACCAGGTTGTGATCGTTCCGTTCATCGCCATTGTTGCCTACTTATAGAGTTAATCTGATCGGTTATTACGGCACATAGTGTAAAACACAATGCCGGCGCAGACCACGCCTTTGCTTACCACATCAGATCGTCTGGCACCTTAAAGTCGGCGTACGGATCGTCTTCATCCTGTTGTTCCTCGGTCAGCGCGCTGTGTAACACGATGCTGCTGGCATCGCGCTGGGCGATTTTTTCGGCGACGATGGCCGGGATGATCGCGTAGTGGCTGTCAGCGCTGCCGTCCACCGTCAGGCGCGCGATGGCGAGGCGGCCGTTAATCAGCTGCGTCTGGGTCGGCTTATCGACGGCGATTTTTTTAATCAGGTTGCCGTCGGTGAAGTTAAAATCGATGCTGCCTTTGTTGATGCTGATGCGGTTCATCTCAATCAGCTGCTTAACCTGGGCTTTGAACTCTTTCGCCAGCGTCGCCTGCTTCTGCTGCTCGCTCAGCTGCCTGTCACGCTCCTGCTGGGATTTTTTATTCTCTTCCACCGCCTCTCTCGCCTCACGCGCCTGCACGCGGGATTTTTTGGCGGTTCTCTGCACCTTGGCCACTTTCTTGCTGGAGACCAGGCCGGCTTTAAGCATCTGCTCTTGTAAGGTTAGTTTTGTCATCTTGGTATCTGGATCCGTTGAAATTTTGTGGAATTATTCCGGCAGTACCGGCTGCCAGTCAATCGGCGTTTCGCCGTGTTCGCTCAGCCAGCGGTTGGCCTGCGAGAAGTGCCCGCTGCCGAAGAAGCCGCGGTGGGCCGAAAGCGGCGACGGGTGCGGCGCCTGCAGCACGTGGTGGCGCTGGCGGTCGATAATGCTGCCCTTCTTCTGCGCGTGCGAGCCCCATAGCAGGAACACCACGCCTTCGCGATGCTGGTTGATGGTGGCGATCACGTTGTCGGTAAAGGTCTCCCAGCCGAATTTGGCGTGCGAATGCGCCTGGCCGCCTTCCACCGTCAGCACGGTGTTGAGCAGCAGCACGCCCTGGCGCGCCCAGCTCTCGAGGAAGCCGTGGTTCGGCCGTTCGAAGCCGGGTATATCGGTAACCAGCTCTTTATACATATTCACAAGCGACGGCGGTACGGCCACGCCGGGCAGCACTGAAAACGCCAGCCCGTGCGCCTGGTTCGGGCCGTGATACGGATCCTGGCCCAGAATCACCACCTTTACCGCGCCCAGTTCGGTCAGGCGGAAGGCGTTAAACACGTCCTTCTGCGGCGGGTAGACGGTCTTACCCGCCGCCCGCTCCGCGCTCACCTTCGCCAGGGTTTCACGGAAGTAAGGTTTCTCTTTTTCCTCAGCCAGCACGTCGTGCCAGGTCATGGTATTGACCATTACCCTCTCCTTATCAAAAACAATCCGGCTAGCTTAACGTGGTTTGCCTGAGCGGGACAGATTGATTTGCGTCAAAACGCCGCGGGCGGCGGGCTGGTATACAGGTAGGCTCAACACACTGGCCGCAGAATGACGGTGGCGGAATGCCTCCGCTGCCGCCCGGCCCGGAGGATTAAGATGATTAGCGGAATTCAAATTACCCACGCCAGCAATCAGGACCTGCTCAACTCGTTCTGGCTGCTGGACAGCGACAGCGAGCAGGCGCGTTGCCTGTGCGCCAGAGCCGGTTACCAGCAGGACCAGCTGGTGGCGATCGCCGAACTCGGCCCGATCGAGTACCGTGAGCTGCCGCTGGAGGTGAAGCCACAGGTGAAGATTGAGGGAGGGCAGCACCTGAACGTCAACGTGCTGAGCCGTGAAACGCTGGAAGAGGCGGTCAAGGATCCGGAAAAATACCCGCAGCTGACCATTCGCGTCTCCGGCTATGCGGTGCGTTTTAACGCGCTGACGCCGGAACAGCAGCGTGATGTGATTACCCGTACCTTTACCGAAAGCCTGTAAGCCCGGGCGCTAACCACGCCACAACCTGTACGGCATCGCGAGTGCTGCCCGCATCGGGGCAGCGCCTGCGGTGCCGTTTTTCGGCTACGCCCCGCGTCGGCCCGCTGGTTAACCTGCCAGACGCAGGCAGGTCGGGTTATCGCACGGACGGAGCTGGGTTAATCTGCCAGACGCTGGCGGTTCAGGTTATCGCACGCACGGGGCTGGTTAACCTGCCAGACGCTGGCCGGTCAGGCCACCGCGCCGCGCGCGTGAAACTGCCTGCGCCACGCGGTGGGCGTGGTGCCCAGCTGCTGGCGAAAGTGATGGCGCAGCGCGCCGGCGGAGCCGAAGCCGGCCTGTTCCGCCACCCGGTCAATGCTCAGCCCGCTGCCTTCCAGCAGGGCGCAGGCTCTCTCCAGCCGCACCTTCAGCATCCACTCGCCCGGCGTGGTGCCGGTGGCGTCCTGAAAACGGCGCAGGAAGGTGCGGCGACTCATGCCCGCGCGCGCGGCCAGCTGCTCAATCACCCTCGGCGTGTTGAGATGGCTGCGCAGATCGTCCAGCAGCGGGGCCAGCGTTTTCGGTGACTTTGCCACCGGCTGCTGCAAAAACTGCGGCTGGCTGCCTTCGCGCAGCGGCGGCGTCACCATCCGCCGCGCGGTGCGGTTGGCTACGTCAATGCCGTAGTCGCGGCGGATCAGGTACAGGCACAGGTCAACGCCGGCCGCGCCGCCGGCCGAGGTGATAATGCTGCCCTCATCGACGTAAATCATCCCGTGCTCCACCTGCACGCGGGGGAAGCGCTGCGCCAGCACCTCGGTGCTGTTCCAGTGGGCGGTGGCCCGTTTGCCGTCCAGCAGACCGGCGGCCGCCAGCACAAAGCTGCCCGCACAGATGGCGACGATGCGGCTGCCCGCCCGGTGCGCCTGCTGCAGCGCGGCGATCAGCGGGGCGGGGGGCGTATCGTGGATGCTGCGCCAGCCGGGTATCACGATGGTGCCGGCCCCGGCCAGCTGCTCCAGCCCGCCGTCGACCATCACCCGCACGCCGCCCTGCGCGGCGAACGCCCGCTCTTCCGCTGCGGCCACGCACAGCTCATACAGCGGCGCGCCGGTGACCTCATCGGCGCGGCCAAAGGCCTCTACCGCCGTACCAAATTCAAAGGTGCACAGGCACTCATAGGTCAGTAACACCAGCCGCCGGTTAAGCGGGGCAGGGAAACAGGCGGGCTGCGGGCGGGCGGACGGGAAGGTTGTCATCTCGCGAATCATCGTCAGGTTGGCATAATCTTGACGATACATGGCATACCCGCGCATTTCCACCGCGCCGCGAATCTTTCATGCTGGCAGCCTGTTTTCGTTTCCAGGATTGTATGATGAAAAATATGTTGGCTCTGATCGCCGTCTGTCTGGCGGCGCTGATGTCGGGGCTGGAGATCTCCAGCGTGCCGGTGATCTCGCCGGTGCTGGAGCAGCAGCTGCACGCCAGCTTCCGCGAGCTACAGTGGGTGATGAACGCCTACACGCTGGCCTGCACCACGGTGCTGATGGCGACCGGCACGCTGGCCGACCGCTTTGGCCGCAGGCGGGTGTTTATGATCGCCATAGCGGCGTTCGGCCTGACCTCGCTGCTGTGCGGGCTGGCCGGCAGCGTCGGCTGGCTGATCGTCGGCCGCTTCCTGCAGGGGCTGAGCGGCGGCGCGATGCTGACCTGCCTGATCGCCATCCTCGCCACCCAGTTCCCTGAGGGCCGTGCGCGCAGCCGGGCGTTTGCCGCCTGGGGGATCACCTTCGGCCTCGGGCTGGGCTTTGGTCCGATCGTTGGCGCGCTGCTGGTGGCGTGGTTCAGCTGGCAGTGGGTGTTTCTGGTGCATGTGTTTATCGCCGTGGTCACGCTGCTGCTGGCGGCGAAAAACGTTGTGGAGTCGCGCGACGCCCAGGCGCAAAAGCTCGATCTCGCCGGGCTGCTGACCCTGTCGCTGACGGTGATGGGGGCCACTTACCTGATTACCCAGGGCAGCAGCCTCGGCTGGCAGAGCGCTTACGCCTGGGGGATTTTGCTGCTGACGGCGGTCAGCGGGCTGGCGTTTATCCGCATTGAACGGCGGCATCCGCACCCGATGTTCGACTTCAGCGTGTTCCGCATTCGCCGCTTTTCCGGCGCGCTGATGGGCTCGGTGGGGATGAACTTCAGCTTCTGGCCGCTGATGATCTATCTGCCGATCTGGTATCAGAGCGGGCAGGGGTACGGCAACGTGGAGACCGGGCTGGCGCTGCTGGCCTATACGCTGCCGACGCTGCTGATGCCGCCGCTGGGCGAGAAGCTCACCGCCCGCTACGGCGCTGAGAAGACCATCCCGCTGGGCCTGTTCGCCATCGCCGTCGGCTTTATGCTGATGTACCTCGCCGTCGCGCTGCAGCTCAGCCTGCTGCCGGGGGCGCTGATCGCCGGCGCGGCGCTGGGGCTGACCAATACGCCGGTCACCAACACCACTACCGGCTCGGTGCCCGGCGACCGCGCCGGCATGGCCTCGGGCATTGATATCAGCGCCCGGCTGATCACCCTGGCGGTCAATATCGCGCTGATGGGCAGCCTGCTGGTGGCCGGGATTAACGCCAGCCTGCGGCGGACGCTGCCGGAGGTCGGGGATGCCGCCGCGCTGGCGGAGCGTATCGCCGGTGGTGCGGTGGTCGCTCTCCCGCAAGGGGTTGCCAGCCGGGCGCTGGCTGACGGTTTTAGCGGCCTGCTGCTGTATGGGGCCGTCGGCGTCGCGGCGCTGGCGCTGGCCAGCACGCTGCTGTTCAGCTGGCGGGTGAACAAGCTGAACAGCAGCGGTCAGTCTCCACAAGATGAAGCTCGACCGATTCGCTCAACGGCCTGTGAGGATAATGCAGCCGGTTAACAGCATCGTCTGCGGAATAAAGATCGGCTCGCTCAACGGCGTGTGGGGATAACGCCGTCGGTTAACAGCATCGTCTGCGGGATAAAGATCGGCTCGCTTAACGGCGTGTGAGGATAACGCCGCCGCGTAACAGGACAGCATGCTGTAATAAAAAAAACGGGGGGAACCGCGCGGCACAGGCCGGGCTGCTCCTCCCGTCAGGTCACCGGACGGAACCGTACGGTGCAGGGAAGGGCGTGATGCCTTCAGGCGGAGAGATTACTTCGCGCCGTCGGTTTTTGCAGCGGCAGGTTTGCGGCGCTTACCAATGTTCTTGGTGTCGCGGTGACGCTCCTTAACGCGCGGCTTCTCTTCCGCTTTCTTCTTGTCTTTCTCTTGCTGGCGTTTGGCCTGTACTTTCTTCGACGGCTTGCCCTGCAGCTTTTCGCTCGGCGCGCGGGTCACCGGGCGCAGCTCATCAACGGTACGCGACTTCAGCGGCTCGTTGATGTAGCGGCTGATTTTGCCGAGCAGCAGCTGATCGTGCGCTTCCACCAGTGAAATTGCGATGCCTTTCTTACCGGCGCGGCCGGTACGGCCGATGCGGTGCAGGTAGACGTCGGCGGTCAGCGGCAAATCGAAGTTGAACACGTGGCTGACGTCATCGATATCGATGCCGCGTGAGGCGATATCGGTGGCGACCAGCACGTTAACCCGGCCATCTTCCACGCGTTTGATCGCTTCGTTACGCTTGGCCTGCACCAGCTCCCCTTCCAGGTAGCTGTTGTTGATGCCGGCCTCGCGCAGCACGCCGCACAGCTCGTGCACCCGCTCGCGCTTACGCACGAAGATCACCGAACGGGTCACTTCCTCCTGCTTCAGCAGGTGCAGCAGCAGCGCGACTTTGTGTTTGTAGTCATCCGCGCGGTAGTACCACTGCTGGATCTTCTTACGTTCGCGGCGCGCCGGGTCGGCTTCGATCTCAACCGGTTCTTTCAGGATGCGCTCGGCAAAGTCTTTGATCGCTTCGCCTTCCAGCGTGGCGGAGAACAGCAGGGTCTGCTTGCGCCAGCGGGTTTCGGCCGAAATGGTTTCGATATCCTGGGCGAAGCCCATGTCCAGCATGCGGTCCGCTTCATCAAGGATCAGCGTTTCAACCGCGCGGCAGTCAAAGTTCTCTTCCTTAATGTACTGCAGCAGGCGTCCGGTGGTGGCGACCACGATATCCTGGTTCTCGCTGAACACTTCGGCGTGGTTCATATAGGCCACGCCGCCGGTGATGGTGGCGATATCCACATGGGTATTTTTCGCCAGCGCGCGCGCGTCATCGGCGACCTGCATCGCCAGTTCGCGGGTCGGAACCAGGATCAGAATGCGCGGCGGGCCGGATTTTTTACGCGGGAAGTCGATCAGGTGCTGCAGCGCGGGCAGCAGATAGGCCGCGGTTTTGCCTGTACCGGTTGGTGCCGAACCCAGAACGTCGCGACCCTCCAGTGCTGGCGGGATCGCCGCGGCCTGAATGGCAGTAGGGCGTGTGAAGCCTTTTTCCTGCAGGGCTTCCAGCAGGCTCTCGTCGAGTTCGAGTTCGGAAAAAGTGGTTACAGTCATGGTCTTCCTCAGTTTGGG
The DNA here is from genome assembly GCF_001422605.1 of Erwinia sp. Leaf53. Lineage (NCBI taxonomy): Bacteria > Pseudomonadati > Pseudomonadota > Gammaproteobacteria > Enterobacterales > Erwiniaceae > Erwinia > Erwinia sp. Leaf53. The sequence goes on from NZ_LMLK01000023.1 coordinate 86,749, forward strand.
GCGCTGATTATAGACAGATTGAACGCGATCTTCATCTGTTTGTCGCGGGTTAATGACTTTTCCTTCGCCGCAGATTGTCCTATGCTAGCGCCGTTTCTCTTTCAGGTCAGTCAAATGTCTCCACAGAAAGCCGCGCTGCGCGCTAACGGTTTCACCTTTAAACAATTTTTTATCGCCCACGATCGCTGTGCTATGAAGGTCGGCACCGAGGGCGTGCTGCTCGGTGCCTGGGCACCGGTGGCCGGCGTGCAGCGGGTGCTGGATATTGGCTCCGGCAGCGGGCTGATCGCGCTGATGCTGGCGCAGCGTACCGCCGCCGACGTGCAGATCGATGCGGTTGAGCTGGATCCGGCCGCCGCCGGGCAGGCGCAGGAGAACGTTGCCGCCTCGCCGTGGCCGTCGCGGGTCAGCGTGCATCAGGCGGATATCCTCAGCTGGGCGCAGCAGTGCGCGCATCGCTATTCGCTGATCGTCAGCAATCCGCCTTACTTTACGCCGGGGTCGGCCTGCGCCAGCGACGAGCGCGCCGCCGCCCGCTCGACCACCACGCTGACCCATGAGGCGCTGTTGACCTGCGCCGAGAACCTGATCGCCGAAGAGGGGTTTTTCTGCGTGGTGCTGCCGGAAGACGCCGGCAGCCGTCTGGTGGCGCTGGCGCAGCAGCGCGGCTGGCACCTGCGTTTTCGCACCGACGTGGCGGATAACGACACCCGCCCGCCGAACCGCGTGCTGCTGGCGCTGTCACCTACTCCCGGCGAACAGCTGCTGGACCGCATGACCATCCGCGGCGCGGATAACCACTATTCTGAGGCGCACTGCAGCCTGACCCGCGACTTCTATCTGTTTCGCTGATCGGGGCTAAGAATGGTCGGGCTGATGTCGTCGAGCGTGGCGGGGTAGTCGAGGGTAAAGTGCAGCCCGCGGCTCTCCTTGCGGGCCAGCGCACAGCGCACCATCAGCTCCGCCACCTGCACCAGATTGCGCAGCTCCAGCAGGTTGTTAGAGATGCGGAAATGGGCGTAATACTCGTCGATTTCATGCTGCAGCAGGGCGATGCGCCGCAGCGCGCGCTCCAGCCGCCGGGTGGTACGCACGATGCCGACGTAGTCCCACATAAACAGCCGCAGCTCGTGCCAGTTATGCTGAAGAACCACCCGCTCGTCGGCGTTCTCTACCTGGCTCTCATCCCACGCGGGCAGGTCGCTGACCAGCGGCGTCTCGGCCAGCCGCTGGCCGATATCCTCCGCCGCCGACCAGCCGTACACCAGGCACTCCAGCAGCGAGTTGGAGGCCAGCCGGTTCGCGCCGTGCAGCCCGGTATAGCTCACCTCGCCGATCGCATACAGCCCGTTAACGTCGCTGCGCCCGCGCCGGTCGACCATCACCCCGCCGCAGGTGTAGTGGGCGGCGGGCACGATCGGGATCGGCTGGCGGGTGAGATCGAAGCCCAGCGTCAGCAGCTTTTCACAGATGGTCGGGAAGTGGGCGCGGATAAAGTCCGCCGGCTGGTGGCTGATATCCAGATACATGCAGTCGGCACCCAGCCGCTTCATCTCATGATCGATGGCACGCGCCACGATATCGCGCGGGGCCAGCTCGCCGCGCGGGTCAAACTCCGGCATAAAGCGCGTGCCGTCCGGGCGCAGCAGCCGCGCCCCCTCGCCGCGCAGCGCCTCGGTCAGCAGGAAGTTGCGCGCCTCGGGGTGGAACAGGCAGGTGGGGTGAAACTGATTAAATTCCAGGTTGGCCACCCGGCAGCCGGCGCGCCACGCCATGGCGATGCCGTCGCCGGAGGCGACGTCCGGATTAGTGCTGTACTGATAGACGTTGGCAGCGCCGCCGGTGGCCAGCACCACCGCCCGCGCCGCGCAGCGCTCGACCACTTCCAGATTACGGTTCCACACCCACGCGCCGACCACCCGCCGCTCACCGGGCAGGCCGAGTTTATCGGAGACGATCAGGTCGACGGCGTTGCTGCGCTCCAGCACGCGAATATTCGGGTGGCTTAACGCCTGGCTGACCAGGGTAGTTTCCACTGCTCTGCCGGTAGCGTCGGCGCTGTGCAGGATGCGGCGGTGGCTGTGCCCGCCCTCGCGGGTCAGATGGTAGAGTGACGGGGCGTTCTCGGTCATATCCCGGTCAAAGGGCACGCCGCGGTCGATCAGCCACTGCACACAGTGGCGCGCGTTGCCGGCAATAAACGCCACCGCTTCGCGTTCGCACAGCCCGTCTCCGGCGATCAGCGTGTCCTCAACGTGGGACTCAATGCTGTCGGTTTCATCAAACACCGCCGCAATTCCGCCCTGCGCGTAGAGGGTTGAGCCTTCGCTGAGCGGCCCCTTACTCAGCACGGTCACCTGGTGGCGTTCCGCCAGGCGCAGCGCCAGCGACAGCCCGGCCGCGCCGCTGCCAATAATCAGTACGTCACAGCAGTATTCAGAGGTCTGGGTCATGTTGTTTAATTTACTAAACAGGTTGTTTGCTGAGCATAACACCCATTGTGGCGCGGGAACATGGCTTTTTTTTCAGCAGTCACCCCGCCGTTTCAGGGCGTGGCACAGCCTCGCCCCGGCAAAACGGCTGCAGAATGCTATTATCTGCTGAGTGACGTTTACTATGGTGAACCGTGGTAAATCAACAAGATTAGAGGGTGAAAAATGGGGCCTGTTGCGTTACTCTGCGGCGTCAATGCCACGCCTGCTCCCCACCGGGTGCGGGGTGAAGCGCAGCAGTGGCCAGCAGAACGGCTAAAATGCATAAAAAAGTCAGCCCTTCTGCAAAAGCGCACCTGTGGCATCACAAAAATAATGGCGTAACGGAACTAACCAGAGATACCTGACTCAAAACCCCTGCTTGCTCGAAAAAAAAGATAGTGGGTTTACACTGGGAGTTCAGTTACGCGTGGAAAATGATTTGGGGAGACCTTACCTCGGATGAGCGAGCAGATAACGGATCAGGTCCTCGTTGAACGGGTACAAAAAGGCGATCAGAAGGCATTCAATTTACTGGTAATCCGTTACCAGCATAAGGTAGCCAGTCTGGTTTCCCGCTATGTTCCCTCAGGAGATGTACCTGACGTAGTTCAGGAGTCGTTTATTAAGGCCTATCGCGCGCTGGAGTCGTTCCGGGGTGATAGCGCTTTCTATACCTGGCTCTACCGGATTGCCGTCAACACGGCCAAAAATTACCTGGTTGCCCAGGGCCGCCGCCCGCCGTCCAGCGATGTCGATGCGATCGACGCTGAAAACTTTGAAAGTGCGGGGGCACTGAAAGAAATTTCGAACCCTGAGAACTTAATGTTGTCAGAAGAGCTGAGACAAATTGTTTTTCGTACCATCGAGTCTCTACCCGAAGATTTGCGTATGGCGATTACCCTGCGCGAGCTTGATGGTCTCAGCTATGAAGAGATAGCCGTTATCATGGACTGCCCGGTAGGCACCGTACGTTCACGAATCTTTCGGGCCCGTGAAGCTATCGATAATAAAATTCAACCGCTTATCCAACGCTAGCGATAGCGGACACAGGAAGGGTATTGAGGCATGCAGAAAGAACAACTTTCCGCTCTGATGGACGGTGAGAGCGTTGATAACCAGCTGCTGGCTGAATTATCACAAGACGCATCACTCCAAAAAAATTGGGAAAGCTATCATCTGATCCGCGATACACTCCGCGGTGATGTGCCACAGCTGCTCAATTTTGATATCGCTGACCGCGTGATGGCAGCAATCGAGCAAGAACCTGCACAGCGCATTACGCATCTGATTGCGGAAGAGCAGCCGAAGCCGGCTGAAGCTGCCGCAATGCCATTCTGGGGACGCGTTCGCCCGTGGGCGGCACAAATTACTCAGGTTGGCCTGGCGGCCTGCGTGTCGCTGGCGGTGATCGTTGGCGTGCAGCAGTACAATAAGCCGGTGCAGCAGTCTGCGGACACCCCGGCGTTTAACACCCTGCCGATCATGGGCCAGGCCTCGCCGGTCAGCCTTGGCGTGCCGGCGGATAACGCCATCAGCAGCGGGGCTAACCAGCAGGTGCAGGACCAGCGCCGCCGCGTCAATGCGCTGCTGCAGGATTACGAACTGCAGCGCCGCCTGCACGCTGACCAGCTGAAGCTAGATCAAAACCCTGAACAGCAGGCCGCTGCCCAGGTCCCTGGTAATCAGTCGTTAGGAATGCAGCAGCAGTAATGAAGCAACTTTTGTGTGCCGTCAGCCTGCTGGCTGGTGGCCTGATTTACTCTACTGTCGCCCCGGCGCAAACCGCGCCTGCGGCGCTGTTACAGCAGATGGAACAGGCCAGCCAGTCCCTCAGTTATGAATTCGCCTATATCAACGTTTCCCGCCTGGGGATCGAATCTCTGCGCTATCGCCATGCGGTAATCGGCAATAAAACCTACGCCCAGCTGCTGCAGATGGATGATGAGCGTCGTGAGATCATACAGCGCGGTAGCGAAATCAGCTATTTTGAACCGGGGCTGGAGCCCTTCACCATGACCGGCGACCACATCGTGGATTCTCTGCCGGCGCTGGTGTATGCCGATTTTCAGAAGCTGGCCGCCAGCTACGATTTTGTGCCGGTTGGCCGTATGCGCATGGCTGACCAGCTGTGTGAGATGATCCGCATCGTCTCGCGCGACGGCACCCAGTACGGCTACATGGTGTGGCTGGACAGCGACACTAAGCTGCCACTGCGCATCGACCTGCTGGATCGCGACGGCGAAACCCTCGAACAGTACCGGGTGATCAGCTTCGCCGTCGACCAGGGCGTCAGTAAGGCGATGGCCGGGCTGGAAACCGCGCAGATGCCGCCGGTGCTGGCGGTACCGGCCGGCAGCCAGGTGAAGTTCAACTGGCAGACCGGCTGGCTGCCCGCCGGCATGAAACAGGTGGCGCAGAACCGCCGCCAGCTGCCGTCGCTGAACCGTCCGGTGGAGTCGCGTCTCTACTCTGACGGCCTGTTCAGCTTCTCGGTGAACGTCACCATGGCCGATAAAAACAGCGCACCGCAGCAATTGCGCACCGGGCGTCGTACGGTGCAGACGGTTGTGCGTAATAATGCGGAGATCACCGTGGTCGGCGAACTGCCGCCGGCCACGGCCAAACGCATCGCTGACAGCATTACTTTAGGTACCGCACCATGATGAGAGAATGGGCCACGGTGGTTTCGTGGCAAAACGGCGTCGCCACGTTGCACTCCGAAATAAAAACCTCCTGCAGCAGCTGCTCTGCCCGTAAAGGTTGCGGTAGCCATATGCTCAACAAGCTGGGGCCGAAAAACGCCCACGTGATGACCGTGGCCAGCGCCGAGCCGCTGATCCCTGGCCAGCGAATCGAACTGGGCATTGCCGAAGCCAGCCTGCTCAGCTCCGCGCTGCTGGTCTATATGACACCTCTGCTGGGGCTGTTTATCGTCGCCGGCCTGTTCCAGCTGCTGTTTCACAGCGATCTGGCGGCGGCCAGCGGCGCGCTGCTGGGTGGCACGGGCGGCTTTATCGTCGCCAGAGGTATCTCCGGCCTGCTTGGCCGGGCCGCCGCTTACCAGCCGGTGATCCTCAGCGTCGCGCTGCCGCCGGATGCGATTAGCGTCATCACCGATGCCTGAGTTCGCGCGGTGTCTCCGGTTGCTCATCGCTGCCGCAGACACCGCACCCAGGTCAGACATTTCGCTCCAGTCATTTACACCGCTGCATCACGGCTTCCTGAACCGATCCCACAGCGACGCATCGCGATACTCTCGTTTGCCGTACTGTTTCCACCCCGTTGATATGTCGTGGAGAAGTTACCTTGTATTCTTTCGCCTGGGTGGCTAACAGTGTAAGATGCGACACATATTATTGGTGGGGTCATCGTAATCGATCGCGGTATGAGCCCATAGCGCTACCCACCATGCGAATTTCAACATTTCCTGATGCGAAAAAATCCATATAAATGAAGCACATAAGAAACTTTTCAATCATCGCGCACATCGACCACGGTAAATCCACGCTCTCCGACCGTCTGATTCAGATTTGCGGTGGCCTGAGCGAACGTGAAATGGCTGCACAGGTTCTGGATTCAATGGATTTAGAACGCGAGCGCGGCATCACCATCAAAGCGCAAAGCGTGACCCTCGATTATCACGCGCAGAACGGTGAAACTTACCAGCTCAATTTTATCGACACCCCAGGCCACGTGGACTTCTCCTATGAAGTGTCCCGTTCGCTGGCGGCCTGCGAAGGCGCGCTGCTGGTGGTGGATGCCGGGCAGGGCGTGGAAGCGCAGACCCTGGCAAACTGCTACACCGCGATGGAAATGGATCTGGAAGTGGTGCCGGTTCTGAACAAAATTGACCTGCCGGCGGCCGATCCCGATCGTGCGGCGCAGGAAATTGAAGATATTGTCGGCATTGATGCTACCGACGCGGTGCGTTGCTCGGCGAAAACCGGCGTTGGCGTGCCTGACGTGCTGGAGCGCCTGGTGCGCGACATCCCGCCGCCGGAAGGCGATCCTGAAGGCCCGCTGCAGGCGCTGATTATCGACTCCTGGTTCGATAACTACCTGGGCGTAGTGTCGCTGGTGCGTATAAAGAACGGTACCCTGCGCAAGGGCGAAAAAATTAAGGTAATGAGTACCGGTCAGACCTATAACGCTGACCGTCTGGGCATCTTCACGCCGAAGCGCGTTGATACCGACGTGCTGAACTGCGGCGAAGTGGGCTGGCTGGTCTGTGCGATCAAAGACATCCTCGGCGCGCCGGTCGGTGATACGCTGACCCTGGCACGTAACCCGGCGGAAAAAGCGCTGCCAGGCTTCAAAAAAGTGAAGCCGCAGGTTTACGCCGGCCTGTTCCCGATCAGCTCTGACGATTACGAAGCCTTCCGCGACGCGCTCGGCAAGCTGAGCCTCAACGACGCCTCACTGTTCTACGAGCCGGAAAGCTCCACCGCGCTGGGCTTCGGCTTCCGCTGTGGCTTCCTCGGCCTGCTGCACATGGAGATCATCCAGGAGCGTCTGGAGCGCGAGTACGACCTGGAGCTGATCACCACCGCACCGACCGTGGTCTACGAAGTTGAAACCACCGACGGTGCCGTGGTCTACGTTGACAGCCCGGGCAAACTGCCGGCGCTGAACAGCATCCTTGAGCTGCGCGAGCCGATCGCCGAGTGTCATATGCTGCTGCCGCAGGAGTTCCTCGGCAACGTGATCACCCTGTGTATCGAAAAACGCGGCGTGCAGACCAACATGGTTTACCACGGTAACCAGGTGGCGCTGACCTATGAAATCCCGATGGCCGAAGTGGTGCTCGACTTCTTTGACCGTCTGAAGTCCACCTCACGCGGTTACGCGTCGCTGGACTACAATTTCAAACGCTTCCAGGCCTCTGATATGGTGCGCGTCGACGTGCTGATCAACAGCGAGCGCGTGGATGCGCTGGCGCTGATCACCCACCGTGACAACTCGCAGTACCGTGGCCGTGAACTGGTAGAGAAGATGAAAGAGCTGATCCCACGCCAGCAGTTTGATATTGCAATTCAGGCAGCGATCGGCGCACACATCATTGCCCGTTCTACCGTAAAACAGCTGCGTAAAAACGTGCTGGCCAAGTGCTACGGCGGCGACGTCAGCCGTAAGAAAAAGCTGCTGCAGAAGCAGAAAGACGGTAAGAAGCGCATGAAGCAGGTGGGTAACGTTGAGCTGCCGCAGGAAGCGTTCCTTGCCATTCTGCACGTGGGTAAAGAGAGTAAATAAGGCCCGTTTGGGGCCGTGAGGGAACTGGAATGGCTAATATGTTCGCCCTGATTCTGGCGATAGCGACGTTGATCACCGGTATTATCTGGTGCGTGGATAAGTTCAAATGGGCACCGGCTCGTCGCGCGAAACGCGCGGCGGCGCAGACTGCCGGCGAAGAGCAGAGCAAGGCTGATAAACAGCCGGGCTGGGTGGAAACCGCCGCGTCGGTTTTCCCGGTGCTGTTCTTTGTGTTTATCGTGCGCTCTTTTGCTTATGAGCCTTTCCAGATCCCGTCCGGTTCGATGATGCCGACGCTGCTGATCGGCGACTTTATCCTGGTGGAGAAGTACGCTTACGGCATTAAAGATCCAATTACCCAGACCACGCTGATCCCAACCGGGCATCCTAAGCGCGGCGATATCGCGGTATTTAAATACCCGAAAGACCCAAGCGTGGACTACATTAAGCGGGTGATCGGCCTGCCGGGCGACCGGGTGACTTACGATCCGCTGAGCAAAACGGTGTCAATCGCTCCGGGTTGTACCACAAGCGCCAGCTGCACCAGCGCACTTGCGGTCACTTACTCAGACGTTGAGCCGAGCGACTTTATCCAGACCTTCAACGGTTACGGCGGCAATGAATCCGGCAACGGGTTCTTCCAGAAGCCACAGGGTGAAACCCTGCAGGGCGGCCTGCGTTTAGCCACCCGCAATGAAACCCTGGGCGACGTGACGCACCGTATTCTGCTGGTCACCCAGGCGCCAAGCCAGCCGGGTGCTTATTACCAGCAGCCGGGACAGCCGCAGTCGAGCTGGGTGGTGCCCGAAGGCATGTACTTCATGATGGGTGACAACCGCGATAACAGCGCGGACAGCCGTTACTGGGGCTTTGTGCCGGAGCGTAATCTGGTCGGTAAGGCTACCGCGATCTGGATGAGTTTCGAAAAACAGGAAGGTGAATGGCCGACCGGCGTCCGTCTCAGCCGGATTGGTGGTATTCACTAACCGCCTGCCGCCTGCGGGCGGCAAACGATATTTAACGGTTGGCTTCCCGAACGGGGAGCCACTGCACACGAAACAGATTGTGTTGGTCCCGACGCTCAGCCCTGTTCCGTGTGCAGCATAATTGACGCATTCAGAAATTGGTAACGCATGAACCCCATCGTAATTAACAAGCTCCAGCGTAAGCTGGGCTACACTTTTACTCATCAGGACCTGTTACAGCAGGCGCTCACCCACCGCAGCGCCAGCAGTAAGCATAACGAAAGACTGGAATTCCTCGGCGATTCGATTTTGAGTTACGTCATTGCTAACGCGCTCTATCACCGTTTTCCCCGCGTGGATGAAGGCGATATGAGCCGCATGCGTGCCACGCTGGTGCGTGGTAACACGCTGGCTGAGATGGCACGGGAATTTGACCTTGGCGAGTGTCTGCGCCTGGGACCGGGCGAGCTGAAAAGCGGCGGCTACCGTCGTGAATCGATTCTGGCTGACACCGTGGAGGCGCTGATCGGTGGCGTCTTCCTCGACAGTGACATCCAGACCATCGAGCAACTGATCCTCAGCTGGTACGCCAGCCGTCTGGAGCAGATCAGCCCGGGAGATAAGCAAAAGGATCCAAAAACGCGTCTGCAGGAGTTTCTGCAGGGTCGCCATCTGCCGCTGCCCTCCTATCTGGTGGTGCAGGTGCGTGGCGAAGCGCACGATCAGGAATTTACTATTCACTGCCAGGTGAGCGGTATGGCAGATCCGGTGGTGGGCACCGGATCCAGCCGTCGCAAAGCTGAGCAGGCAGCGGCCGAACAGGCGCTGATTAAGCTGGGAATTGAATGAACGAACAAACTACCCATTGCGGCTTTATTGCTATCGTCGGCCGCCCGAACGTCGGTAAATCGACCTTACTGAACCAGTTACTGGGTCAGAAGATTTCTATTACCTCGCGCAAGCCGCAGACCACGCGTCACCGCATTATGGGCATCCATACGGAAGGGGCGTATCAGGCGATCTACGTCGATACCCCCGGCCTGCATATGGAAGAAAAAAGGGCGATCAACCGCCTGATGAACCGCGCCGCCAGCAGCTCGATCGGCGACGTCGAGCTGGTGATCTTCGTGGTTGAAGGCACCCGCTGGACTCCGGACGACGAGATGGTGCTGAACAAGCTGAAAGATGGCAAAGTGCCGGTGCTGCTGGCGATCAACAAGGTCGACAACATCACTGATAAAAGCATTCTGCTGCCGCACCTGCAGTTCCTCAGCGAGCAGATGAACTTTATGGACGTGGTGCCGATCTCTGCCGAGAAGGGCAACAACGTCGATACCATCGCCAGCATTGTGCGCAAGCTGCTGCCGGCCGCGGAGCACCACTTCCCGGAAGAGTACGTGACCGACCGTTCGCAGCGCTTTATGGCCTCGGAGATCATCCGCGAGAAACTGATGCGCTTCCTCGGTGCCGAGCTGCCGTATTCGGTGACGGTTGAGATCGAGCAGTTCGTCAGCAACGAGCGCGGCGGCTACGATATCAACGGCCTGATCCTCGTGGAGCGCGAAGGTCAGAAGAAGATGGTGATTGGCAACAAAGGGGCCAAAATCAAAACCATCGGGATTGAAGCCCGTCGCGATATGGAAGAGATGTTCGAGGCGAAAGTGCACCTTGAGCTGTGGGTGAAAGTGAAGTCGGGCTGGGCGGATGATGAACGCGCCTTACGCAGCCTGGGCTACACCGACGACCTCTGAGCCTGATGGACGGCTGGCAACGCGCCTTTGTCCTGCACTCGCGGCCATGGAGCGAAACCAGCCTGCTGCTCGATCTGTTCTCTGAGCAGCATGGCCGGGTACGGGTGCTGGCGAAAGGCGCCCGATCCAAACGCTCCAGCCTGAAAGGGGCGTTACAGCCGTTTACGCCGCTGCTGGTCCGCTGGGGCGGCCGCGGTGAAGTCAAAACGCTGCGCGGTGCCGAACCGGTATCGCTGGCGCTGCCGCTCAGCGGCACCACGCTCTACTGCGGCCTCTACGTTAACGAGCTGCTCTCCCGCGTGCTGGAGCACGAAACCGCCTTCAGCGAACTGTTCTTCGACTACCTGCACTGCATCCAGGCGCTGGCCGCCACGGCCGATTCGCCCGAACCCGCTTTACGCCGTTTTGAACTGGCGATGCTTGGCCACCTTGGCTACGGCGTCGACTTTCTGCACTGCGCCGGTAGCGGCGAGGAAGTGGCCGACGGTATGACCTACAGCTACCGCGAAGAGAAGGGCTTCATCGCCAGCCTGGTAACCGGCCACCGCAGCTTTACCGGCCGGCAGCTGCGCGCGCTGTGGCAGCGCGAATTTCCTGACGCCGATACCCTGCGCGCCGCCAAACGCTTCACCCGCATGGCGCTGAAACCTTACCTGGGCGGGCGGCCGCTGAAAAGTACCGAACTGTTCCGCCAGTTTGTGCCGAAAAAACGCGCGGCCGCTGCACCATCCGGCGACGAATAGGCGCAGGTCATACCCCTGTCCGCGCTGAACGTTGTACACTGCTGCAAGAATCCGAAGTCACTAAGATCATCCGAGGACCGTCATGGCTGAACTGTTGTTAGGCGTTAATATCGATCACGTTGCCACGGTGCGTAACGCGCGCGGCACAAATTATCCTGACCCGGTGCAGGCGGCATTTGTCTCCGAGCAGGCGGGCGCGGACGGCATTACCGTGCACCTGCGCGAAGATCGCCGCCATATTACCGATCGCGACGTGCGCATCCTGCGTGAGACTATTCAGACGCGGATGAACCTTGAAATGGCGGTCACCGATGAGATGGTGGCGATCGCCCTTGAGGTACAGCCGCAGTTCTGCTGCCTGGTGCCGGAGAAACGCGAAGAGGTAACCACCGAAGGCGGCCTCGACGTCGCCGGTCAGCAGGAAAAAGTGACGGCGGCGGTCGCGCGTCTCAGCGCCGCCGGTATCCTGGTGTCGCTGTTTATTGATGCCGATCGCCTGCAGATTGACGCGGCGGTGGCGGCCGGTGCGCCTTATATTGAAATTCATACCGGTGCCTACGCCGAAGCGCCGGAAGGACCGCAGCGTGACGCGGAGCTGGCGCGTATCGCCGAAGCGGCCACCTACGCGGCCGGCAAAGGGCTGAAGGTTAACGCCGGCCACGGCCTGACCTACCACAACGTGCAGGCCATCGCGCTGCTGCCGGAGATCTTTGAGCTGAATATCGGCCACGCGATTATCGGTCGCGCGGTGTTCAGCGGGCTGGCCGCGGCGGTGCAGGAGATGAAACAGCTGCTGCGCGAAGCGCGTCGCTAATGGCGATCCTCGGCCTCGGCACCGATATCGTGGAGATCGCCCGCATTGAAGGGGTGATCTCCCGCTCCGGCGACCGGCTGGCAAAGCGGGTGCTCAGCGCCAATGAGTGGGCGCAGTATCAGGCCCATCAGCAGCCGGTGCGCTTTCTCGCCAAGCGCTTTGCGGTCAAAGAGGCGGCGGCAAAAGCCTTCGGCACCGGCATTCGCGGTGGCCTGGCGTTTAACCAGTTCGAAGTCTATAACGATGAACTGGGTAAACCCGGGCTGCGCTTTTTCCTGCATGCGCAGGAGCTGGCGCAGAAGCTCGGCGTGGCGCACGTCCACGTTACGCTCGCCGACGAGCGGCACTACGCCTGTGCCACGGTGATTATTGAAAGTTAAGGACGTCCTAAGTTGACGTGATTGCTTATCTTACAGGCTTGCTGACTTGCTGACTTGCTGACTTGCTGACTTGCTGACTCGCTGACCTGCTGGCCGGCAGGTTCAGCCGTTTTGTTGTGACGAAGCTGACTGCTTTAGCGGGCCAGCTCCGTTGAATGATGCAGCATCACGAATTTCTCCCACAGCTGTGCATTATCCTCCACGCGCTGCGGATCGCTGATAATGGTGTTATCGATCGGGCAGACCTGCTGGCAGGTCGGCACCTCGTAGTGGCCGACGCACTCGGTACAGCGATCGCCGTCAATTTCGTAGAACTCCGCGCCAAAGCTAATTGCCGCGTTCGGGCATTCGGGTTCGCACATATCGCAGTTGATGCAGCGGTGGGTGATCAGTAAAGACATAGTGATGAGTTATCCAAAAAATACATTAAAATAAATAAGTTACTATCTGTCCCTAAAACGCACGCTGAATACTAAGGTGTGATTATGTACAGTATCGTTCGTTTGAAAAAACCTTTGCAGCAACACAAAACAGTAACACAGTAAGAAAATGCTCCTTTGATCTGCCGCATGTGTGAAGTACTTATCAGTTCCGTTTGTGCCGGATTATTTTCGTGGTCAGCTAAAACTGGTGACAGTTTTAGCATTTTTCCAAAAGGAGTTTTTCTGATTCATTGGGTACCACAGATCTCTTACCGATCTCGTGTTCATATTACCTCCTGTCATGTGGCACAAATTTAGTGAACTACCCCATATGATTTTTGAGATGAAATGGTGCATGTAATTTTCCACCAATGGTTGGTTTGTCCATTTTTTTAAATTGAATAGATCCTTTCTGTGCGAAGTGGCATAATTTAGATTGTTATTAATAATACATGAGGTCGTTTTTTATGAAAGTAGTTAATGTTGATAAAAAAGGATTTAGAGAAATCAACATGATGTTTTTGATTTTTGTTTTTCTTTCTTTTGCTTTTTCAGTTATAATTTATTTTTATTACTACTTTTTTTCAGAATCTTCAATTATTAAGATTGTGTTTAATATGATGGGTGGCGTACCATCGATAATATCTCTTAAAAATATTCCTTTTAGTATTTTAATGAGTGCATTTAGCAAAACTGCGCCATTTTTTGGTATTGTATGGTTTTTAATTTCATTTAACAAAATATCACCGGTATTTAAAGTCGAAAGAAAAACGATTTTTTTATCTAATTTCCTATATCCTTTTTTTTATTTTATCTATATTTATATAACATTGTTTTGCAATCATGAAATTTCGACATCAGGAAGATTTATTAGAATATTCACAGTGAATGACTTTTTTTTGTTGTTGTTTTTTTCAGTGGTTCATTTTATTATATCATTTCTAACTTATTCTCTGTTTCTTATCCCTTTCATGACGTACAAAATGAGTAAGAGAGGGCGATGAGCCCTCTTGGTTTCAAAAAGCAGGTTTTAACAATTCATTGTTTATTTTCTCTGCTACTTTAGCATCGATAAGTGATGCCAGAAAAGCCACAACTATTATGCCTGCTACAGTTACAGCTGTAGTTGTCATCCCTGCCGCAAGTAACCAGGGAGCCAAAGCTGCAGAAAAAACACCTAATGCTATAGTACTCGCAATACCGCTAAGTACCCAGGATTCTACTTCCAGTACTAATGGCCCCCAGTTACCTGTTTTAATACCCTCGATAAACTTCTGGCGTACTGTATCTACTTTTAAAATGAGTCCGGCAACATTAAATGATCTGCCAAGCTTACCTACCTTATCTGCCATATCTTTAGCATCGAAACCTTTTAAAGCATTAACAATCGCATCCTTGTCAGATGATTTTATTTTCATTGACGGGTTTTCAATGATTTTCTGCAGGGATTTCATGGCATCATCATAACTCCTTATGGTTTTTCCTTGAAAGTTACGAATGTCTTCTGCTATTTCTTTTGCAATTTCATTGTATTTATTCTCAATGGCTTTGCTGATATCTTTACCCGGGCTCTTACTTTTAATAATCAACTTACTTTATGAGCCCCTGGCAGGGCGGCATTTTTTCTATTTAATAAGTTCACCTGTTTTTTACAAAGTGTATCATCACAGTTTTCATGAGTCGGGAGAGTCCTGCAGATACTGGGCTAAGGGCCTACGGGCCATGCATCGTTCATTCAGACATATCCTGTCTTTGAACATGACGATGTGGATATCGGCCTCAATCAGCAAGTCGGTGCAGACGGGGTAGTGACGCGGGAGCACGCCTGTTGCAGGTGCTAAGGACACAATTATGCGGAATCAACTGTACCGTTTAATGTGAGGCCTGGCTGTTGGTCTCTTCGCTGCAGACCGCGCTATCCGTATAGCGACGGTCTGGTAAGTTGAGTTGTATAAATAGTAGGCTAAAGTATTTAAGTTAGTTAAATCAGCTTCTTCACCAGCGCTTCGCTGTGGCGAATATGGCTGGAGGCGCGTTCCGGATCGCGCTGTACCAGCGCCATAAACAGCAGGTCGGTCAGCGCCAGCTGAGCGGTAGTGGAGGAGATCGCCGCGCTGCGCGTGGTCTGCTCTTCGGCCACCGTGTAAAGGCAGTGGCTCGCCGACTGCTGCAGGGTGTTAGGGGTAAAGCCGGTAAAGGCCAGCACCGTGGCTCCGATGCGCTGGGCTTCCTGCGCCGCCAGATTGATCTCGCGCCGCTCACCGGTGTAGGAGATCGCCAGCAGCACGTCGCCCGGCGCCAGCGCCTGCACGCTGGCCAGCAGCGCGTGCATATCCTGCTCGGCCACCGCGCTGATGCCGATCTTCATCAGCTTCCACGAGAAGTCCTTCGCCACCAGCCCCGAGGCACCAATGCCGACCAGCACGATACGGTTGGCGTTCTTCAGCAGGCGCAGCGTCTCCAGTAGCATCTCCTCGCTGTTGATATCCAGCGTGGCGCGGATCGCCGACTGTTTCTCGGTAAAGAGTTTTTCACCGACCACCTTCAGCGAATCGTCGCTGAGGATGTGGTTATGTACGGTGATCGCCTCTTTGTCTGACAGCGACTCGCTCAGCGCCATCTTCAGCGCCGGAAAGCCCTTATAACCCAGCTTCTGCGCGAACTTAACCACGCTGGACTGGCTGACGCCCGACTCATCGGCCAGCTTCTGCGAACTCAGGTGGCGGGCACGGTCCGGCTGCGACAGCAGATAATCCGCCAGGCGACGCTCATTCAAAGCCAGGCTGGGATACAGCTGACGAATACGCAGCAGTGAACTCATCTCATTTCCTCTTGCGAACGCGGGTCCATCGTATTGAATTATCTGTAATGATAACAGGCGGCACCCTAAGTCTAACCCCCTGTTTGACAGATTCTCTGATTAAACACGTGAAATTTCTCATTTCATGGCGGCGGCCAGCGCCGGAAGCCGTTTACAGGGTAAAGGAAGCAGCGCTGATTCCACGGCAATCGATAAAACGGCACTGGCGCGGATGGATCTGAATAAAGCGGCAGCCGCGCAGATCGCAGCGCTCAAACACCAGCGGTTTCTGCCCGGTTTCACAGTGGGAAAAGGTGCTGCCGCTAAAGCTGCAGTCGTGAAAACGCAGGTCGTCGAGCACGCAGCGGTTAAACAGCGAGTGGTTCAGCACGCTGTCGCGCACCAGCGTGTCCCGCCACAGCGTGCGGTAAAAGATCGCCTGCAACTGGCCCCCGGCGATCAGCAGGCCCTTAAAGCGGCTGCGGGTAAACAGCCCCTGCAGAGTAAAGGTGTGGCTAAAACCACCGGTACCGTCGATGTTCAGCACGTCGCAGTCATTATCCTCAACGATCAGCCCGCTACCGGGCTGCAGCCGCAGGTGGCAGCAGCGCAGGTGGCTGGCCGTGATGTGCAGTAGCCCCTCGACGCTCAGTCGGCAGCGCTGCATATGGCCGTTAGCGATTGTCAGTGCACCGGCAGTTTGCAGCCTACAGTCGCTGAGGCGGCTGTTGTCGACCGCAATCAGCGAACCGGCGTTGACCGCATTAGTGCAGTCGAGGTGAACCTGGGTCAGGGTGCAGTCTTCAATGCGTGAGGTACCGCTGGCACGGCTCAGGCTGTGGCTTTCTGCGGTGATAATACGGTTGCTGAAGGCGAACGCGTTCGCCCCCTGGTAAACAGAGTTCATAAGCATCAAGGATTTCCGTATAGTATGGCGCGTGGGCAGGGTTGCCCGAAGGAGTGAAAGGCGGTTATACGAAAAGGGGCGATCGCAAACAACAACGATTCTGGACACTTTTTTGCAGAGTTCGCCGTTATACCAACGCTGTTTATGCCAGTCCGCCTGCTACCCGGTTCTTCCCCGTCCTTGCCGTCCCTCAACTGCATTTTTTTCCACCGCCGCGCAGAAAATCCTCGTCTCAGAGAATTAAATATTCCATAATATTATTCTTGTAAGAATCAAAAAGCTCAGTAAGGGGAAACAATGAATCTCGGTGCGCTGGTCTCAGAAACGCGAAACCCGGACACGCTCGATCTCGACAGCCTGTCGACGCTGGCAATGGTGACCAAATTTAATCAGCAGGACGCTACGGTGGCCGCGGCGGTGGGTATTACGCTGCCGCAGGTGGCCGAGGCGGTGGATGCGGCGGCGGCGGCGCTGGCGTCGGGTGGGCGTCTGATCTATACCGGCGCGGGCACCAGCGGCCGGCTGGGCGTGCTGGATGCCTCCGAATGCCCGCCAACCTTCGGCGTGCCGCACGGCCTGGTGATTGGGCTGATCGCCGGTGGCCCCGGCGCGCTACTGAAAGCGGTGGAAGGGGCAGAAGATGACCCGCAGCTGGGGGCCAGCGACCTGCAGGCGTTAAACCTGACGCCGCAGGATATGGTGGTCGGCCTCGCCGCCTCGGGGCGCACCCCTTATGTGATCGGCGCGCTGCGCTACGCCCGCCAGCTCGGATGCGCCACCGCCGCCGTCTCCTGTAACCCGGACTCGCCAATTGCCCGCGAAGCCGCCATCGCCATCTCGCCGGTGGTCGGCCCTGAAGCGCTGACCGGTTCGACGCGGCTGAAGTCCGGCACCGCGCAGAAGCTGGTGCTGAATATGATCTCCACCGGCGCGATGGTCAGGGTTGGCAAGGTCTATCAGAACCTGATGGTGGATATGCAGGCTACCAACGTCAAGCTGGTGGATCGCGCGCAGCGCATGGTGATCGAAGCCACCGGCTGTGACGCTGAACAGGCGCGGGCGGCCTTACAGCAGGCCGGCAGCCAGGTGAAGACTGCGATCCTGATGATCCTCGCAGATATCAGCGCCGGGGAAGCCGAACGACGGCTGGCTCAGCATCACGGTTTTCTGCGGGCGGCGCTGCAGGCATAAAGCAGACCGCGTGCTGATTGGCTATGCTAATGTTGCCGTTCAGTATTTTCACCGCCTGCTGCGTGGCTGAATATCATCGGTAGCGGCGTTGGTTCGCGCAGCGGAAGGGACTTAACCCCTGAGGAGTATGGTTTGACGACTGGTCGGGAACGACGCGTAATTTTTTTTGATTTAGACGGTACCCTGCACCAGCAGGATATGTTTGGCACGTACATGCGCTGGCTGCTGTGGCGTCAGCCGCTTAACCTGCTGCTGGTACTGCCGCTGCTGCCGGTGACTGGCGCGGCGCTGCTGCTGAAAGGCCGTGCGGCGCGCTGGCCGATGAGCCTGCTGCTGTGGGCGATCACCTTTGGCCACAGCGAATCCCGGCTGCTGCAGCGTGAAAAGCAGTTTGCCGCCTGGTTCCGCCAGCGGGTGACCGCCTTTCCGGTGGTGCAGCAGCGCCTGACCGACTACCTTAACAGCGACGATGCCGACGTCTGGTTAATTACCGGCTCACCGCAGACGCTGGTGGAACAGGTCTATTTTGACTCGGCGTTTCTGCCCAAAGTAAAGCTGATCGCCAGCCAGATGGTGGCCGCCCGCGGTGGCCGCGTACTGGCGATGCGCTGCCTCGGCCATGAGAAGGTGGCACAGCTTGAGGAACAGATCGGCACGCCGCTGCAGCTTTACAGCGGCTACAGCGACAGCAAGCAGGATAACCCGCTGCTGTTCTTCTGCCAGCACCGCTTCCGCGTAACGCCGACCGGTCAGCTACAGCAGCTTGAGTAATTAAGGTATACTGTCGCGCTTTTTTTTGCTGGAGACGCGGGTGAGCGACAATAACGATGAATTCTGGATGCGTCATGCGCTGACGCTGGCCCGCCGTGCCTGGCAGGAGGGCGAGGTGCCGGTCGGTGCGGTGCTGGTGCATGAAGGGCGGGTGATAGGTGAGGGCTGGAACCGGCCGATTGGCCACCACGATCCGACCGCCCACGCCGAGATTATGGCGCTGCGCCAGGGCGGGAAGGTGATTGAAAACTACCGCCTGCTGGATACTACCCTCTACGTCACCCTCGAGCCCTGCGTGATGTGCGCCGGGGCGATGGTGCACGGCCGGGTAGGGCGGCTGGTATTTGGCGCGCGCGATGCTAAAACCGGCGCGGCCGGCTCGCTGATCGACGTGCTCAGTCATCCGGGTATGAACCACCAGGTGCAGGTCGATGAAGGGGTGCTGGCAGAGGAGTGTGCCGCAATGCTCAGCGACTTTTTCCGCCAGCGTCGCGCCGAGAAAAAGGCGCTGCGCCAGCAGCAGCAGCAGGGCACGTCGTCAGCGGAGTGATCAGTTCATCGCCAGCTGCGGTGCGACCGCCGGGTAACCGCTGCCGAGTTCGGCTTCGGTAGCCGCCTTCTGTGCCAGCTTGCGCTCCTGGTCGTCCAGATAACCCACCAGGCTCAGCTGATATTTGCGGATATTCTCCACATAGGCATAGGCTTCGTGGCCGCGCGCAAAGCCGTAGGCGGTCTGGCTGTAGTAGCGTTTCTGGCTGAGCATCGGCAGGCGCAGTTTGACATCGGCCCAGCTGTCCGGGTTGCCGTTCTGCTTATCCGTCAGTTTACGTGCGTCGAGCATATGCGCGAAGCCCATATTGTAGGCGGCCAGCGCAAACCAGATGCGCTCATCTTCAGGGATGCTGTCCGGCACCTTCTCCATCAGCCGCTGCAGGTAGACGCTGCCGCCGCGGATGCTCTGCTCCGGGTCGGTGCGGTCCTTCACGCTGACGCTGTCGGCGGTGTTACGCGTCAGCATCATCATGCCGCGCACCCCGGTCGGTGAGGTGGCCTGCGGGTTCCAGTGCGACTCCTGGTAGGCGATCGCCGCCAGCAGTTTCCAGTCAATATTCTGCGCATACTTCTCGAACAGCGGTTTAATGTCCGGCAGCGTGCCGTCAATCGCCCGCAGGAAGGTACGGGTGTCGACGTAGTCAAAGGTGCCAACGTGGCCGAGATACTTCTCATCCAGCCGCGCCATCGATCCCTCTTCGCCCATCATATTAAAGAAGTCGAGCATCGCGGCGTTGAGGCTGTCGTCTTTCTCATCCTGCACATACCAGGTGACCGGCTCTTCGTCGGTGATATCAAAGGCGACGGCCAGCTGCGGATGGATACGCTGCATCAGCGCGATGGTCACCGAATCCGCCACGGTGTAATCCAGCTTGCCGTCTGCCACCGCCTCCAGCAGCTGCTGCGGGGTGCGGTCGGTGGCGATCGCCCAGTCGAGATCCGGGTACTGATTGCTCTTCATATCGCGCAGCGTTGACAGGTAGGCCGAGCCGGAGGCGGCGACCAGCCGGCCTTTAAGATCCCCCGGGTTCTTAGGCCGCGCAGCGCCCATGCGGTACACCAGCTGCTGCGACACCGAATAGTAGGAGGGACCGGTCTGGAAGCGCGTCAGCCGGTCGTGGTTGTAAATCAGACCGGCCGCCAGCACGTCAGCTTTGTCATCTTCCAGATCGTCAAACAGATCGCTCAGGTTCGGACGGACGGTCACTTCCAGCTTCACGCCGAGGTAATCGGCAAAGCGTTTTGCCAGCTCGTAATCCATACCGGCCGGTGATTTGTTGACGATGTACCAGGTAAGCGGAGAATTTATGGTGCTGACGCGCAGCACGCCCCGCGATTTGATCTGCCCGATACGGTCGGTGGCACCGCCATACCAGGGGATCGCCGGCCACAGCGCCAGCGCGAGCAGCACGGTGATCAGCCCGATCAGAAGATAGTTAAATTTTAGGCGTTTCAAATAGTTATCTCTCGATGGTTCTCAGGTATCTGTCTTATTTAGCAGTTTTATGGGGTCGAAATTCGGCCTGAGCGTGGGGCATTCTGCTCAACTCGGCGGCGGGGCGCAACAGAAATCCACCTGGATTGTGTAATTTTCAGTCAATTCTGCACGGCATGAAATTCTGCGCAAACGGTTTCGTAACGGCGGGGAATTCTCTATAATAGCGCCCGTTTTCCCTGTTGCGCCCAATGAAGCGTCGCCCGGCGCTTCGAGACGAGAGATCTTAATGATGGAAATTCTGCGTGGTTCGCCCGCTCTGTCGGCATTTCGTATTAACAAACTGCTGACCCGCTTTCAGGACGCTCACCTGCCGGTGAGTGATATTTACGCCGAGTATGTCCATTTCGCTGACGTCAGCGCACCGCTGAGTGCGGATGAAAAGGCGCGCCTGCAGCGCCTGCTGAAGTACGGTCCCTCTCTCGCTGAGCATACCCCGGAAGGCCGCCTGCTGCTGGTGACCCCGCGTCCAGGCACCATCTCTCCGTGGTCGTCCAAAGCCACCGATATCGCCCATAACTGTGACCTGCCGCAGGTGCTGCGCCTGGAGCGCGGCCTGGCGTTCTACGTGAAGGCCGAGCTGACCGACGCGCAGTGGGCGCAGCTGTCCGCGGCGCTGCACGACCGCATGATGGAAACCGTGTTCAGCGAGCTGAGCGATGCTGAGCAGCTGTTTGCTCAGCATCAGCCGGCGCCGGTACAGAGCGTTGACGTGCTGGGTGCCGGCCGCGACGCGCTGGTACAGGCGAACATCAAACTGGGCCTGGCGCTGGCGGACGACGAGATCGACTACCTGCTGGCGGCGTTTGAAAAACTGGGGCGCAACCCGAACGACATCGAGCTGTATATGTTTGCTCAGGCCAACTCTGAGCACTGCCGCCATAAGATCTTCAACGCCGACTGGGTGATTGACGGTCAGGTGCAGCCGAAGTCGCTGTTTAAGATGATCAAAAACACCTTCGAGAAAACCCCGGACCACGTGCTGTCGGCCTATAAAGACAACGCCGCGGTAATGGAAGGCTCGAAGGTCGGCCGTTTCTACGCCGATCCGCAGGGCGGGTATGACTTCCACCAGGAAGAGACCCATATCCTGATGAAGGTGGAAACCCACAACCACCCGACCGCGATTTCGCCGTGGCCGGGTGCTGCCACCGGTTCCGGTGGCGAAATTCGTGACGAAGGCGCCACCGGGCGCGGTGCCAAACCGAAAGCCGGCCTGGTCGGTTTCTCGGTGTCGAACCTGCGTATCCCTGGCTTTGAACAGCCGTGGGAAGAGGATTTTGGCAAACCGGACCGCATCGTCACCGCGCTGGACATCATGACTGAAGGGCCGCTGGGCGGTGCCGCGTTTAACAACGAATTCGGTCGCCCGGCGCTGAACGGCTACTTCCGTACCTACGAAGAGCGCGTCACCAGCCACAACGGCGAAGAGCTGCGCGGCTACCATAAGCCGATCATGCTGGCGGGCGGTATCGGTAATATCCGTGCCGACCACGTGCAGAAGGGCGAAATCACCGTCGGCGCGAAGCTGATCGTGCTGGGTGGCCCGGCGATGAATATCGGCCTCGGCGGCGGCGCGGCCTCCTCTATGGCCTCCGGCCAGTCTGACGCCGACCTCGACTTCGCCTCGGTGCAACGCGACAACCCGGAAATGGAGCGTCGGTGCCAGGAAGTGATCGACCGCTGCTGGCAGCTGGGCGAAGCCAACCCGATTCTGTTTATCCACGACGTTGGAGCGGGCGGCCTGTCTAACGCCATGCCGGAGCTGGTCAGCGACGGCGAGCGCGGCGGCCGTTTCAACCTGCGTGATATCCTCAACGACGAGCCGGGCATGAGCCCGCTGGAAGTGTGGTGTAACGAATCGCAGGAGCGCTACGTGCTGGCGGTTGCGCCGGAGAGCCTGGCGCTGTTCGACGAGCTGTGCCAGCGCGAGCGCGCGCCGTACGCGGTGATCGGTGAAGCCACCGAAGAGATGCACCTGTCGCTGGCCGACAGCCATTTCGACAACACGCCGATCGATATGCCGCTCGACGTGCTGCTGGGCAAAACGCCAAAAATGACCCGCGACGTCTCCACGCTGCAGGTTCAGGGGCAACCGCTGGTGCGTAACGGCATCTCGATTGCCGATGCGGTTAACCGCGTGCTGCACCTGCCGACCGTGGCCGAGAAGACCTTCCTGATCTCGATCGGCGACCGCTCGGTAACCGGTATGGTCGCCCGCGACCAGATGGTCGGCCCGTGGCAGATCCCGGTGGCCAACTGTGCGGTCACCACCGCCAGCCTCGACAGCTACCACGGTGAAGCGATGGCGCTGGGCGAACGTGCCCCGGTAGCGCTGCTTGACTTCGCCGCCTCCGGCCGCCTGGCCGTCGGTGAAGCGCTGACCAACATCGCCGCCACCGAAATTGGCCCGCTGACCCGCGTTAAGCTGTCGGCAAACTGGATGGCCGCTGCCGGCCACCCGGGTGAAGACGCTGGCCTGTACGAAGCGGTGAAAGCGGTGGGCGAAGAGCTCTGCCCGGCGCTGGGCATCACCATTCCGGTGGGCAAAGACTCGATGTCGATGAAAACCCGCTGGCAGCAGGGCACCGAGCAGCGCGAGATGACCTCGCCGCTGTCGCTGGTGATCACCGCCTTTGCCCGTGTGGAAGACGTGCGCAAAACCGTGACCCCGCAGCTGCAGACCGTAGATAACAGCCTGCTGCTGATCGACCTCGGCCGCGGCGTCAACGCGCTGGGCGCTACCGCGTTGTCGCAGGTTTACCGCCAGCTGGGCGATAAGCCGGCCGACGTGCGCGACGTGCAGCAGCTGGCCGGTTTCTGGCACGCTATCCAGGCGCTGGTAGCCGACGGCAAACTGCTGGCCTACCATGACCGCTCCGACGGCGGCCTGCTGGTGACGCTGGCCGAGATGGCCTTTACCGGCCACTGCGGCATCAACGTGGATATCGCCGCGCTGGGCAGCGACAGCCTGGCTGCGCTGTTTAACGAAGAGCTGGGCGCGGTGATTCAGGTTGCCGCCGCCGACCGCGACGCGGTGCTGGCGGTGTTTGCTGAACACGGCCTCGCGGACTGCGTCCACGTGCTGGGCCAGGCGACGCAGGGCGACCGCTTTGTGATCGCCTCCGGTGACTCTGCGGTGTACAGCGAAAGCCGTACCACCCTGCGTACCTGGTGGGCCGAGACCACCTGGCAGATGCAGCGCCTGCGCGACAACCCGGAATGTGCCGATCAGGAACACGCCGCCAAGCTGGATGATAACGATCCGGGCCTGAACGTTTCCCTGAGCTTCGCACCGCAGGAAGATATCGCCGCGCCGTTTATCGCTACCGGTGCCCGTCCGAAAGTGGCGGTGCTGCGTGAGCAGGGCGTTAACTCCCACGTGGAGATGGCGGCCGCCTTCCACCGCGCCGGTTTTGACGCGGTTGACGTGCATATGAGCGACCTGCTGGCCGGCCGTCGTGGCCTGGCCGATATGCAGGCGCTGGTCGCCTGTGGCGGCTTCTCCTACGGTGACGTGCTGGGTGCCGGTGAAGGCTGGGCGAAATCGATCCTGTTCAACGCCCGCGTGCGCGACGAGTTCGAAACCTTCTTCCACCGCCCGCAGACGCTGGCGCTGGGCGTCTGTAACGGCTGCCAGATGATGTCTAACCTGCGCGAGCTGATCCCGGGCAGCGAAGAGTGGCCGCGCTTTGTGCGTAACCAGTCCGAGCGTTTTGAAGCCCGCTTCAGCCTAGTGGAAGTGGCGGCCAGCCCGTCACTGCTGCTGGACGGCATGGCCGGTTCGCGTATGCCTATCGCCGTCTCGCACGGTGAAGGCTTTGTCGAAGTGCGCAGCGACGCGCACCTGGCGCAGCTGGAAGCCAAAGGCCTGGTGGCGCTGCGCTTCGTGGACAACTTCGGTAAGGTCACCCAGCAGTACCCGGCCAACCCGAACGGCTCCCCGAACGGCATTACCGCGGTGACCAACGAAAGCGGCCGCGTGACCATTATGATGCCACACCCGGAGCGCGTGTTCCGTACCGTCAGCAACTCCTGGCACCCAACCGAGTGGGGCGAGGACAGCCCGTGGATGCGTATTTTCCGCAATGCGCGTAAACAGCTGGGTTAATTAACCCGCTAACAGGAAGGCCGGGGAAACCCGGCCTTTTTATTGGTTTCGGTTTCAGCATCGCCCGGCGGGTCCCGCTCCCTCAGCATGCGTTGATTCTGATAGTGCTGAAGATAAGCGGGTGAATCGCAGTGCTGCGGATCGATGTTGACGCGCGGACGGTTGATTAAGCCATGTTACTCTTTAGCGACACTCTGTTAACCGGAGTGTCGTCATATGGTGACATTTAACCTGTTGAATTTAATGGCGGAGTTTTTCCTGGTTGGCAATGCGTTGCTTTGCAGCGACAGTCGTCACCGAAATCAGAAGGCAATGAGCAGGGTGATGAGCAGCTGAAATGACATAAGTCACCGTTTAACAGGGTGTTACTACACTTATTGCAAAACTGGCACGCCAATTGCTATAATACCTTCAGTGGCTCATTCACCTGGTTATGACAGCCCTGCGCAAGCGGACTAGTAGCTCATAACATCCCGAATGACGCACAAAACGGTGCCTGCCGTCCACCCCACCGATAATCGTTCACTCTGTGACGTTATCAAGCATCGGACGAAACGTTGAGTTAGGCACCACCTCTTCCGCCGCGATGGTAAGCCGTCGCGGCACCGATGGCCGGTTCACTGAACCGGCCATTTTTTTATTGCGGTGCAATGACCGACATTACATAAGATGTTTACTCAAGATCATCAGCGCAAAATGATGTGGTACCGACTAAATAAACACCACGTGAAGAGGCGAGTCAGTTCATCTGTGGGGGTAATTCTGGATCTGGAAAGATAAAATGATGTTTGGTTTTTTTATTTTTTACTATCACATACGTTTTCTTTTGACTGAAATATTTTTTTATAAATGTATACCCCTGATTGGGCAAAAAAATAATAAATTATTAGCATGATAACGAAGCGGGAGAAATTTGCTGGGAATTTGTACCAGCTTTCAAACATTATGCCAGCACCACTAAGCAAACAGGAACCAACCAGGATACCGATAAAAATACTGAGAGTTTTAATTAATGTTCCCATATTTCGACCTCATATTCCCTCCTGGTGCACCAGAAGAGAATTTTAATCATTGAAACTGCATTATCAGATAACCATATCAGTGAGTGAAACAACCGCCAGCCAGTGCGCCACCTACCAACCCAAGCGCCATGCCAGGCAGGCCACCCACTGAGCCTGCAATTATCCCTCCGATGATGCCATTATTGCAATTAATCACGTTAGGATCGTTTGGGTTTCGTGGGTAGGTAGGGTTTGCACGCGCACCTGAGACCGCTTTAATTTTTTAGTGTCTAAATTTCTCATATTAATATCCTTATATTTTTTTAAGTTCACCCTGCCTGCTGGCAGGAACTCGAATTTAAGGTGAGTGATGGCTTTGTGCAATAGCTATAATACGAAAAAGATGAGGGTGTTTATCAGGACAGAGTCCTGACAGGGCTGTGTTGAGGGGGAAATTATCTTCAGGGAATCCGGGCCATACGACCTGGTTAATCTACACTCTTCATCATTTGCTAAACGGGTAGATATTTATTCTCCGCTCTCCGGCCAGCGCACTTCCCTCCGCCGCCGCTCTCCGTTAGCATCGCTGTTTTGTTGACGACGAGATCTGCCCGTGAAAAGTTGGCGTCTGTTCCCGCGTTCCCTGCGTCAGCTGGTGCTGATGGCGTTCTTACTGGTGCTGCTGCCGCTGCTGGTGCTGGCCTGGCAGGCGTGGGAGAGCCTCTCCGCGCTGAGCGAGCGGGCGGCGGACACCAACCGCACCACGCTGACCGACGTGCGCCGTAGCGAGGCGATGGCGCGCACCGCGCTGGAGCTGGAACGCAGCTACCGCCAGTACTGCGTGCTGGATGACCCGATGCTGGCGCGCCTCTATCAGACCCAGCGCAGTCGCTACTCACAGATGCTGGACGCCCACGCCCAGGTGCTGCCGGATATGTCGACCTACCAGAGCCTGCGGCAGAACCTGACCCTGCTCAGCCAGCTGCACTGCACCACCAGCGGCCCGGTCAGGGAAGCGGGCGACGCGCTGGAGGCGTTCTCGCAGGCTAACGTACAGCTGGTGCAGACTACCCGCGAAGTGGTGTTTGCCCGTGGACTGCAGTTACAGCGCGAAATTGCCGATCGCGGCCAGTTCTTCGGCTGGCAGGCGCTGACGCTGTTTCTGCTCAGCCTCGGGCTGGTGCTGCTCTGCACGCGGATGATTATCGGGCCGGTGAAGGCGGTGGAGCGGATGATTAACCGGCTGGGGGAGGGGAAGCCTCTCGGCCAGAGCTTCGCCTTTAAAGGGCCGCGTGAGATCCGTTCGCTGGCGCAGCGCATCCTGTGGCTGAGCGAGCGCCTCGCCTGGCTGGAGGCGCAGCGCCACGAGTTCCTGCGGCATATCTCCCACGAGCTGAAAACGCCGCTGGCCAGCATGCGCGAAGGCACCGAACTGCTGGCCGACGGCGTGGCCGGGCCGCTGACCGCTGACCAGCGTGAGGTGGTCAGCATTCTCGACGACAGCAGCCGCCATCTGCAGCGGCTGATTGAACAGCTGCTCGACTACAACCGCAAGCTGGCCGACGGCCCGGCGGTGCTGGAGCCGGTGACGCTGGCGCCGATGATTGAGCAGCTTATCACCACCCACAGCCTGACCGCCCGCGCCAAATCGATGCGCACCGAAACAGACCTGCAGGCCGCCGCCTGCATGGCCGAACCGACTTTGTTACTGCGCGCCATCGATAATCTTTACTCCAATGCGCTACACTACGGCGCAGAGTCCGGCACCATCTGGATCAGCAGCCGCCAGCAGGGCGATCGGGTGATTATCGACGTGGCCAACAGCGGCACGCCGATTCCCTATGGCGAGCGGGCGATGATCTTTGAACCCTTCTTCCAGGGCAACCTGCAGCGCAAAGGCGCTGTGAAGGGCAGCGGGCTGGGCCTGAGTATTGCCAGGGATTGCCTGCACCGCCTGCAGGGCGACCTGCAGCTGGCAGAGCACGCTAAGGCAGACGTCTGCTTTCGTATCGAACTGAATAGCACCGCCGGGAACGGATCTTAATGCGACTGACACTTTCTCTTTTTCAACTACCGAGCCTGCGCCACGGCGCGGTCTGCGCCGTGGCGCTGCTTAGCGGCCTGCTGGCCGGCTGCAACACCCCCTCGCGCAGCGGCGCTGACGCTATTCATACCGGATCGCCACCGGAAAGCACCCTGGTGGATTATCACCAGGTCGGCTGTGCGTCGATCTGGTCATTTAACGATACGGCTGCGATGCATAATCCGCTCTACTGGCTGCGGGCGATGGACTGCGCAGAGCGCCTGTCACCGGCTGCTGCCCGGGCCGAAGCGCACCGCTGGCCGGCTGAGAACTGGCAGAGCACCTTTAAACAGGCGGTACTGCTGGATAACGGTAATGTCACGCCGGTGGAGCGCCGTCAGTATCTTGACCGGCTGGACGGCTACGGCAGCGATTACCCGGCCGCCGTGCGTCCGCTGCTGACGCTGTGGCGGGAAGGGCAGGGCTCGCTGCTGCAGCTTTCTGCGGAGCGCACGCGTTACGCCCATCTGCAGCAGAGCAGCGACGCCCAGCTGGACGCGCTGCGCCAGCAGGCCAGCAGCCAGAGCCAGCAGCTGGCGGACACCCGCCGCAAGCTCGACAGCCTGACCGACATTGAACGTCAGCTCTCATCCCGCCGCGCGCCGGATGCCGGCGATACCAGCCACGCCGACGACCGCGCGGAGCCGGCAGGCAGCCCGCGTCCGGGCAACCCCACCGGGGAGGATGCTAACCCATGATCAAACACGCCGCCCGCCTGTTGCTGGTCGACGACGACCCCTCGCTGCTGAAACTGCTGGGGATGCGCCTGAGCAGTGAAGGCTTTTTAGTCACCACCGCCGCCAGCGGCCCGGAGGCGCTGAAGCTGCTGAACCGGGAAACCTTCGACCTGGTGATTAGCGATCTGCGGATGGATGAGATGGACGGCATGGCGCTGTTCACCGAAATCCAGCGGCTGAAGCCGGGCATGCCGGTGATTATTCTCACCGCCCACGGCTCAATCCCGGACGCGGTTGCCGCCACCCGTCAGGGGGTGTTCAGCTTCCTGACCAAGCCGGTCGACCGCGATGCGCTGTACAAGGCGATTGATGAGGCGCTGGCGCAGCGCGCCCCGGGCAGCGATAACGCCTGGAGCGAGGCGATTGTCACCCGCAGCCCGCTGATGCTGCGGCTGCTGGAGCAGGCGCGCATGGTGGCGCAGTCTGACGTCAGCGTGCTGATCAACGGCCAGAGCGGTACCGGCAAAGAGGTGCTGGCGCAGGCGATCCACGCCGCCAGCCCGCGCGCCGGTAACGCCTTTATCGCCATCAACTGCGGCGCGCTGCCGGAACAGCTGCTGGAGTCCGAACTGTTCGGCCACGCCAAAGGGGCGTTTACCGGCGCGGTCAGCAGCCGTGAAGGGCTGTTCCAGGCCGCGGAGGGCGGCACGCTGTTTCTTGATGAGATAGGCGATATGCCGCAGGCGCTGCAGGTCAAGCTGCTGCGCGTGCTGCAGGAGCGTAAAGTGCGGCCGCTGGGCAGCAACCGCGATCTGGATATCAACGTGCGCATTATCTCCGCCACCCACCGCGACCTGCCGAAGGCGATGGAAAAGAAGGAGTTTCGTGAGGATCTCTACTACCGCCTTAACGTGGTCAGCCTCAAGCTGCCGGCGCTGCACGAGCGCGCGGAGGATATCCCGCTGCTGGCCGGCCACCTGCTCAAGCAGGCCGCCGAACGCCATAAACCCTTTGTGCGCAGCTTCTCCACCGACGCCCTGCGCCGGCTGATGGCCGCCAGCTGGCCGGGCAACGTGCGCCAGCTGGTCAACGTGATCGAACAGTGCGTGGCGCTGACCTCCGCGCCGGTCATCAGCGACGCGCTGGTGGAGCAGGCGCTGGCCGGTGAGAACACCGCGCTGCCGACCTTTGCCGAAGCGCGCAACCAGTTCGAGCTGAACTACCTGCGCAAGCTGCTGCAGATGACCCGCGGCAACGTCACTAACGCCGCGCGGCTGGCCGGGCGCAACCGCACCGAGTTCTATAAGCTGCTCTCGCGACATGAACTGGATGCCGCCGACTTTAAAGAGTAATTTTTCAGTGCCGTTAGTCGCCCTGGATATGGTAGTTTAGCTGCCTCAGAGCAGAGACAGACCGCGAAGCGTGACCTGTCCGGTGAATACTCATATGAATACCCGTCCGGACGCGGCGGGAAGAAAAAGGTCTGCCATGAAAAAGATTGACGCAATTATCAAGCCGTTCAAACTGGATGACGTGCGCGAAGCGCTGGCGGAAGTCGGCATCACCGGGATGACGGTAACCGAAGTGAAGGGCTTTGGCCGCCAGAAGGGCCATACCGAGCTGTACCGCGGCGCCGAGTACATGGTCGATTTTCTGCCGAAGGTGAAAATTGAGATCGTGGTGGCGGACGACATCGTCGACACCTGCGTCGACACCATCATGAACACCGCGCAGACCGGCAAAATCGGCGACGGTAAAATCTTCGTCTTCGACGTGGCGCGCGTGGTGCGCATTCGTACCGGTGAGGAAGACGAAGAGGCGATCTGATCGCTGAATCTCGCCAGTGCGTCAGCCCGGGTCACCGGGCTGGATTTGCCGGTTGCCTGATTAGCAAGCCGTTGCTGACCACTCTCTGTTGTATCCTCCCAGACTCCAGACTCCAGACTCCAGACTCCAGACTCCAGACTCCAGACTCCAGACTCCAGACTCCAGACTCCAGACTCCAGACTCCAGACTCCACTTCACCCACCGAAGCTGATTTCACGCGGCTGAGCTGAGTTTCCCGCTCATTTTCTGGCGTGATGACTGTTTTTTCAGCGGCAGGCCGCACCCGGCGGATAGGAAAACCGCATCCTGCAGATGAATAAAAATCCGTAAATCAGGGGTTGCAAAAAGCGTAACTAACCCTTGCCACTGCTGGAGCCAATCGTTTGCGTAAAAAGGCAGTTTTGATGCTATTCAACGGGTAGGTAAACAGTTTACACTGTTGCCCATCACCCCTCAGGGGGTCATTTCTTATTTAAAGTCAGTTGAGTCAGGAGATGCAGATGTTAAAGCGTGAAATGAACATTGCCGATTACGACGCCGAGTTATGGCAGGCGATGGAGCAGGAGAAAGTGCGTCAGGAAGAGCACATCGAGCTGATTGCTTCAGAAAACTACACCAGCCCACGCGTGATGCAGGCTCAGGGCTCTCAGCTGACCAATAAATATGCCGAAGGTTACCCGGGCAAGCGCTACTACGGTGGCTGTGAGTACGTGGATATCGTTGAGCAGCTGGCTATCGACCGTGCCAAAGAGCTGTTCGGTGCCGACTACGCTAACGTGCAGCCGCACTCCGGTTCTCAGGCTAACTTCGCGGTCTACACCGCGCTGCTGCAGCCGGGCGACACCATTCTGGGTATGAACCTGGCGCACGGTGGTCACCTGACCCACGGTTCCCCGGTTAACCTGTCCGGTAAACTGTATAAGGTCATTCCTTACGGCATCGATGAGACCGGTCAGATCGACTACAACGAACTGGCCGAGCTGGCGAAACAGCACCAGCCGAAAATGATCGTTGGCGGCTTCTCTGCTTACTCCGGCGTGTGCGACTGGGCCAAAATGCGTGAAATCGCAGACTCGGTTGGCGCTTACCTGTTCGTGGATATGGCGCACGTGGCGGGCCTGATCGCCGCAGACGTCTACCCGAACCCGGTACCGCATGCCCATATCGTCACCTCTACCACCCACAAAACCCTGGCAGGTCCGCGCGGCGGCATCATCCTGGCGAAAGGCGGTGACGAAGATTTCTACAAAAAGCTGAACTCAGCCGTCTTCCCTGGCGGCCAGGGCGGCCCGCTGATGCACGTAATCGCTGGTAAAGCGGTGGCGTTCAAAGAAGCGATGGAGCCGGAGTTCAAAACCTACCAGCAGCAGGTGGCAAAAAACGCCAAAGCGATGGTTGAGGTGTTCCTGTCCCGTGGTTACAACGTGGTATCCGGCGGCACGCATAACCACCTGTTCCTGCTGGACCTGGTGGACAAGAACCTGACCGGTAAAGAAGCTGACGCCGCCCTGGGCCGCGCCAACATCACCGTCAACAAAAACAGCGTGCCTAACGATCCGAAGAGCCCGTTTGTCACCTCCGGTATCCGCATCGGTTCTCCTGCGGTGACCCGTCGCGGCTTCAAAGAAGCTGAAGTGCGTGAACTGGCTGGCTGGATCAGCGATATTCTCGACAATATCAGCGATGAAGCGGTCAGCGAGCGCGTCAAGAAGCAGGTGCTGGAAATCTGCGCACGCTTCCCGGTTTACGCGTAAGTGAGATAACCCACCGGCCGGCCGCATAAGGCCTCCGGTGAGGCAGGGCGGTTCCTTTATGGAAGCTGCCCCACAGATAGCGGGACACGCCAGTGCCCCGCTATTTTTTTATCCGCCGCCAGCGTGTAGAGTAGCCGCACTTTGTCGGAGGGAAAATGACGATACGATCCACCTACTGGCTCGGGCTGAGCTACTTCACCTATTTCTTCGCCTATGGGGTTTACCTGCCGTTCTGGGCCGTATGGCTGAAAGGCCGCGGCCTGTCGCCGGAGCAGATTGGCCTGCTGCTGGGCAGCGGCCTGGTTGCCCGCTTCGCCGGCAGCCTGCTGATTGCCTCCCGCGTTAACGATCCGGCGAAGCTGGTCGGCGCGCTGCGCCTGCTGGCGGTGTTAACGCTGCTGTTTGCCGCCGGCTTCTGGCTCGGCAGCCAGTGGCTGTGGCTGCTGCTGGTGATGATCGGCTTTAACCTGTTCTTTTCGCCGCTGGTGCCGCTCAGCGATGCGCTGGCCGCCACCTGGCAGCGGCAGATCGCGCTGCCTTACGGGCCGGTGCGGCTGTGGGGATCGCTGGCGTTTGTGATCAGCTCGGCGCTGACCGGGGTGCTGGTCAGCCACTTCTCGTACCAGGCGATTCTGGTGCTGCTCTGTGCCGGCAGCGGGGCGATGATCCTCGGCATGCTGCTGCAGCCGGCGGTGATGCCGCAGGGCGAGGCGAAGCAGGGCGGCCCGGCGGGGCAGACCCGCTGGACGGCGCTGCTGACGGAGAGCGCCGTCTGGCGCTTTATGCTGTGCGTGACGCTGATGCAGGGGGCGCACGCCGCCTATTACGGCTTCAGCGCAATCTGGTGGCAGGAGGCGGGCTACCCGGCCAGCGTGGTTGGCTATCTGTGGTCGCTGGGGGTGGTGGCGGAGATCGTGATTTTCGCCGCCAGCCATCGCCTGTTCCGCCGCTGGTCGGCGCGCGATCTGCTGCT
This sequence comes from Erwinia sp. Leaf53, assembly GCF_001422605.1. NCBI lineage: Bacteria > Pseudomonadati > Pseudomonadota > Gammaproteobacteria > Enterobacterales > Erwiniaceae > Erwinia > Erwinia sp. Leaf53. The sequence goes on from NZ_LMLK01000023.1 coordinate 119,690, forward strand.
GCTGTCGGCGGTAAGCGGCATCGTACGCTGGAGCATTATGGCCAGCACCACCGATCTCGGCTGGCTGATCGCGGCGCAGATCCTGCACTGCGGCAGCTTCACCGTCTGCCACCTGGCAGCGATGCGCTTTATCGCCGCCCGGCAGGGGGCGGAGGTGATCCGCCTGCAGTCGCTCTATTCTGCGCTGGCAATGGGCGGCGGGATCGCGCTGATGACCATGGTCTGCGGCGTGCTGTTCCAGCACCTGCAGGCGGGCATGTTCTGGGTGATGGCGCTGCTGGTCGTGCCGGCGCTTTTTCTGCGGCCGAAGGTGGCGTAGCCCCGTCAGGACTCCAGCAGCGCGCGGATGCTCAGCTGCTGGTGTTCGCCCAGCGGCAGCTCGGCGTGGATCAGCGGCGGTGAGTAGAGCGGCAGCGGCGTGGCGTAGGGGGTGATCACCAGCGCGATGCCTTTTGGCGCGCTGCTGCGCTGAAAGTCGACGACGTCCAGATAGCGGATAGCGATTGGCAGCAGGGTCAGCTCGCGCAGCTGGCGCTCGATCTGCTGCTCCAGCTGCGGGTTGTCGCCGGTCAGCAGCAGCACCTGCTTCTCCTGTAATGCGCCGTCCTGCATCAGCCAGGCACCAAATATCACCGCCACCAGCCCCAGCTCCTCCGACGAAAACTGCAACCCGTACTGCTGTTCCACGCCGGCCAGCGCCGCACGGGTGGTACGCATCAGGCGCGGATAGTGGCTGGCGATATCTTCCGTCAGGTCGCCGTCGATGCCGATGCCGAACAGGCCGCGCTCCAGCGCCTGCGCCAGGTGGCTGTAGAGTTTTTCGCTCAGCCCCGCCGGATGGTGAAAACGCATGCCGGCCAGCTGTTCAAAGTTCGCGATCAACTGCTCCACCGCCGCGTGCAGCTGCCGTTCGTGATCCCCCAGCAGCGCGGCCGCGCTGGGCATATGCAGCTGGCTGAACAGCAGCGCCAGCTGTGCGGCGTCCGACTCTCCCGTTGCCTGCCAGCCGCGTTTTTGCCAGCAGGCGACGATCTGCAGCGCCAGCGTATACTCGTTTTTCGCCGCCAGCCACCGCTGCTGCGCCGGGGTTAACTGCAGCGGGCTGCGGTGCACCAGCGCGTACTGCAGGTACAGCAGCATCAGCTGGCCGTCACGCTCGCTAAACTGGCGGGTCAGCGTTTTCGCCGCGTGGGCGATCAGCGCACCCAGGTTACGTTCGTCGTACAGCGCCTTGTCCGGCAGACCGCTCAGCAGATGCTGCCTTAACTGCTGCGCAAACCAGCCCTGCACAAAGTCCGGTGACAGGCGCAGCGCGCGGCGCAGCCCGTGCAACAGGCATAAGCGCTGGTCGAGCGGCGTGCCGCTCAGCGCCAGCTGGCCCTCGGCATTCTCTGCGATAGCAAGGCGGTGATAACGCTGGATTTCCTGCGCCACCTCCGCTATATCTTGCCGGGCCAGCGCGTCATCGACGCCGTTATTCCGGCAGACGGACGCCAGCGTGACCGGAAGGCCAGGCAGGCACAGCATCAGGATCAGCTGACTGCGGCGCTGCGGGCTCGACAGGATAGCGGCGGCGGGGTGCCATTCACTCATCATCGGCGCTCCCTGAAATTAACTATTCCTCTAAGAATAGCGTTAGCGCGCGCATCCGGCCGGAACTGGCGGAGTTTATTCAGCGCTTTTCAAGTCAGGTCACAAAAAAGAGTCGAAAACCGTCGAGAGGTTGATATTGTTACGTTATAACAGTTACATTAAGCGACTGGCGCTGACCACGGTACTGCTGTCGCCGCTGGCCTGGTCGCATCCGCACAGCTTTATCGATATGCAGACCACGCTGGTCCACCAGGGAGACAACCTGACCGGGCTGAAAATGCGCTGGGTGATGGATGAAATCACCTCAGCCGACCTGCTGTACGACGCCGGTGAGGCGAAACCTGGTTCTGAAGTGTGGAAAAAACTGGCGGCGGAGGTCATGGCCAACGTGCTCGGCCAGCACTACTTCAGCGAGTTTTATCAGCAGAAGCAGCCGGTGAAGTTCGACAACCTGCCGCCGGAGTACCATCTGTCGCGCCAGGGGCACCAGGCGGTGCTGGAGTTTATTCTGCCGCTGGCCCACCCGCAGCCGCTGCGCGGCCAGCGCTACACCTTTACCACCTTTGACCCGACCTACTTTGTGGATATGTATTACGACTCTGAAAAATCGCTGACCGTCCCCGCCGATCTGCCGCAGTGCAGCCTGGCGCTGCACACCCCTAAACCGGATGCCTCAATGCAGGCGTATGCCCTGTCGCTGGATAAAGCCGATGCCCCGGCGGAAGAGATGGATCTCGGCCGCCAGTTTGCCCAGACGGTGACGCTGACATGTCAGTGATGCCGGTTACGGCACCGCGCTGGCGGCAGGCCTGGCCGCTGTGGCTGCTGGTGATACTCTTCGCCGGGGTGGCGCTGTTCGCCTGGCAGGCGTGGCCGCAGATCCTGCTGCAAAGCGTGCTGTGGCAGAAGGCGCTGCACCAGCAGATGACCGCGCTGCTGCAGCAGGTCGCCGCCAACCCGCATCAGGCCGGGCTGACGCTGATGGGCTTCAGCCTGCTGTACGGCGTGCTGCATGCGCTCGGCCCCGGGCACGGTAAAGTGGTGATCGCCACCTTTCTCGCCACCCATCCCACCCGCATCAAAACCAGCCTGCAGCTGACGCTGGCCGCCGCCATCGTGCAGGGCGGGGTGGCGATTGCGCTGGTTACGGTGATGCTGGTGGCGTTGCAGCTCTCCTCCCGGCAGCTGCACCTCAGCAGCTGGTGGCTGGAGAAAAGCAGCTATCTGCTGGTGGCCGCGCTGGGCGTCTGGCTGTGCTGGCGTGCGCTGGGCCGGCTGCGGCTGGCGCTGCGGCCCGTTGATGAGGGGGCCGCTGGCGCACTGGCTGAGGTCGTCCCGGTGGGCAACGCATCTGTTAATGCCATTCCGACGTCCGGCAGGCCTGCTGATGGCACACCGCAGGTGAATGAACCTGCTGCTGTCCTTGCCAGGCCTGAGCCGATGGCGGCTGCGGGGCAGGCGGTAGGGATCGCCGCCGTTGCTGCTGTGTCGACCGGCAGGTCGCAGAACGGAAAGATCACCTCAGCCACGCTGCTACAGCGCGCAGGAAACGCAGAGCCAACGGCTAATGGCGCCAGGGCGCTGCCTGGCCATCAGCATTCAGCCCACTGCGGCTGCGGCCATCAGCATCTGCCGGACGCGCGGCAGCTGGCCGCCGCCGTGGGCTGGAAAACGAAGCTGATGGTGGTGCTGTCAATGGGGCTGCGGCCCTGCTCGGGCGCGATCATGATGCTGCTGTTCTCGAAGGTGATCGGCGTGTATCTGTGGGGCGTACTCTCGGCGCTGGTGATGGCGGCGGGTACCGCGCTGACCGTCTCGGCAATGGCGCTGCTGGTGCAGGTGTCGCGGGTGCTGGCGCTGCGCCTCAGCCGTAACCGGCCGGCGGCGGCCTGGCATCAGGTGGCGTTAAGCTGCCTGGCGCTAAGCGGCGGAATACTGCTGGTGGCGATCGGGGTGATGCTGTGGCTCAGCGCCCAGCCGGCGATCTCAGGCGGCATTCGTCCGCTGTTTCGCTGAAAAACAGGGTATCAGAGTGAGGAGGCAGGTCAGGATTGACTCAGAGGGGGTAGGGCTGAAGGGGCCTGGCATCAACTCGCAACCAGAGTAGCGTCGCAGCGCGGGAAGGTTTCTCCACGCTGCGACGCCCGGCCGGCTTAGCGCTTCAGCGCCTCGCTCAGTTCGTCACGCATAGCGGCGAGCAGGGATTTCACCACGCGCGGGTTACCGGCGACGATGTTACCGGAATGCATATAACCGTGTGCACCAACGAAGTCGGTCACCAGGCCGCCGGCTTCACGCACCAGCAGTTCACCTGCCGCGAAATCCCACGGCTTCAGGCCGATTTCAAAGTAACCATCGACGCGGCCGGCGGCCACATAGGCCAGATCCAGCGCGGCAGAGCCGGTGCGGCGGAAGTCCGCGCACTGGGTGAACAGTTTACCGACGATGTTGATGTACGGTGTGGCGTGCTGCTTCAGTTTGAACGGGAAGCCGGTGGCCAGAATGGTGCCATCCAGGTCGCGGGCGGTGCCGCCGCGCAGACGGTAGCCGTTCAGCTGTGCACCCTGGCCGCGTACGGCGCTGTACAGTTCATTACGCATTGGATCGTAAACCACCGCCACTTCGGTGCGGCCTTTGATGCGCACGGCGATAGAAACAGAGAAGTGAGGCAGGCGTTTGATGAAGTTGGTGGTGCCATCCAGAGGGTCGATAATCCACTGCACATCCTGGTCTTCACCGGCTAACTCACCACTCTCTTCGGTAATGATGGTGTGTTTTGGGTATGACTTGCGAATCACCTCAATAATCTGGCGTTCGGCTTCGCGATCAACATTAGTAACAAAGTCGTTGCTGCCTTTCTGGCTGGCTTCGACTGCGTCCGGGGTTTCATAGTTCTTGGCAATTACGTTACCGGCCTTGCGCGCAGCGCGCACGGCGATGTTGAGCATCGGATGCATGTATCGTCTCACTGGATGTTAAAGAACATTTTGACCGGCACATCTGGTGCTGCCACTGCGTTGGCTGCGTTTACTCACCCGAGTCGCTTACTGGAGTAAGCTCACGGGATTCGCGCTCTTGCCGCCTTGTTGCAGCATCAGCTGTTTGGTCAAAATTTGCGATTTGATTATAAAGCGGCGCGTAGTATAGCAGGACAAAAAAGAAAAAGTCCCGCAAATATGTTAGCATCGCCAAATTATTCCTCAACCTGACTCTCTCATGCTGCAAAATATCCGAATCGTACTGGTAGAAACCTCCCACACCGGCAACATGGGTTCCGTCGCGCGCGCGATGAAAACCATGGGCTTAACCAACCTTTACCTCGTCAACCCGCTGGTGAAACCGGACTCGCAGGCGATCGCGCTGGCCGCCGGTGCCAGCGACGTGATCGGCGATGCGAAAATTGTCGAAACGCTGGATGACGCCATCGCCGGCTGTTCGCTGGTGGTCGGCACCAGCGCCCGCTCGCGTTCGCTGCCGTGGCCGATGCTCGACCCGCGCGAATGCGGACTGAAAAGCGTGGCAGAGGGGCAGCAGGCGCCGGTGGCGCTGGTGTTTGGCCGCGAACGTACCGGGCTGACCAACGACGAACTGCAGAAGTGCCACTACCACGTAGCGATCGCCGCTAACCCGGAGTACAGCTCGCTGAACCTGGCAATGGCGGTGCAGATTATCGCCTATGAAGTGCGCATGGCGTGGCTGCAGGCGCAGGAAGGCGAGCAGGTGGCGGCGGCAGAAGAATCCCCGTACCCGCTGGTTGATGACCTGGAGCGTTTCTACCAGCATATGGAGAAGATGATGCTGGCCAGCGGCTTTATCCGCGAAAACGCGCCCGGCCAGGTAATGAGCAAAATGCGTCGCCTGTTTACCCGCGCGCGTCCGGAGCGTGACGAGCTGGCGATTCTGCGCGGCATGCTCTCCTCGCTGGAAAAACGCCAGGGCGAGTAGGGGTATCGAGCCTAAAAACGGCGGATAATAGTTGAGTGGATTACCAGGTTAAATAGTTGAGTGTTTTAGTCAGATAAATACTTGACTGTTTTACTCGGGAATGTAAAACTTCGACCATCTTTTGAGAACATCCCTACCGGATTACCACTGAGGTTGATACACCATGAGACTGACATCCAAAGGCCGTTACGCTGTTACCGCTATGCTTGATGTTGCACTGCACTCTCACCAGGGGCCGGTGCCGTTAGCGGATATCTCAGAGCGTCAGGGTATCTCCCTCTCTTACCTGGAGCAGCTGTTCTCCCGCCTGCGTAAGAACGGTCTGGTGGCCAGCGTTCGTGGTCCGGGCGGTGGTTATCTGCTGGGTAAAGACTCTGACGCGATTGCGGTCGGCGCGGTAATCACCGCCGTTGATGAATCGGTTGACGCCACCAAGTGCCAGGGTAAAGAAGGCTGCCAGGGCGGCGAAAAGTGCCTGACCCACGTGCTGTGGCGCGATCTGAGCGAGCGCATCAGCGACTTCCTCAACAACATTACGCTGGCTGAGCTGGTTAACAACCAGGAGATCCTGGAAGTGGCCGACCGTCAGAACAGCAACGAAATCCGTCGCGTGCCAAACGGCCGCATTCAGGATACGATTGATATTCGCCTGCGCGCCTGATCGCAGTCCGGGCGGGGTGCTCCCGCCCCCGGAATGACCCTTTACCGCTGACACTTTGGCCCGCTGGCCGGGGTGATAACGGTGAAGGGTTTTGGTTTTTACCGCCAGGTAAGCCACGCCGGGGTTCAGCCGCTGAACCGGTCACCGACTTCGCCGTGCAGGTATGAACCCATGTACGGAGCTTTCCCGCAATGAAATTACCGATCTACCTCGATTACTCCGCCACTACCCCGGCCGATCCGCGCGTTGCCGCAAAAATGATGCAGTGCCTGACCCAGGACGGGACTTTTGGTAACCCGGCCTCGCGCTCGCACCGTTACGGCTGGCAGGCGGAAGAGGCGGTGGACGTGGCGCGTAACCAGGTTGCTGAACTGGTGGGAGCCGATCCGCGCGAAATCGTTTTTACCTCCGGTGCCACCGAAGCCAATAACCTGGCGATCAAGGGCGCAGCCACCGCCAATCCTGAGAAAGGCCGCCACATCGTTACCTGTACCACCGAGCACAAGGCGGTGCTGGACACCTGCGCGCAGCTGGAGCAGCAGGGGTTCAGCGTCACTTATCTGAACCCAAACGCCAGCGGCCTGCTGATGCTGGAGCAGGTTAAAGACGCGCTGCGCGACGACACCGTGCTGGTGTCGATCATGCACGTCAACAACGAAATCGGCGTGGTGCAGGATATTGCCGCTATCGGTGAGATGTGCCGTGCCCGCGGCATCCTGTTCCACGTCGATGCCACCCAGAGCGTCGGCAAGCTGCCTGTCGACCTCGGCGCACTGCCGGTCGATTTGATGTCCTTCTCGGCGCACAAGCTGTATGGCCCGAAAGGCATCGGTGCACTTTACGTCAGCCGTAAACCGCGGGTGCTGCTGGACGCGCAGATCCACGGCGGTGGCCACGAGCGCGGTATGCGCTCCGGTACCCTGCCGGTGCACCAGATCGTCGGTATGGGCGAAGCATACCGTATTGCCCGCGAAGAGATGCAGGTAGAAATGGCGCGGCTGGGCACGCTGCGCAGCCGCCTGTGGCAGGGGCTGAGCCAGCTCGACCAGGTATTTGTCAACGGCCAGCTGGAGGGCGGATCGCCGGCCATTCTCAACGTCAGCTTCGGCTACGTCGACGGTGAGTCGCTGATTATGATGCTGAAGGATCTGGCGGTCTCGACCGGATCGGCCTGCACCTCGGCCAGCATGGAGCCCTCTTACGTGCTGCGGGCGATCGGCCTCAGCGACGCGCTGGCGCACAGCTCGATCCGCTTCTCCCTTGGGCGTTTCACGACTGAAGAAGAGATCGACTACAGCATTGCGCTGGTGTGTAAATCAGTCTCCCGACTGCGGGAGCTGTCAGCGGAATGGCAGGCGTTTCAGGCCGAACGGCAGCGCGCCCCGACCCTGTAACGGCGGTTGACCCCAACGGGCGGCAAATATGCCGCTCGTTTTTTTACGGTGAAAGCGGCTGAACGCATCCACCGAAAACATTCCCCGCCATTTTCTGATAGTCTGATGTAAAACAACAAACAACTGATGTGAACCGTCGGCCCTGAACAGCGCCGGCGCGCACGATAAAACCGATCAAGGAGCCTGTGATGACCACCCCTGTGATGACCCTTACCCTGTCCACGGCCAAGGCCGACCCGCGCTGGGGCGAAAAAGCGATCCTCAGCAGCAACGACAGCGGGATCACCCTTCATACCCACGGCGGCGACGTGCTGGGCACTATCCAGCGCGCGGCGCGTAAAATCGACGGCCAGGGCATCCGCCACGTCAGCCTGAGCGGCGACGGCTGGGATCTGGAGAGCTGCTGGGCCTTCTGGCAGGGCTTCCGTGGCCCGAAGGGCGAACGTCAGGTGACGTGGCCGACGCTGGCCGACGCCGACCGTCAGGAGCTGGAGCAGCGCCTGAAAATTATCGACTGGGTGCGCGACACCATCAACCTGCCGGCCGAAGAGCTCGGGCCGGAGCAGCTGGCGACCCGCGCGGTCGATCTGCTGTGCGAGGTGGCCTGTGATGACGTTAACTACCGCATCATCAAGGGTGACGATCTGCGCCACCAGAGCTACAGCGGCCTGCACACCGTCGGCCGCGGCTCAACCCGCAGCCCGGTGCTGCTGACCCTGGACTACAATCCAGGCGGCAACGACGACGCGCCGGTTTACGCCTGCCTGGTCGGCAAAGGCATCACCTTTGATACCGGCGGCTACAGCCTGAAGCAGAGCGGCTTTATGGACTCGATGAAGTCCGATATGGGCGGGGCCGCCACCCTGACCGGCGCGCTGGCGCTGGCGATCGTCCGCGGCCTTAACAAGCGCGTGAAGCTGATCCTGTGCTGCGCCGACAATATGGTCAGCGGTAATGCCTTCCGCCTTGGCGACATCATTCGCTATCGCAACGGCAAAAGCGTCGAAGTGATGAACACCGACGCCGAAGGGCGGCTGGTGCTGGCCGATGGCCTGATCGACGCCAGCGCCTTAAAGCCGGAGCTGATTATTGACGCGGCGACCCTGACCGGCGCGGCGAAAACCGCGCTGGGCAACGACTACCACGCGCTGTTCAGCTTTGACGACGCGCTGGCGCAACAGCTGCTGACCGCCGCCGCCGCTGAAAACGAAGCCTTCTGGCGCCTGCCGCTGGCCGAATTCCACCGCAGCCACCTGCCGTCTAATTTCGCCGACCTGAACAACATCGCCAGCCCGGCGCACTCGGCCGGTGCCAGCACCGCTGCCGCCTTCCTGTCGCATTTCGTCAGCGACTACAAGAAAGGCTGGCTGCACATCGACTGTTCGGCCACCTACCGCAAAGGCGCGGTGGACCAGTGGGCGGCCGGCGCCACCGGTTTAGGCGTGCGCACCGTGGCTAACCTGCTGCTGGCGAAGGCGTAATTATCCGTGGAAATTAACCAACTCAATACCCGCCTGGAAGAGGTGTTAACGCTGGCGGCCACCGAGCCGGCGCACCGCCCGGAGTTTTTTGCGCTGCTGTTAGAGGCTAGCGCGATCGTGCCGGGCGAGAGCATCAGCGAGCAGCATGGCAACGAACCGGCGCAGGTCGACCTGCTGCACTGGGAAAAAGAGGACGGCAGCCGCATCATTCCGTTCTTCACCTCGCCACAGGCGATGGAGCAGGCGATCGAAGGCGAACAGGCTTATCTGGTGATGCCGGTGCGCCAGCTGTTTGAGATGACCCTCGGCCAGGCGCTGTTCCTCAACCCGAAGCTGCCGAGCGGCAAGGAGTTCTCCGCGCGTGAAATCGCCCACCTGCTGGGCGAAGAGGGCAACGCGCTGAGTGAGAAAACGGTGCTGGAGGGCGGCAGCGCGCTGCTGCTGTCTGAGATCGCCGAGCCGCCGGCGCAGATGGTTGACTCGCTGACCCAGCTGTTTGCCAAACACAAGTCGGTGCGCCGCGCTTATATGGCGCATATCAAAGAAGCCGCCGGTCAGCCCGCCAACCTGCTGATCGGCATTGAGGCCGACGGCGACGTTGAGGCGATCATCCAGGCCACCGGCAGCGTAGCGACGGATACGCTGCTGGAAGATGAGCCGGTGGATATCTGCCACGTGGTGGAGGGCGAAAAGGGCATCAGCCACTTCTTTATCGCCCATATCACTCCGTTCTACGAGCGCCGCTGGGGCAGCTTCATGCGCGACTTCAAGGTGAAGAATATCGACTAAGCGCGTGAGTTCGCGGAGAGTTGTCATGTAAAACCGGCTGCCGCCGGTTTTTTTGTTTTTATTCTGCCCGTTTTTTCCCCTCGCGTGACCTCTGTAGTGAGCTTTCAGACAATACACTCAGGGAAACCCGTTATGGCCATAAAAAACAAGGGCGGCGCGCGGCGCACGTCCCATTCAGCCAGCGCATCGCAACACCTCCGCTCATCCGCTAAAAAACGCGCGGCCGTCTGGCCTGGCATTGCCCTGACGGGCGTGCTGGCCTCGGCAATGGTGCCGGGTGCACTGGCCGCAGCGGCGGCCGCACAGCAGCCTGGCGCACGCGCTTACCAGATCCCCGCCGGTGAACTCGCGTCAGCGCTGCGCAGCGTCGCCAGCCAGGCCGGTGTGATGATCATTTTCACGCCGGGGCAGGCCGAAGGTAAAACGACCCCGGGCTTGCACGGCAACTACAGCGTTGACCAGGCGTTCAGTATCCTGCTGGCGGGCAGCGGGCTGCAGGCCGAAGCGACCGCCGGCGGTTACCGGCTGATCGGCGTTTCCCCGGCCACCGCCCCGGCAGACGCGGTGATGGCCATTCCGGAGCTGTCGGTGGTGGCCGGCCTGTCCGACAGCACCGCCGCCGGGCGTTCCACGCTCGATCAGCAGGATATCGACCGCGTGCAGGCCGACAACGTCGCCGCGCTGCTCGACAAACTGCCGGGCGTTTCGATGGCCGGTTCGCCGCGCCCGGGCGGGCAGAGCCTGAATATCTGGGGCATGGGCGATATGGAGGACGTCAGGGTGGTGCTGGACGGCGCGCCAAAGGGCTTCGAAAAGTATCGCCAGGGCTCGGTGTTTATCGAACCGGAGCTGTTAAAGCGCGTCAGCGTTGATAAGGGCCCGCACAATATTCAGAACGGCAACGGCGGTTTTGGCGGCACCATCACCATGGAAACCAAAGACGCGGGCGATATGCTGCGGCCGGGGGAAGATCTTGGTGGCCTGGTGAAGTACAGCTACCACACCAACGATCGCCAGGGCATTTACAGCGGCGCGCTGTATGGCCGCACGGAAGAGGGGTTTGCCGACGGGCTGATCTACGCCAGCAGGCGTGACGGCGGCAGCATTAAGCGCCCGGACGGCACGCGCTTTGCTTATTCCAGCAGCGATCAGGCCTCATACCTGCTCAAGACCAACCTCTACCTGACCGACTCGCAGACCTTAACCCTGTCTGCGATGCGTTCAGAATCGGACGGCTGGCAGCCGTTTGCCGCCAAGCGTGATGATATCGCCGCGCCGAGTCAGGCCAATATTGACCGCTACGGCTACGACGAAGCCTGGCGGCGAATTCTGGTCTACCGCGACCAGAAAGACAGCAACTACACGGCAAAATGGAACCTGATGCCGGAATCGCAGCCGCTGGTCAACCTGACCATTGCGCTGGCGTATTCGAAAACCGAGCAGCACGATAAGCGGCCGGACTCCGCCTCGCAGTCGAGCTATCTCGGCACCCTGGGTAACGAGAGCTGGGTCAGTTATACCGATCGTCAGCTGGATATCAGTAATGAAAGCCTGTTCAGCAGCGGCCCGCTGGAACACAAATTGCTGCTGGGCGCACAGGTGCACAAACACCACCGCGATACGCTGATGTACTACCCGACCGGAGCCGGTAACGCCAGCTACAACTACGGGTACTTCCAGCCGTACTATATGCCGGCCGGCGAACAGGAGACCCGCAGCGTTTACCTGCAGGATGCGGTGAGCTGGGGTGACCTGACCATTACCCCGGGTGTCCGCTACGACCACGTCACCAATACCGGTCGGCCGAACTCTGCACCACGCTACAACGACAGCGCGCCACTGGCAGGGCATGACTACAGCAGCGTCACCTATACCGGCTGGTCGCCGCACCTCGGCGCCATCTGGAAAGCGACGAAGAATGTCTCGCTGTTTGCTGACCTCAGCCGCACCTGGCGCGCGCCGGTGATTGACGAGCAGTATGAGGTGCAGTCCGCCGCGTCCAGCGTGCCGGGCACCAGCCGTAACCTGCAGGTGGAGCGCATCGACGGCGTCCGGCTGGGGGCGGTGCTGGACTTTAACGACGTACTGACCCAACAGGACAGCCTGCAGATCCGCACCACGCTGTTCCGCAATCGCGGCAAGAACGAAATTTTCTATCGCCGTGGCGTGCTGTGTGGCGAGGCCAGCCAGGGCGGCAGCTGCGGGCAGCCGCTCTCCAACTACCGCAACCTGCCGGGTTACACGATTGAAGGGGTTGAGATCGAGTCGTTCTACGACAGCGAGCGGGCGTTTGGCAGCCTGTCGTTCTCCTCCATTCGCGGCAAGCGCGATGCGTCACCGCGTGACCCCTGGGCTAATGAAACCTGGATCGCCGAGATCCCACCGACCACCGCCCACGCGATGCTGGGGATGAAGGTGCCGCAGGCGAATCTGGCCTTCGGCATGACCGCCGACTTTGTGCGTAAACAGGACCGCTCGCCGGCAGACGGCGATCCGATGGCGTCAGTCTGGGCGCTGCCTAAAACGTCCGGCTATGCGCTGTACGGGCTGTTTGCCTCCTAGGAGCCGAACTTCTGGAAAGGTCTGGAAGCCAGAGTCACCGTCGATAACCTGACTAATCACGACTACTACCCGTATCTCGGTGAGTCGGTCTCCGGCGTTGGGCGTAACTTCAAGTTCAGCGTCAGCCAGCGTTTCTGACGCCATCCTGAACAGGGGCCGACTGGCCTCGAACCGCCGCCGGTTACCACAGCGTGACCGGCGGCGTAACGTCACTCCTTTCTGCCCTGAGCCACAATCCGAACCCGAATCTGCATTTTATCTCCCCCAGTCAATCGTCTTCCGGCGCAGCAATCTGCGTTAAAACCCAGCAACTGCTTGACCCTGAGTAACAGTTTCTAAATAATAATGATTGTTATTTTCACTCTCATTAAGACCAGGTGTTTCCCGATGGCGAGCAAAGAGATCGCGACCTCTCACGGTTTTGCCCAACAGCTTTATATGGAGCATCACGGCTGGCTGTGCCACTGGCTACGTCAGAAGGTCAGCTGTGCGCATCATGCTGAAGATCTGGCGCAGGACACCTTTATCAGCATTCTGGTCAGCCCGCAGCTGCTGGCGATTCGGGAACCCCGACCGTTTTTAGCCACCGTGGCGCGGCGGCTGGTGGCCAACTTCTACCGGCGTAAAAAAATCGAGGAGAGTTACCTGCAGGCGCTCAGCGAGCTGCCGGAGGCCAGCGTACCCTCGCCGGAAGTGCGCCAGCAGACGATTGAGATGCTGGAACAGCTGGACCAGGCGCTGGACGGCCTGCCTGCCCATGTCCGCGAAGCCTTCCTGCTGGCGCACCTGCAGGGGATGCGTTACGGCGATATTGCCGAGCGCCTGCGGGTATCAGCCAGCTCGGTAAAACAGTATCTGCAGCGAGCCAACCTGCACTGCTTCTTTGCGCTGTCAGCATGATCGGTTCCCGTACGCCGTCAGCCGCTGCGGATATCGATCCGCAAAGCGCCCGCGAAGCCGTCGGCTGGCTGACCCAACTGATGTCTGAGGATGCGACTGCCGAAGACAACGTCCACTGGCAGAGCTGGCTGCAGGCCAGCGAACAAAACCAGCGTGCCTGGCAGCACATCGCCACCTTCTCATCGCGTTTTTCACTGCTGAACGGCAGCGCGGCGCAGCGCAGCCTGTCACATCTGCCCGATCGCGGGCGGCGGCGGTTGCTGCGCAGCCTGGCTGGTTTGGGCGTGGTGGGTGCCTGCGGCATCGGTGCCGGGGCGCTCCCCTGGCGACCGTGGCTGGCCGATTACCGCACGGCGACCGGTGAACAGCGTCAGATAATGCTGGATGACGGCACGCGGCTGCTGCTCAATACACAAACGGCGGTCAGCGTTATGCCGCAACGGCTGACCCTGCTGAGCGGAGAGATGATGGTTACCACCGCGCCGGAGAGCCCGCCGCCAGGGCTGGTGCTGCCGCAGGGTGAACTGGTGGCGCAGGGGCGGTTCAGCGTGCGGTTATGGGATGCCTTCAGCGATATCGCGGTATACCACGGTAAGGTAAACGTTCACTCACCGGCCAGTGCGCAGAGCATTTTGATCCGGGCGGGCTATGGCGGACGGCTTGGCGCGGCGGGTTACGGCGGCGAGCACCGGGTGAGCGCGGAGCCGGGCTGGCAGCAGGGAATGATTCTGGCGGACAATATGCGGCTGGATGATTTTCTCGCCGAAGTGGGGCGCTACCGGCACGGCATTATTCGTTGTGATTCGCGGGTCGCCGGGCTGCGCCTGTCGGGGGCGTTTCCGCTAAACGATACCGGGGCGATTATCGCCTCGCTGCCGGGAACCCTGCCGGTGCGGATCGCCTCCGTATCGCCGTACCTGATCATGATTTCATAGTCGCTTCACTGCCCGGCACTTTACCGGTGCAGATCGATATCCTGTCGACATACTTGATCAGCGTTTCGTAACCGCCTGATGCCGGCCTGCGGAAATGATGGCCGCGATGGCATCCGCTCCGGTTCAGTACCTTTCTCTCAGTCTGGTATGAAACTCTGCACAGAGGGTTCGACGGGTTTTAGCCTGGCGATTAATTCCGGACCAATGAGTTTATGACACGTATTCTTCTGTAATCTGCCTTCCGACTACCCGATTCCGCGCCGGTGGGTGACCTCTCAGTAATTCCCCGATATTTATCAGGCTTATCGGGCACCTCTTATCGCTATTCCGGGTAACGCTGTTTATGTCAAACCACCTCGTCCTGCCTGCCGTCCTCTTCCCTGCACCCCGGCAAAGATGCCGTCTGGTCACCGCCAGCCTGCTGACGCTGGCGTTGCACGGCGCGCTGCTGGCCTGGCTCTGCTACCGGGCGGCGGTGCCGCCGCCGCTGCCTGCCGCTCAGCCGATGGTGATGCTGGCGGTGGCAGAGCAGGCTGAATCCCTACCGGACAGTGAAAAGATGCCGGTCGGCGTGCGTCAATGGCAGGCGGTGGCGCAGACTCAGGCCACGCCGCCGCCGCAGGCCGCGCCAGAGCTGCCCGAGGCTGAACAGGGCACCGAACGGCTTGCCGCAGCTTCACCCCGGCCCGATAACCGGCCTCGGGTAAAACCCAGGCCGAAGCCAGAGCTAAAGCCGGTGCGGCAGCCGGGCCAGTCAGATAGCGCGCCTTCTCAGGCCAGCGCTGCGCCGGATACCAGCGCGCCGCCGCCGGTGGCGGGCAAAAGGGTCGCTGCACCGCATAATCAGGCCGCGCCGCAGCCGAGCCGTAATACCTCCGCATGGAGCGGCGCGCTGCTGGCACACCTCAGCCGCTTTAAGCGCTATCCGGGTATCGCATTACGTCAGAAACGAGAAGGCGTGGCGCAGATAAGTATCACCCTCAACCGCCAGGGCAGCGTGCTGAAGGTAAAGCTGCTGAATTCCAGCGGCGTAAGCGCGCTGGATAAAGAAGCCAGCGAACTGCCGCTGCGCGCCTCACCGGTGCCCGCGCCACCCGCAGAGATGGCGACAGGGCAGGAGACGTTCAGCATCACGCTGCCGGTGAGGTTTGATTTACGCGAGGTGCGGGGGTGAAAAGGTGAGAAGTTATCCCGATGCCGTTTACAGCATTTTCTACGCCTTTGCCTCACCCACGCTGTCATTCACAATCGGCAAATCATTGCGGCTGCCCCATTCGCCCCAGGAGCCGTCATACAGGGTAACGTTGCTTACGCCGAGGCTGGTCAGCGCGAGGACCACCACCACGCCGGTCACGCCGGAACCGCAGCTGGCGATCACCGGCCGGGAGAGATCGACGCCCTGCTGGCTGAAAATCGTTTTCAGTTCGTCGGCCGGTTTCAGCGCGCCGTCGGCAACCAGCGTATTCCACGGCACGTTAAGGCTGCCCGGAATGCGGCCACGGTGCAGGCCAGGTCGCGGCTCGTCCACCTCGCCGTGGAAGCGGTTAGCGGCGCGGGCGTCAACGATCTGCGCGCCGCCCTCATGGCTGACCAGCAGCACCTCGGTAACGCGGCTGATCACCGCCGGGTCCGGCTGACGCGCTTCGAACTCGCCGTCGGCCAGGCTGACCGCACCGCTGGCCAGCGGTTTACCTGCGGCTTTCCAGCCCGCCAGGCCACCGGCCAGGATCGATACCTGCCCGGCACCAAAGTTGCTCAGCATCCACCACGCGCGCGGCGCGGAGAACAGGTTGCCTTCGTCATACACCACCAGGTGTTTGTCGGCGCTGACGCCCAGCTCGCGCATTGCCACCGCGAAGGTTTCCGCGCGCGGCATCATATGCGGGTAAGGGCTGGTATGGTCGCTGAGCGCTTCAATATCAAAGAAGGGTGCACCCGGCAGGTGAGCGGCCAGGTATTCTGCCTGGATATCCCGGGTCTTTTCCTGGCCGGGCGGCAGCATTCGCGCGTCAATCACCTGCAGGTTGTCATCGGTAAGATGCTCCGCCAGCCAGTCGGCGGTAACAAAAAGGGCAGAAGGGGTCATAGCAGCCTCGTCATTCGCATAGTAGGGCTGAGTGTCAGCGATTTTGTGAGCGGGTACAAGACTAAATGCGCCGTTTGCTGCACCGGTTGCGAAACCGCTGGCAAATTGCCCCCTGCAAGTGATAGATAAACAGCCGCCGAGCGTTTACTATTTTAAGACGTTTGTAACAGCGTGTTTCGCCACGCCCCCTGATGGACAAAAGGAACCTGCCGATGGATGTGCTTAAACTGTTTCTGCGCCTGCCTTTTATGCTGATTTTTGCGCTGTGGCGCCTGCTGAGCGGACTGCTGCGCGGTCTTGCCTGGCTGCTGCGGCCGCTGTTCGGTGAAGTTAACTGGCGTGCGCCGCGCTGGGGCAGCGCGCTGGGGGCAGGGCTACGGCGCATGGAGCGCGGAACAGCCCGGCATCCGAAAAAGGTGGCGGGTGGCCTGCTGTTACTCTGCGTGGCGGCGGTGGCTGGCGTTTACGGCTGGCACGCGTGGCAGAACCGGCCGCAACCGATCGAGGTTGCACCGCTGGCGGTTGAGAACAGCCGCGCGGACGTCATTAATCCGCCGCCGGTCGATTACAGCGAGGCGAAACCGGCGCTGCAGACCTTAACGCTGCGCTTTAACCGCTCGGTCGCGCCGGTCACCCAAGTGGGTAAAGCCGTACAGCAGGGCGTCAGCCTGAAGCCTTCGCTTGCGGGCGAGTGGCAGTGGCAGAGCGCCAACACGCTGCTGTTTACGCCAAAGCAGCCGCTGCCGCTGGGAGCGGAGTATGCGGTTACCCTGCAGCCGGAGGTATTGCTGGCACCCCAGATTCGCCTGCAGCAGACGAAATACACCTTCCGGGTGCCGGCCTTTGACTGGCAGATCGCCTCCGGCGAGTACTACCAGAACCCCGAGCAGAGCAGCCAGCACAGCGCCATCTTTAACCTGCGCTTCAGCGCCCCGGCCGACGTGCAGGGCGTGGAGAAGCAGCTGACGCTCGGGCTGGCCAGCGCCAAAGGCCAGGCCGAAAAGCCGCTTAAATTTACCCTGAACTGGGATGAGAAAAAGCTGAACGCCTGGGTGCGTTCGGAACCGCTACAGCCGATGGATCACGGCGGCGTGGTGCATCTGCAGGTCGGCAAGGGGCTGAAATCATCCCACCCCGGCAACGTGGCGGATCGTAAGGCGGAAGCCTGGGTGACGGTACCGAATCTCTACAGCCTGGGCGTCAGCGACGTGGCCGCCGAAGTGGTGGATAAGCCCGGCAGCCAGAGCGAGCACGCGCTGGTGATCGGCTTCAGCGATGCCGTGCGCGATAAAGAGCTGGGCCGGTCGGTGCAGGCGTGGCTGCTGCCGCAGTACGATCCGCGCCAGCCGAAGCAGGCGGAACAGGAACCGGCTGCCTGGGATCTCGATAACCTCGACCAGGCGGTGCTGGACCGCGCCGAGCCGCTGGCGCTGACGCAGAACGAAGCCGAAGAGAGCTGGCAGCCGCAGTTCAGCTTCAAATTCAGCGCTCCGGTGCAGCGCTATATGCTGGTGGAAATTAACCCGGCGCTGACCTCCTCCGGCGGTTATAAAATGGCCGAGAAGGTCTGGCGGGTGGTGCAGGTGCCGGACTATCCGCAGCTGCTGCAGTTTGCCGCCGAGGGGGCGCTGCTGTCGGTCAACGGTGATAAGCGCATCAGCGTGGCGGCGCGAAACGTGCCGGGGCTGCGGGTGGATATTCGCCGGGTGATCCCGAGCCAGTTGCAGCATATCGTCTCTTTCAAAAGCGGTGAGTTTGCCTCCACTGAGTTTAACCGCCTTAACGACGAGTACTTTACCGAGCGTTTCCGTTATCAGACGGCGATCGCCAATGCCCGGCCGGGCCAGGTGAGCTATCAGGGCGTCGATCTCGGGCGTTACCTCTCCACCAACGCCGACTCCCATCGCGGCATCTTCCTGCTGACCCTGTCGCCGTGGACCCCGGGGCAGAAAGAGGACGCGCCGCAGAGCGACGAGTATCAGGACGAGCAGAGCGACGCGCCGCCGGCGGGGGACTCGCGCTTTGTGGTGGTCACCGACCTGGGGATTATCGCTAAACGCTCCCAGGACCAGACGCGCGACCTGTTTGTGCAGTCAATCGCCAGCGGGCAGCCGGTGGACGGGGCGACGGTGACGGTGATCGCGAAAAACGGCGAGCCGCTGCTGCAACGGCAGACCGGCAGCGACGGCCACGTCAGCTTCCCGTCGCTGGAGGTCTATAACAACGAGCGCCAGCCGGTGATGTTCCTCGTGGAAAAAGCCGGTGACGTCTCCTTCCTGCCGACCAGCAGCAACAGCGATCGCGGCCTCGACTTCTCGCGCTTTGACGTCTGGGGCGACGCCACGCCGCAGGACACCCGCACGCTCAGCAGCTACCTGTTCTCCGATCGCGGCGTCTATCGCCCCGGCGACACCTTTAATATCGGGCTGATCACCCGCGCCGCCGACTGGGTGGTGCCGGTCACCGGCATTCCGGTGCGGGCCGAAATCCACGACCCGCGGGATAAACTGATGCGCACCGTGCCGCTGACGCTCAGCGCCAGCGGCTTTAACGAGCTGAGTTTTACCACCGAAGAGAGCTCGCCGACCGGCGAGTGGACGGTGTACCTCTACCTGCCGGGCAAGGACGAAGACGGCATCCGACTGCTCGGCAGCGTGGCGGTAAACGTGAAAGAGTTTGAGCCGGACCAGCTGAAGGTGAAGCTGACGCTGACCCCGGATCACCAGCAGGGCTGGGTGAAGCCGGATCAGTTGCAGGCCAGCATCGACGTGCAGAACCTGTTTGGCACCCCGGCGCAGGGGCGGCGGGTGACCTCAAAACTGACGCTGCGCCCGGTGTGGCCGGCCTTTGACCGCTACCCGGATTTCGCCTTCTACGAAGCCCGTTCCGCCAGCGACGGCTACGACACCGAACTGGAAGAGAGTACCACCGGCGATGACGGCCGTACGGCGATCGGGCTGGATCTCAGCGGCTTCGGCCAGTCAACGTACCAGCTGCAGCTGCTGTCAGAGGCGTTTGTCGCCGGCGGCGGGCGCTCGGTGGCGGCGACCGCCCGTACCCTGGTGTCGCCGTATGATTACCTGATCGGCGCGAAGGCCGACGGCGACCTCGGTTATATTCATCAGAATGCGCAGCGTAACCTTGAGCTGATCGCCATTAATCCGTCGCTGGAGAAGATCGCGGTCAACGGGCTGACGCTGCGTCTGCTGCAGCAGAAATACCTGTCGGTGCTGACCCGCCAGGAGTCCGGCGTCTATAAGTATCAATCGAAGCTGAAGGAGATCCCGCTCTCTTCTGCGCCACTCGACCTCAGCGCCGCCGGCCATTCGCTGGCGCTGGCCACCGACCAGCCGGGCGACTTCGTGCTGGCGGTGGAGAACGCAAAGGGTGAGGTGCTGAACCGCATCGCTTACAGCGTGGCCGGGCAGGGCAATATCAGCCGTTCGCTGGACCGTAACGCCGAACTGAAGCTGAAGCTGGATCAGGCGGAGTATGCGCCGGGCGGTGAGATTGAGGTGGCGATCAACGCGCCTTATACCGGCAGCGGGCTGATCACCATCGAGAAAGATCGCGTTTACAGCTGGCAGTGGTTCCACTCCGATACCACCGCCTCGGTGCAGAAGATCCGCATCCCCGCCGGACTGGAGGGTAACGCCTATATCAACGTGCAGTTCGTGCGGGACATCAACTCCGACGAGATCTTTATGAGCCCGCTGAGCTACGGGGTGATGCCGTTTAAAATCAGCAACGCGCACCGGCAGAACCGCTTCACCCTCAGCAGCCAGGCGGTGATGAAGCCGGGTCAGGACCTGAAGATCGACGTTACCACCGAGGGGCCGCAGCAGGTGGCGGTGTTCGCGGTGGACGAGGGGATCCTGCAGGTGGCGCGCTACCGGCTGACCGATCCGCTGGACTACTTCTTCCGCAAGCGCGAGCTGAGCGTGGAGAGCTCGCAAATCCTCGATCTGATCCTGCCGTCGTTCAGCAAGCTGATGGCGCTGACCTCGGCACCGGGCGGCGACGGCGGCGAGGGTATGGACCTGCACCTCAACCCGTTTAAGCGCAAGCGCGATAAGCCGGTGGCCTACTGGTCGGGCATTACCGAGGTTAACGGGCAGCAGCAGTTCAGCTATCCGGTGCCGGACTACTTTAACGGCAAAATCCGCGTGATGGCGATCGCGGTGACCGCGGACAAAATTGGCAAAGCGCAGAGCGCCACCACGGTGCGTGATGACGTGATCCTGACGCCGAACGTGCCGGCGATGGTGGCACCGGGCGACGAGTTCGACGTCAGCGTCGGCGTCAGCAACAACCTTGACGGCCAGGGCGACCAGCCGCTGCCGATTCACGTGCAACTGACGCCACCGGCGCAGCTGAAGGTGGTCGGTGCGGCCGCGCAGACGCTCAGCCTGGCGGCTAAGCGGGAAGGGGTGGTGAACTTCCGCCTGAAGGTCAGCGGCGAGCCGGGGGATGCGCCGTTGCACTTTACCGCGACGTACGCTGACGGCAGCAGCAGCCAGCGCACCATCAGCACCTCGGTGCGCCCGGCGATGCCGTTCCGCACCCAGACGGTGATGGGGCGCATGAGCGGCAGCGAGCAGCAGGTCGGCAACCTGCGGCAGATGTTCAGCGCTTACGCACAGCGCGACGCGGCGGTGTCGCATTCGCCGCTGGTGCTGACCCGCGGGCTGGCCGGCTGGCTGGTAAACTACCCGTATTACTGTTCCGAACAGATCGTCAGCCAGTCAATCCCGCTGCTGCTGCAGAGCCTGCGCCCGGAGCTGCGCGGCGGGCCGCAGGCCGATAAGGTGCGTCAGCAGGTGAAAAGCGTAATGGACGTGCTGCGCGCGCGGCAGAACGCCGACGGCGCGATCGGCCTGTGGATGGCCTCGCCGCAGGCCGACCCGTTCGTTACGCCGTACGTGGTGCAGTACCTGCTGGAGGCGAAAGCGGCCGGTTACGCGCTGCCAGCCGGCATGCTCGACGATGCCAACGCCGCGCTGCGGGTGATGGCGGCCGGCGGCGGTGAAGATCTCTATCAGCTGCGCCTGCGCAGCTGGGCGGTGTGGCTGCTGACCCGCCAGGGCGAGGTGACCACTAACGCGCTGGCGGCGGTGCAGCAGGCGCTGCAGCAGCGTTATCCTGAGCAGTGGCAGACCGACCTCAGCGCGCTCTACCTGGCGGCGTCGTGGAAGCTGCTGAAGTCCGATGACGAGGCGAATCGCCTGCTGCAGCCGAGCTGGCAGGCATTAAGCAGGGCGTGGGATAAGGGCTGGTGGAACAACAACTATTACGATCCACTGGTGCAGGACGCCACCCGACTGTACCTGATTACCCGCGCCTTCCCGGAAAAAGTGGCGGAGATCCCGCCACAGGTGCTGGAGAATATGCTGCAGGCGCTGCGCGAAGAGCGTTACACCACCTTCTCGGCGGCGATGAGCGTGCTGGCGCTGGAGAGCTACGCGCAGCAGGCGGGCGGCGCCGAGCGGCTGACCATTACCCAGCAGGCGGGCAACGGCCAGGCGGCAGCGCTGATCTCCTCGCTTAACGGCCAGTTTGCCCAGGGGACGTTCACTTCTGCGGCCACCTCACTGCAGTTCAGTAACCCGGACAAGGCCCCGGCCTGGTACGTGGTGACGCAGGCGGGTTATGACCTGCACGCGCCTGAGCAGGCGATCGCCAAAGGGCTGGAGATCGCCCGCGACTACACCGACGCCGACGGCAAGCCGGTGAGCCAGGTCACGGTCGGCCAGACGCTGAACGTGCACCTGAAGATCCGCGCCAACTCCCAGGCGGCGCTGAGCAACCTGGCGATCGTCGACCTGCTGCCGGGGGGCTTTGAGGTGGTGCAGCAGACGCCACCGGCGCCGGAAGGCGATGAGGAAGGCGGGGACGCCACCGGCGGCTGGCGGTCACCGCTGGCGGCAACCGGCTCGACCTGGGCCCCGGACTTCAGCGATATCCGTGAGGATCGGGTGATTATCTACGGCAGCGCCAGCAACGAGCTGCAGGAGTTTATCTACCAGATCAAGGCCACCAACAGCGGCAGCTTTGTCATCCCGCCGGCCTACGGTGAAGCGATGTATAACCGCGATATCCAGGCGCTGTCGGCGGGCCAGGGGCGGCTGGAGGTGGTAGCTGAAGCGCCGGCGAAAGCCGCACCGTGATGGCCGGTCAGAAGCCGGGTGTCCGCCTGCGGCTGGCGCAAAACGTGGCGATGGCGCTGCTGCTGGTGGCGGCACCGCTGGTGGCGTTCCGCCTGTGGCCGCATCCGCCGCTGGCCGCCGGGCTGCCGCAGTCGGTGGCGTGGCTCGACCGTAACGGTAGCCTGCTGCGCCTGCAGCTGGCCAGCGACGATCGCTACCGGCTGTGGACGCCACTGGAGGCGGTCTCGCCGCTGGCGGTGCGCGGGCTGCTGCTGCATGAAGACCGCTGGTTTTATTACCACCCGGGATTTAATCCGCTCAGCCTGGCGCGCGGTTTCTGGCGCAGCTACGTAGCCGGCGGCCGGATGCAGGGCGGCTCGACCATCACCATGCAGCTGGCGCGCATGCGCTGGCAGCTTAATACCCGCACCCCCGGCGGCAAGCTGCTGCAGGTGCTGCGCGCGCTGCAGCTGGAGCTGAGCTACTCAAAGCACGATATCCTGCAGGCCTACCTCAACTATGCCCCCTATGGCCGCAACATTGAGAGCATCGGCGCGGCCAGCCTGATTTACTTTAGTAAGCCACCCGCGCAGCTGACCCTGCCGGAAGCGCTGACGCTGGCGGTGCTGCCGCAGTCGCCGAGCCTGCGCATCAGCCCGCGGGTCGGCGAGCTTAACCCGCCGCTGCTGCAGGCGCGCAACCGGCTTTTTCAACGCTGGCAGCGGCGCTACCCTACCGACGCCGGGCAACGCGCCTTGTTTACCCTGCCGCTGGCGCTGCGTCAGCCGCAGCAGCTGCCGTTTATCGCCCCGCACTTTATCGAACAGCTGCAGGCCGCCGCGCAGCAGTCGGGTGGGGCGGGCGGGCAGTGGGTCAGCACCACGCTGGACGCCAGGATGCAGCAGCTGGTGGAACGCCAGGCGCGGGCGTTTATCCGCCGCAACCAGGGGCGCGGCATCCACAATACGGCGGTGCTGCTGGTGGACAGCCGCGATATGGCGGTGCGCGCGCTGGTCGGCTCGGCAGACTATGCTAACCGCGACATCCACGGCCAGGTCAACGGCACGCTGGCGAAGCGTTCGCCTGGCTCGGCGCTGAAGCCGTTTATCTTCGCGCTGGGCATTGAACAGGGGGTGCTGCACCCGCTGACGGTGCTGAAGGACGTACCCTCCGCGTTTGGCAGCTATGCGCCGGAAAACTTTGACCGTCGCTTCCTCGGCCCGGTCACCGCCACCGACGCGCTGAACTTCAGCCGCAATATTCCGGCGGTGTGGGTGGCCTCGCAGCTGCATCAGCCCGGTTTTTATCAGTTTTTGCAGCTGGCCGGTATCAGCGGCATGGCCAGCGAGAACCACTACGGGCTGTCGCTGGTGCTGGGCGGCGGGGAGGTCACCGCCCAGGAGCTGGCAAAACTGTATGCGATGCTGGCCAACCGCGGCGAGCTGCGGTCGCTGCGTTTCCGCGCTGACGATCCGCAGCCGGCCGCCGTGCGCCTGCTGAGCGAAGAGGCCAGCTTTATGACCCTGGACATGCTTCGCCAGCACCGCCGCCCCGGCGACACCCTGGCCCAGCGCCCGTCCACGCTGCCGGTCTACTGGAAAACCGGCACCTCGTGGGGCTTCCGTGATGCCTGGAGCGTGGGGATCTTCGGCCCGTACGTGCTGGTGGTGTGGCAGGGGAATTTTGCCGGCCAGGGCAACAGCGCTTTTATCGGCGCTGAGGCGGCCGCGCCGCTGTTTTTCAATATTATCGACAGCGTTAAGGCCAGCTATCCGGGGCTGAGCGAGCCGGGGCACCGCTTCCCGCCGCGGCTGAAGCGGGTGGAGGTCTGCCTGCCGAGCGGCAACCTGCCGACGCAGTGGTGCCAGCAGCGCGGGCAGAGCTGGTTTATTCCCGGCACCTCGCCGATTAAGGTCGATACGGTCTACCGCCCGCTGCAGATCGATAACCACAGCGGTGAGGTGGCCTGCCCGCCGTGGGACCCGCAGCAGACGCATACCCAGGTCTTTGAGTTCTGGCCCTCCGATCTCGCCCAGGTGTTTGCGCTGGCGGGATTGCCGAAGAGGCCGCCGCCGCAGGCGCAGTGCCAGCCGGGCGGCGTGGACGGTGCTGCACCACGCATTACCTCCCCGCTGAGAAACACCACCTACACCCTGCGCCAGTCGCGCCAGGGGCAGGAGAACATCAGCTTTGCGGCGGTGACCGACGCTGACAGCAGCACGGTGTACTGGTTTGTCGATGATATTTATCTCGGCAGCAGCGCCAGCCGCAAACCGCTGGACTGGCGGCCCACGCGTTCGGGTCAGTACCGCATCCGCGCCGTTGACGACCGCGGCCGCGCCGACAGCCGTCCGATCGCTGTGATGCTGGTCAACTAATTCAGCGCAGGAAAAGGGTGCCGGTTCTGGTCATCCGTCGGCGGCCTGCGTAAAATAGCCGCAGTTGGGGCAAAAAAGCCGCGATGTCGATCGGGTTTTTCAACAAATCACCGGATTGCCCATAGGCATCAGGGCAGATGCCCCCTATAATCTGCGGCCTTTTCATGGCCGGACACTTTTTACGGCTACATTCATCAGATTGACAGGGGTCAACATGACTATTGAACGTACTTTTTCCATCGTAAAACCAAACGCAGTGGCAAAAAACGTCATCGGTGCCATCTTCAACCGTTTTGAAAGCGCTGGCTTCAAAATCGTTGGCAGCAAAATGCTGCAGCTGAGCAAAGAGCAGGCTGAAGGCTTCTACGCTGAGCACCAGGGCAAGCCATTCTTCGATGGTCTGGTTGAGTTCATGACCTCTGGTCCGGTAGTGGTTTCCGTGCTGGAAGGCGAAAACGCCGTACAGCGTCACCGCGACCTGATGGGCGCAACCAACCCGGCGAACGCGCTGGCCGGTACCCTGCGTGCTGACTACGCTGACAGCTTCACCGAGAACGCCACCCACGGTTCAGACTCTGCTGAATCTGCTGCCCGCGAAATCGCCTATTTCTTCGGCGAAGGCGAGATCTGCCCGCGCACCCGTTAATCCGGCTGCCCGGCGACCGGCGCGTTATTGACAAATAATTTCAGTAACGGCTTTAACCCTCCGGTCACCATGAGTATAATAATGCGCCCCTGATGAACTCGCTCGTCAGGGGCGTTTCTTTTTCCTTTTTCCCATCAAAACCAGTGCCATAACGTGTAATAACGAGGCCAGAGAACATTATGTCTGAACTGATTGTGACGCCGTCGTCCGACGCATCTGCCATTTCCATCGCCACGCCGAAGAAAGAAAAAATCAACCTGCTGGATCTCAACCGTCAGCAGATGCGTGAATTTTTCCACGCGCTGGGCGAAAAACCGTTCCGCGCCGACCAGGTCATGAAGTGGATCTATCACTACTGCTGTGATGATTTCGATGAGATGACCGACATCAACAAAGTGCTGCGCGGCAAGCTGAAAGAGATGGCCGAAATTCGCGCGCCGGAAGTGGCCGAAGAGCAGCGCTCTGCCGACGGCACCATTAAGTGGGCCATTCAGGTCGGTGGCCAGCAGGTCGAAACCGTGTATATCCCGGAAAAAGACCGCGCCACGCTGTGCGTCTCCTCGCAGGTCGGCTGTGCGCTGGAGTGTAAATTCTGTTCCACCGCCCAGCAGGGCTTTAACCGTAACCTGCGCGTGTCCGAGATCATCGGCCAGGTGTGGCGCGCGGCGAAGATTATCGGTGCGTTAAAAGTCGCCGGTCAGCGCCCGATCACCAACGTGGTGATGATGGGTATGGGTGAGCCGCTGCTCAACCTGAATAACGTGGTACCGGCGATGGAGATCATGCTGGACGACTTCGGCTTTGGCCTGTCAAAACGCCGCGTAACGCTCTCCACCTCTGGCGTGGTGCCGGCGCTGGATAAGCTGGGCGATATGATCGACGTGGCGCTGGCGATCTCGCTGCACGCCCCGAACGATGCCATCCGCGACGATATTGTGCCGATCAATAAAAAGTACAACATCGAGACCTTCCTTGGCGCGGTCAGCCGTTACATCAGCAAGTCCAATGCCAACCAGGGGCGGGTGACCATTGAGTACGTGATGCTCGATCACATCAACGACAGCACCGACAACGCGCATGAGCTGGCGGCGCTGCTGAAGGATACGCCGTGCAAGATCAACCTGATCCCGTGGAACCCCTTCCCGGGCGCGCCGTATGGCCGCAGCTCTAACAGCCGCATCGACCGTTTCTGCAAGGTGCTGATGGACTACGGCTTTACCACTATCGTGCGTAAAACCCGTGGCGACGATATCGATGCCGCCTGCGGCCAGCTGGCCGGGGACGTGATCGACCGTACCAAACGCACGCTGAAGAAGAAGATGGCCGGTGAATCCATCGCTGTGAAGGCGCTCTGAAAACAGCGATGAATCCGCTGCAATAACCGTCTTTGCGCTTCCCGCCCGCACTGAACGGTGCCAGGCTGGTTTTTTTCAGCCAGATAAAGCGCCGGGAGGGACGGGTGAAAACAGGGAGCAAGGGACTGTGGGCCGCCGTGTTGCTGGGCATGCTGCTGAGTGGCTGCCAGCGACCACCGCAGCGGGAATCGCTGGTCGATACCCGCCTGCAGCTGGGGCTGGCATGGCTGGCGCGCGGTGAGTTATCCGCCGCCGAACGCAATCTGCAGCGGGCGCTGGCGCTGGCCCCGGAGGATTATCGCACCCGGCTGGCCATGGCGCGGTTTCAGCAGCAGAGCGGGGACGCCGCGGCTGCGGCAGAGTCCTACCGTCAGGCGCGGCAGCTGGCACCGCAAAACGGCTATGTGCTTAATAATTACGGTGCGTTTCTCTGCGGATTAAGGCAGTATGATGCGGCACAGCGGCAGTTCAGTCGGGTGGCGGAATCTTCAACAGGCGGCCTGCGGGCCGACAGTATTGAAAATTCAGGCTACTGTTACCTGAATGCCGGTGAGCCTGAGCCAGCACGTGATGCGCTGGCTAAGACGGTACGGTACGATCCAGCCAGAGGGATGCTGTTGCTGGCTGAAGCCGAAAGGCGCTATGGAAAGGGGAGACGTGCGGAATCGCGCCTCCTGTTAGATGTTTACCAACAGTCTTTACCTGCTTCGGCAGAGAGCCTGTGGTTAGAGATTCGCTTCGCCGCGCAGGAGAACCGGCCCGATGACGTTAGGCGTTACGGAGCACGGCTTGCGCGAATTTTTCCACTTTCGATACAGTACCAGCATTTTTTAGCTAATGAATACTGAAGCCACTCAAGAAAAATCTAACGTAAATTCCACAGGCGAGCGCCTGCGCAGCGCCCGTGAACTCAAGGGGCTGACCCAGCAGAACGTTGCTGAGCGCCTGTGCCTGAAACTTTCCACCGTGCGGGATATTGAAGAGGACAAATCGCCTGCCGATCTCGCCTCGACCTTCCTGCGCGGCTATATCCGTTCCTATGCTCGCCTGGTGAATGTACCCGAAGAGGAGCTGTTACCGATGCTGGCTAAACAGGCACCGGTACAGGCCGCCCGCGTGCAGCCAATGCAGAGTTTTTCACTGGGCAAGCGCCGTAAAAAGCGCGATGGCTGGCTGATGATCTTCACCTGGCTGGTGCTGTTTGTGGTGGTCGGTCTGACCGGTGCCTGGTGGTATCAGAACCACAAGGCCGCGCAGGACGACCTGGTATCGATGTCCGATCAGAACGCCTCGGTCGGCAGCGATAACGGCCAGTCGATTCCGTTAACCGACGGCAGCGCCGACGGCGCGAACAACATTGAACTGCAACCGTCAGCGCCGTCTGACAGCACGCCTGCCGCTGATGCGGCGGGCGCTGCCCCGGCAGCTGCGGCGCCTGCGGCGACCGCTCAGGCGCCTGCCGCCACGGCAGCACCTGCTCAGGCTGCGAACACACAGCCTGTGGTGGTTTCACCTTCACAGGCACCGGTGGATAACGCCAGCGCACAGCTGCCAACCGGCAGCGCGGCGGTCAGCGCACCGGCGGCAGACCCGAACGCGCTGGTGATGAATTTCACCAACGACTGCTGGCTTGAAGTCACCGATGCGGCGGGTAAAAAACTGTTCAGCGGTGTTCAGCGCAGCGGTGGTAAACTCAGCCTGGCGGGTACCGCTCCTTACCGCTTAAAAATCGGCGCACCTGCCGCAGTGCAGATCGAATACCAGGGTAAACCTGTCGATCTGAGCCGTTTTATCCGTACTAACCAGGTTGCTCGCCTGACTCTGGGTGCGCAGTAACGCCTCTGCCCCGGCGCGAGTAATTATGGAGAACCAATATGCACAGTGAAGTCCCCATTACCCGTCGCAAATCCACACGCATTTACGTCGGGAAAGTGCCCGTGGGGGATGGCGCACCGATTGCCGTCCAGTCCATGACCAATACCAAAACGACCGATGTCGCCGCCACCGTGGCCCAGATTAAAGCGCTGGAGCGGGTAGGGGTCGACATCGTTCGCGTTTCCGTGCCGACCATGGACGCCGCGGAAGCCTTCCGCCTGATCAAACAGCAGGTCAACGTACCGCTGGTTGCCGATATCCACTTTGACTATCGCATTGCTTTGAAAGTCGCCGAATACGGTGTGGACTGCCTGCGCATTAACCCAGGCAACATCGGTAACGAAGAGCGTATCCGCAGCGTCGTCGACTGCGCGCGTCACTACAACATCCCGATCCGCATCGGCGTCAACGGCGGTTCGCTGGAGCGTGACCTGCAGGAAAAATATGGCGAACCGACGCCACAGGCGCTGCTGGAATCGGCAATGCGCCACGTTGATCATCTCGACCGTCTTAATTTTGACCAGTTTAAGGTCAGCGTTAAGGCCTCTGACGTGTTCCTTGCCGTAGAATCCTATCGCCTGCTGGCAAAGCAGATCGATCAGCCGTTGCACTTAGGCATCACCGAAGCCGGTGGCGCGCGTGCCGGTGCGGTTAAATCTGCCATCGGCCTCGGCCTGCTGCTTTCTGAAGGGATCGGCGACACGCTGCGTATTTCGCTGGCGGCCGACCCGGTAGAAGAGGTGAAGGTCGGTTTCGATATTCTGAAATCGCTGCGCATTCGCTCGCGCGGGATTAATTTTATCGCCTGCCCGACCTGTTCCCGTCAGGAATTTGACGTGATCGGCACGGTCAACGCGCTGGAGCAGCGGCTGGAAGATATCATCACCCCGATGGATATCTCGATCATCGGCTGCGTGGTCAACGGGCCCGGCGAAGCCACCGTCTCCACCATGGGCGTGACCGGCGGCAGCAAGAAAAGCGGTTTCTACGAAGACGGCGTGCGCCTGCGCGAGCGTCTGGATAACGACAATATGATTGACCAGCTGGAAGCGCGTATCCGCGCCAAAGCGACGATCCTCGACGAAACCCGTCGGATCAACGTACAGCAGGTCGAAAAGTAATGAGCCGGGAGCGACGCACGCCGGCCTGAAAACAGGTCTTTACGGCGGCCGTTCCCCTGACACATTTAATTTGAGAGAGAATTCGTGGCGAAGAACATCCAGGCCATTCGCGGCATGAACGACTACCTGCCTGCCGACACCGCCGTGTGGCAGCGCGTTGAGCAGATCCTCAAGCAGGTGCTGGGCAGCTATGGTTTCAGTGAAATCCGCCTGCCGATCGTCGAGCAGACGCCGTTATTCAAGCGCGCAATTGGTGAAGTCACCGACGTGGTTGAAAAAGAGATGTACACCTTCGATGACCGCAACGGCGAAAGCCTGACGCTGCGCCCGGAAGGTACCGCAGGCACCGTGCGTGCCGGTATCGAGCACGGCCTGCTGTATAACCAGGAGCAGCGCCTGTGGTATATCGGTCCGATGTTCCGTTACGAGCGTCCGCAGAAAGGGCGCTACCGCCAGTTCCATCAGATCGGTGCCGAAGTGTTTGGCCTGCAGGGGCCGGATATCGATGCCGAACTGATCCTGATGACCGCCCGCTGGTGGAAAGCCCTGGGGATCTCTGAGCACGTGCGCCTGGAGCTGAACTCAATCGGTTCACTGGAGGCGCGTGCTAACTACCGTGACTCGCTGGTGGCCTTCCTTGAGCAGCACATCGAGGTGCTGGACGAAGACTGCAAGCGCCGTATGTACACCAACCCGCTGCGCGTGCTGGACAGCAAAAACCCGGACGTGCAGGCGCTGCTGAACGACGCGCCGGCGCTGGCCGACTACCTGGATGACGACTCCCGCGAACACTTCAGCGGCCTGTGCGCGCTGCTGGATGCCGCCGGCATTGCTTACACCGTCAACCAGCGCCTGGTGCGTGGCCTTGACTACTACAACCGCACCGTATTTGAGTGGGTGACCAGCAGCCTGGGTTCGCAGGGCACCGTCTGTGCCGGCGGCCGTTATGACGGCCTGGTTGAGCAGCTGGGTGGCCGCGCCACCCCGGCGGTCGGTTTTGCCATGGGGCTGGAGCGTCTGGTCCTGCTGATTCAAACCGTTAACCCGGAATTTGAACCGACGCGCAATGTTGATGTCTATGTTATCGCTTCAGGTGCCGGGGTGCAGGGCGCAGCGATGATGCTGGCAGAGCAGCTGCGTGACGCGCAGCCGGATCTGAAGCTGATGACCAACTTTGGCGGCGGCAACTTCAAGAAGCAGTTCGCCCGTGCGGACAAGTGGGGTGCCCGCGTCGCGCTGGTGCTCGGCGAAGATGAAGTGGCGAAAGCGCAGGTCGTGATTAAAGATTTACGTAATGGCGAACAGCAAACGCTGGCGCAGCAGGACGTAGCCGCCACGCTGGCGGCGATGTTACAGCACTAAGCCCAAAGCAAACAGACGATTTAAAGGAGTAGTACTGCGTGGAATCGTATAGCAACGAAAACGAACAGGTTGACGCGCTGAAGAATTTCTTCGCTCAGAATGGAAAAGCGCTGGTGGCTGGCGTGGTGCTGGGCGTCGGTGCCCTGGTCGGCTGGAAATACTGGAGCAGTCATGAAGACAGCGGCTCCCGTGAGACGTCGGCGGCCTATCAGCAGGTGACCGCAGCGCTGGATGCCAGCAAACCGGCTACGCTTGACGCGGCGGCGAAGTTCGCCAGCGACAACAACAACACCTACGGTGCGCTGGCGTCGCTGGACCTCGCGAAGCGTTATGTTGACAATAATCAGCTGGATAAAGCGGCAGCCCAGCTGCAGAACGGTCTGCAGGATACCAAAGATGCCAACCTGCAGGCGGTACTGAATCTGCGCCTGGCGCGTATTCAGCTGCAGCAGAAACAGCCGGATGCGGTATTAAAAACGCTGGAAAACATCAAGGGTGACGGCTGGGTAGCCATCGTCGCCGATGTTCGTGGTGAAGCGCTGCTCAGCAAAGGGGATACCCAGGGCGCACGCGACGCGTGGAGCAAAGGCGTCGCGGCCGATACCTCTTCCGCGCTGAAAGAGATGCTGCAAATGAAAATGAATAATCTGCCAGGTTAATAGCGAATAATTTGGCCTGCACAGGCACAAGAGGGATTTCATGGAATTGCGTAAGATACTGTTGCCGGGACTGATTTCAGTCACTTTACTCAGCGGATGTTCATGGTTTAGCGGTGAAGAGGACGTGGTCAAAATGTCCCCTCTGCCAACCGTGCAAAACCAGTTTACTCCGGAAAAAGTCTGGAGTACCTCGGTGGGTAACGGCGTGGGTGACTTCTACTCGAACCTGCATCCGGCCTGGGCTGACAGCACCGTTTATGCGGCAGACCGCCACGGCGTGGTAAAAGCGCTGAACGCCGGCGACGGTAAAGAGCAGTGGAAGGTCGATCTGTCTGAAAAGACCGGCTTCTTCTCCAGCAATCTCCCGGCCCTGCTGTCCGGCGGCCTGACCGTTGACGGCGGCCACGTCTACGTCGGCAGCGAGCGCGCGCAGGTTTACGCGCTGAACAGCAGCGACGGCTCCGTGGCCTGGCAGACCAAAGCCGCCGGTGAAGTGCTGTCGCGCCCGGTGATTAGCGATGGTCTGGTGCTGGTACACACCAGCAACGGCATGCTGCAGGGTCTGGACCAGACCAGCGGCGTGGTGAAGTGGACGGTGAACCTGGATATGCCGGCGTTGAGCCTGCGCGGTGAATCTGCCCCGGCCGTCGCCTTTGGTGCGGCGATCGTCGGCGGTGATAACGGCCGCGTCAGCGCCGTGATCCTGAATCAGGGCCAGATTATCTGGCAGCAGCGCATCTCTCAGCCAAGCGGCGCGACCGAGATCGACCGCCTGGCAGACGTTGATACCACCCCGATCGTGGTAAACGGCGTGGTGTATGCGCTGGCCTACAACGGCAACCTGACCGCCCTCGACCTGCGTTCCGGTCAGGTGATCTGGAAGCGTGAAATCGGCTCTGTTCACGACATGATCGTCGACGGTGGCCGTATTTTCCTTGTCGATCAGGATGACCGCGTCATTGCGCTGAGCACCGAAGGTGGCGTGACCATCTGGCGCCAGAGCGATCTGCTGCACCGCAACCTGACCTCACCGGTGCTCTATAACGGCTACGTGGTGGTTGGCGACAGCGAAGGCTACCTGCACTGGATCAACACCGAAGACGGGCGTTTCGTGGCTCAGCAGAAACTGGACAGCTCCGGTTTCCAGACCGAGCCGGTGGTGGCCAGCGACAAGCTGCTGATCCAGAGCAAAGACGGCGAAGTGTACGCGATTACGCGTTAATCTCACCGCGGTAACATCCGCACCCGGCCGTGATTAACCACGGCTGAATTGCGGAAAAAACGGCTCCTGAACGTTCAGGAGCCGTTTTGTTTTTTTCCGGGCGTGTTATCCTTAGCGCCATCAGCCCGATCCCTGCGACTTAAAATCCTGTGTTTGACAGAAAATCGCTTCGCAGCGGGCCCTATTTTTCAGTTATGAGGCTTTAATATGGTACCTGTGGTCGCGCTGGTCGGGCGTCCCAATGTGGGAAAATCTACCCTTTTTAACCGTTTGACGCGCACGCGAGATGCGCTGGTGGCGGATTTCCCTGGACTGACCCGAGATCGCAAATATGGTCGCGCCGAGGTCGAAGGGCGTGAGTTTATTTGTATTGATACCGGCGGTATCGATGGCACCGAAGAGGGCGTGGAAACGCGTATGGCCGAACAGTCGCTGCTGGCGATTGAAGAAGCCGACGTGGTGCTGTTTATGGTAGACGCCCGTGCCGGTCTGATGCCCGCCGATACGGCCATTGCTAAGCACCTGCGCTCCCGTGAAAAGGCAACCTTCCTGGTGGCCAACAAAACCGACGGTCTGGATGCCGATGCCGCCGTGCTCGACTTCTGGTCGCTGGGTCTGGGCGAGATCCACCCGATCGCCGCTTCACACGGCCGTGGCGTCACCAGCCTGCTGGAGATGGTGCTGCTGCCGTGGATGGACGAAGTCGACCCGCGTGAAATCACCGAAGAAGAAGAGAACGCCGCCTACTGGGCAGAGCTGGAGCGTGAAGCCGCTAAAGCCCGTGGCGAAGCGGTGGAAGAAGAGCCCGAAGAGGAGTTTGACCCGCGCACGCTACCGATCAAGCTGGCTATCGTTGGCCGCCCGAACGTCGGTAAATCAACGCTCACCAACCGTATTCTCGGTGAAGAGCGCGTGGTGGTGTACGACATGCCGGGCACTACCCGCGACAGTATCTATATCCCGATGGAACGTGACGAACGTGAATATATTCTGATCGACACCGCCGGGGTACGTAAGCGCGGCAAAATCACCGACACCGTAGAGAAGTTCTCGGTGATCAAAACGCTACAGGCGATTGAAGATGCCAACGTAGTGATGCTGGTGATCGACGCCCGTGAAGGCATCTCCGATCAGGATCTGTCGCTGCTGGGCTTTATTCTCAACAGCGGGCGTTCGCTGGTGATTGTGGTCAACAAGTGGGATGGCATGACAGAGGAAGCGCGTGCAGAGGTGAAAGAGAACCTCGACTTCCGTCTGGGCTTTATCGACTTCGCCCGCATCCACTTTATCTCCGCGCTGCACGGCAGCGGGGTGGGCAACCTGTTTGAGTCGGTAACCGAAGCTTACGACTGTTCCACCCGCCGCGTGAACACCTCGATGCTGACGCGCATCATGAATATGGCGACTGACGATCACCAGCCACCGCTGGTACGTGGCCGCCGCGTGAAGCTGAAATATGCCCACGCCGGTGGTTATAACCCGCCGATTGTGGTGATCCACGGTAACCAGGTGAAGGATCTGCCGGACTCCTATAAGCGCTACCTGATGAACTACTTCCGTCGTTCACTGAAGGTAATGGGTACGCCGATCCGCATCCAGTTCAAAGAGGGTGAGAACCCGTATGAAGGCAAGCGTAACCTGCTGACCCCGACTCAGCAGCGTAAACGTCAGCGCCTGATGAGCCATCTGAAAAAGAACAAACGTTAATACCGCAAAGGGCCCCGAGGGGCCCTTTTTGCTGGGCACAAAAAAGTGTTAACCCTGGAAAATATGCAGTTAATCATTTTGTGCTATACCCAATAGCAGGGAGCGCAGTCATACAGGGGTTGTTAATTTTCTGTTTATTAAATTATGAACCTGGTGGTACAATCCTGCCGCTTTCCAGCAGTGCCCCGGCGCGCCAGCCGTGCCATAGCGGCAGTTGCTTGCAAAGCAGGACGGGTTATACCCGTGTACGATGTTAATAAAAATAAGGTCTTAGCGATTAGCGCCTTATTTTCTCCAGGAGTATTTCTGTATGCCTCAGACAAATGCAGGGTCAGCGAAAGGGCTGGGCTTGTGGTGCTTCCTGCTGGGAATCATTCTCCTTGCAACAGGCCTCTATTTCATCATCGGCGGCGGTAAGCTGATCTCGTTCGGCGGTAGCTGGTACTTCGTACTGGCCGGCCTGGTGACGCTGGCTTCTGCCGTGCAGTTCTTCCGTCGTAAATCCTCAGCCGTCACCCTGTTTGCGGTGGCCGCCGTCGGTACCGCGATCTGGGCGCTGGCCGACGTCGGCCTTGACTTCTGGCCGCTGGTTTCCCGCGTGGTGTTCTTCGCCGGCATGCTGTTGCTGGCGCTGATCACGCTGCCCGCGCTGCGCAAGCGCGAAGGCAAAACCACGCTGGCTAAACCCGCTTACGGCTTCAGCGCCGTGCTGGTGGTGGGCCTGCTGGCGACCTTCTGGGGCATGTTCCAGCCGCACCCGACCGTGCCGTTTGCCGGTCAGGAACTGCCGCTGGTGCCGGTCGATAAGAGCAAGCAGCAGAAAGACTGGGATAACTACGGCAACACCGCCGGCGGCAGCCGCTTTGTGGCGCTGGACCAGATCACCCGCGATAACGTGAAAGATCTGAAACCGGTATGGACCTTCCACACCGGCGATACGCCAATTAGCCCGACCGGTAACGGCGCGGAAGATCAGCAGACTCCGCTGCAGGTTGGCGATCGCATCTTCCTGTGTACGCCGCACAACAACATTATCGCCGTGGACGTCGACAGCGGTAAGCAGCTGTGGAAAACCGAGATCAATGCGCAGTCCCAGGTGTGGAACCGCTGCCGTGGTCTGGCTTATTTTGACGCCACCAAACCGCTGCAGCAGCCAACCGTGCCGGACTCTACCCCGGTTCCGGCTGTGAGCCTGGCCGCCGGTGATACCTGCCAGCGTCGCCTGCTGATGAACACCATCGACGCACGTCTGGTGGCGGTTAACGCCGACAACGGCGAGCTGTGCCAGAACTTTGGTAACAAAGGTTTTGTTGATTTGAAAGCCGGCCTGGGCGATGCGCCAGACCCGCAGTATCAGCTGACCTCCGCGCCTACGCTGGCCGGTACTACCGTGGTGGTAGGCGGTCGCGTAGCCGATAACGTGCAGACCGACATGCCTGGCGGCGTGCTGCGCGGCTTTGACGTGGTGACCGGTGCGATGCGCTGGGCGTTTGACCCGGGCAACCCGGATCCGAATGCGTCACTGAGCAGCGATAAGAACTACGTGCGCAGTACCCCGAATTCGTGGGCACCGATGTCCTACGATGCGGCGATGAACACCGTGTTCCTGCCGATGGGCAGCTCGTCGGTGGACCTGTGGGGTGCCAACCGTAACGCGCTGGATCATAAGTACGGTGCCTCGATCCTGGCGCTGGACGCGACCACCGGTAAAGAGAAGTGGGTTTATCAGACCGTGCATAACGATCTGTGGGACTTCGACCTGCCGATGCAGCCGAGCCTGATCGACTTCCCGCAGAAAGATGGCACCACCAAACCTGCGGTAGTGATCGGCACTAAAGCGGGCCAGATCTACGTGCTGGATCGTCTGACCGGCAAGCCGCTGACCGAAGTGAAGGAAGTGCCGGTTAAGCCTGGCAATATTCCGAATGAGCAGTACACGCCAACCCAGCCGAAGTCAGTCGGTATGCCTGAGATTGGTGCCGGTACGCTGACGGAATCGGATATGTGGGGTGCCACGCCGTTTGACCAGCTGGCCTGCCGTATCGGCTTCAAGTCCATGCGTTATGACGGCCTGTACACCGTACCGGGTACCGATATGTCCCTGAGCTTCCCGGGTTCCCTGGGCGGCATGAACTGGGGCAGCCTGTCTACCGATCCGAACAACCACTATATCTTCGCCAACGATATGCGTCTGGGCCTGTGGGTTCAGATGATCCCGGCGAAAACCACCAGTGGTCCGGCCAGCAACGGCGGCGAAGCGGTGAATACCGGTATGGGCGCGGTGCCGCTGAAAGGTACGCCGTTTGCGGTGAATAAGAACCGCTTTATGTCGCCGCTGGGCATTCCGTGCCAGAAGCCACCGTTTGGTACGCTGTCCGCTATCGATCTGAAGACGCAGAAGATCGTCTGGCAGGTGCCGGTGGGTACGGTGCAGGATACCGGTCCGTTCGGTATTAAGATGAAGGCGCAGATGCCGGTGGGTATGCCTACGCTGGGCGGTACGCTGGCGACTCAGGGTGGCCTGGTGTTTATCGCCGGTACGCAGGATTACTATCTGCGTGCGTTTGATAGTTCAACCGGTAAGGAGGTGTGGAAAGCACGTCTGCCGGTGGGTAGTCAGGGTGGCCCGATGAGCTATGTGTCACCGAAGACCGGTAAGCAGTATATTCTGATTTCTGCGGGCGGGGCGCGTCAGTCGCCGGACCGTGGTGATTATGTGATTGCATACGGTTTGGATAAGTAAGCCCGGTTAATTCGTCGAGCTGAATCAGGCCCCTTCCATTGCGGAGGGGCTTTTTTTTTGCCTTGAGGTTGAGGGCAAGGGCAAAGGCTCGTTGCCTGTTGGATCCAGATACGTCGGGCCTGTCAGCGGGCGACCCTGCGCGGGTTACCCCGCTCCGGGCTCATCCCGCTGCCCTCCCGAAAAATTGACTTGTTTGTTGACTGGGGGGTTCAGGGCTCGTTGTCTGGGGGATCGAGATACCTCGGGCCTGTCAGCGGGCGACCCTGCGCGGGTTACCCCGCTCCGGGCTCATCCCGCTGCCCTCCCGAAAAATGGGCTGTGGTTTTGGCTGGGGGTTCAGGGCCGTTGTCTGGGGGATCGAGATACCCCGGGCCTGTCAGCGGGCGACCCTCCGCGGGTTACCCCGCTCCGGGCTCATCCCGCTGCCCTCCCGAAAAATTGACTTGTTTTTTGGCTGGGTGTTTCAGGGCTCGTTGGCTGTTGGATCGAGATACGTAGGGTCATGCGGGCGACCCTCCGCGGGTTACCCCGCTCCGGGCTCATCCCGCTGCCCTCCCGAAAAATGGGCTGTGGTTTTGGCAGGTGGTTTTAAGGCTTGGTGCCTGTAGGTTTTATGGCTTGGGGGCGGCGCGTTTGCGGGGTTTCTTTGTTGGGGTGAGGGCGGTGACTTCGCTTTCGACCCAGCCGTCGTCGAGGCGGGTTTTTAGGGTGTCGCCGGTCTTGAGTTGGGTGGTTTTTTTGATGATTTCGCCGTCGGCGGCGGTGGTGACGCTGAATCCGCGGGCGAGGGTGGCCAGCGGGCTGACGCCGTCGAGTTGGGCGGTGAGGTTGCCGAAGCGCTGTTTGCTGGCGTTGAGCTGTTGGGTCATGGCCTGTTGAAGCCTGTGCTGCCACTGCTGGAGGTGCTGGCGGGCGCGCTCTAAGCGCAGTTCAGGGCGAATGGCGCTGAGGCGCTGTTGGGCGCGTTCCTGCTGGCGGCCGGCCTGGCGCAGGCGCAGCTGCATGGCATCGTCGAGACGGCGTTGTAGCTTGATTAGAGCGGTTTGCTGGCGTGCAAGGCGCAACTGGGGGTGCTGTTGTTGTAAACGGTGCTGCAGGCGGCTGAAGCTGCGCTGCTGCTGGGCGAGGTAGTAATCCATCGCCATTTCCAGCCGCTGCTGTTGTGACTGCAGCTGGCGTACCAGTTCCAGCTGGTTGCGGCTGACCAGTTCGGCGGCGGCCGAGGGGGTGGGCGCGCGCAGGTCGGCGACAAAGTCGGCGATGGTGACGTCGGTTTCGTGGCCGACGGCGCTGACGATCGGGATGCGGCTGGCGAAGATGGCGCGCGCGACGCGTTCGTCGTTGAAGCTCCACAGGTCTTCCAGCGAGCCGCCGCCGCGGCCGACGATCAGGACGTCGCACTCGTTGCGGGCGTTAGCCAGTTCAATGGCCCGTACGATGCCTGAGGGCGCTTCTGCGCCCTGTACCTGGGTCGGGTAGATCACCACCGGCAGCGACGGGTCGCGGCGCTGCAGCACGTGCAGCACGTCGTGCAGCGCTGCACCGGTGGGCGAGGTGATGACGCCCACCCGTCGTGCCGGGGTGGGCAGCGGCTGTTTGTGAGCCTGTTCGAACAGGCCTTCGGCGGTGAGGCGTTGTTTCAGCTGTTCAAACTGCTGCTGTAACAGGCCGTCGCCGGCGGGCTGCATGCTTTCGGCAATCAGCTGGTAGTCGCCGCGCGGTTCGTACAGGGTGATGGTGGCGCGCACCAGCACCTGCTGACCGTTTTGCGGGCGGAAGGTGACGCGGCGGTTGCTGTTGCGGAACATCGCACAGCGCACCTGGGCACCGTCATCCTTCAGCGTGAAGTACCAGTGGCCGGAAGAGGGCTGCGAGAAATTTGAGATCTCAGCGCTGAGCCACACCTGGCCCATTTCCATCTCCAGCAGCTTGCGCACCGTGGTGTTGAGACGGCTGACGGTAAAAATATTGGCGGTTGGCGGTAGCGACATTGTGATGAAGATCAAATTTCAAATCAGAGGGTTAATCAACCGATACTACATGCCCCAGCGGAGGGATCAAGAGTTTTTCGTAAAAAGTACTGGAGGCAATCGATTACGGCCTGTATAATGCCGCGGCAATATTTTACAAGTTCTCATTCACCCTGAGGTTGAGATATTGCCATGCTAAGAATCATCAAAGAAGCCCTGACTTTCGACGACGTTCTGCTCGTTCCTGCTCACTCGACCGTTCTGCCAAACACGGCTGACCTCAGCACCCAGCTTACCAAAACCATTCGCCTGAACATCCCTATGCTCTCCGCAGCGATGGATACCGTGACCGAAGCCAATCTGGCGATCGCACTGGCGCAGGAAGGCGGTCTGGGCTTTATTCACAAGAATATGTCCATTGAACGCCAGGCCGAAGAAGTGCGTAAGGTGAAAAAACACGAGAGCGGTGTCGTCACCGATCCGCAGACCGTGCTGCCAACCACCCCGCTGAGCGACGTGAAAGCGCTGACCGAGCAGAACGGCTTTGCCGGCTACCCGGTGGTCAACGGCGAGAACGAGCTGGTCGGTATCATCACCGGCCGTGACGTGCGCTTCGTGACCGACCTCAGCCTGCCGGTTTCCGCGGTGATGACGCCGAAAGAGCGTCTGGTTACCGTGAAAGAGGGCGAAGCCCGCGACGTGGTGCTGCACCGCATGCACGAAAAACGCGTTGAGAAAGCGCTGGTGGTGGACGACAGCTTCCATCTGCTGGGCATGATCACCGTGAAAGACTTCCAGAAAGCCGAGCGTAAGCCTAACGCCTGTAAAGATGAGCAGGGTCGCCTGCGCGTCGGTGCAGCCGTCGGTGCCGGTGCCGGTAACGAAGAGCGCGTGGACGCGCTGGTTGCCGCCGGCGTTGACGTGCTGCTGATCGACTCCTCACACGGCCACTCTGAAGGCGTGCTGCAGCGCATCCGCGCTACCCGTGCTAAATATCCTGACCTGCAGATCGTGGGCGGCAACGTGGCCACCGGTGCCGGCGCACGTGCGCTGGCCGACGCGGGCGTCAGCGCGGTGAAAGTGGGCATCGGCCCTGGCTCAATCTGTACCACCCGTATCGTGACCGGCGTGGGCGTACCGCAGATCTCTGCCGTTTCTGACGCGGTCGAAGCGCTGGAAGGCACCGGTATTCCGGTTATCGCCGACGGCGGTATCCGCTTCTCCGGCGACATCGCCAAAGCCATCGCGGCCGGTGCCGCTGCGGTCATGGTCGGTTCGATGCTGGCGGGTACCGAAGAGTCCCCGGGTGAGATCGAACTCTACCAGGGCCGCTCGTTCAAATCATACCGTGGTATGGGTTCTCTGGGCGCGATGTCGAAAGGCTCCTCCGACCGTTACTTCCAGACCGATAACGCCGCAGACAAGCTGGTGCCGGAAGGCATTGAAGGCCGCGTTGCCTACAAAGGCCGCCTGAAAGAGATCGTTCACCAGCAGATGGGCGGCCTGCGCTCCTGTATGGGTCTGACCGGCTGTGGTACCATCGATGAACTGCGCACCAAAGCGGAATTTGTACGTATCAGCGGTGCCGGCATTCAGGAGAGCCACGTCCACGACGTGACCATCACCAAAGAGTCGCCGAACTACCGCATGGGTTCCTGATAACCCCTGATTTCCCCGCCCGGCTCAGCCGGGCGTTTTACATCCCATTTTGTTTACATCGCCCTGGAATAGCCCAATGACGACGGAAAATATCCATAAACACCGCATCCTGATCCTCGATTTCGGTTCACAGTATACTCAGCTGGTCGCGCGCCGCGTGCGCGAACTGGGCGTGTACTGTGAACTGTGGGCGTGGGACGTCACCGAAGAGCAGATCCGCGGTTTCAACCCGAACGGCATCATCCTCTCCGGCGGCCCGGAAAGCACCACCGAACACAACAGCCCGCGTGCTCCTGAGTACGTGTTCAACGCCGGCGTGCCGGTGCTGGGCGTCTGCTACGGCATGCAGACCATGGCGATGCAGCTGGGCGGTGCGGTAGAGGGCTCGAACGAGCGTGAATTTGGTTACGCTCAGGTGGAAGTGAAGACCCAGAGCGCGCTGATCCGCGATATCGAAGACGCCATCAGCGCCGACGGCAATTCGCTGCTCGACGTGTGGATGAGCCACGGCGATAA
This sequence comes from Erwinia sp. Leaf53, assembly GCF_001422605.1. Classification (NCBI taxonomy): domain Bacteria; kingdom Pseudomonadati; phylum Pseudomonadota; class Gammaproteobacteria; order Enterobacterales; family Erwiniaceae; genus Erwinia; species Erwinia sp. Leaf53. The sequence continues at coordinate 161,395 of NZ_LMLK01000023.1, forward strand.
AGTCACCGCCATCCCGGCTGACTTCGTTACCGTTGCCAGCACCGATACCTGCCCGTTTGCCATTATGGCCAACGAAGAAAAACGCTTTTACGGCGTGCAGTTCCACCCGGAAGTGACCCACACCCGTCAGGGCCAGCGTCTGCTGGAGCGCTTCGTGCGCGATATCTGCCAGTGTGAAGCGCTGTGGACCCCGGCCAAAATCATCGAAGACGCGGTCGAGCGCCTGCGTGAGCAGGTTGGCGAAGATAAAGTGATCCTCGGCCTCTCCGGCGGCGTGGACTCCTCCGTGACCGCGATGCTGCTGCACCGCGCCATCGGCGACCGTCTGACCTGCGTATTCGTTGATAACGGCCTGCTGCGCCTGAACGAAGCCGAGCAGGTCATGGAGATGTTCGGTAACCACTTCGGCCTGAATATCGTCCACGTTAACGCCGAAAACCGCTTCCTTGAGCAGATGGCCGGCGAGAACGATCCGGAAGCCAAGCGTAAAATCATCGGCCGCGTGTTCGTGGAAGTGTTCGACGAAGAAGCCACCAAGCTGCAGGATGTGAAGTGGCTGGCGCAGGGCACCATCTACCCGGACGTGATTGAATCTGCCGCCTCTGCCACCGGCAAAGCGCACGTGATCAAATCACACCACAACGTGGGTGGCCTGCCGAAAGAGATGAAGCTGGGCCTGGTTGAGCCGCTGAAAGAGCTGTTCAAAGACGAAGTACGCAAAATCGGCCTTGAGCTGGGCCTGCCGCACGCGATGCTGTTCCGTCACCCGTTCCCGGGCCCGGGCCTTGGCGTTCGCGTACTGGGTGAAGTGAAGAAAGAGTACTGTGACCTGCTGCGCCGCGCCGATGCGATCTTCATCGAAGAGCTGCACAAAGCCGACCTGTACAACAAGGTCAGCCAGGCCTTCACCGTGTTCCTGCCGGTACGCTCCGTTGGCGTAATGGGCGATGGCCGCAAGTACGACTGGGTCGTTTCCCTGCGTGCGGTAGAGACCATCGACTTTATGACCGCGCACTGGGCGCATCTGCCGTACGACTTCCTCGGGCGCGTCTCCAACCGCATCATCAACGAAGTGAACGGCATCTCCCGCGTGGTTTATGATATTTCAGGTAAACCACCGGCGACGATTGAGTGGGAATGATTTAGCGGCTGGCATTCGCTGGCACGCCTAAACATAATGCACTCTCTGAGCCCGCATCACTGCGGGCTTTTTTATGTCTGTTAATCTCTGGCATCTGTTAGCAACAGGCCCCCCATCAAGCAGTTGTTTTGGGAGGCTTACAGGAGCAGCGCACTTTCGGCCCCCAGGCCCCCGAAAAATGCTACGTTTGATCGTTATTATTGGAAAGTAGCAATCTCTATGCAGCACTAGCAAAAAACACTATTTTTCATTATTTTTCGCTACTCTATGATGAGGTTGGTATGGACCCCTATCGCAATCCCTTTGCCCCTGGTGCTGGTTTTCCTCCACCCGAACTCGCTGGCCGGGATCCTGTCTTAAAGATGGCTCGCATTTCCTGCGGGCCGTGCATTAATAGGAAAACCTGCACGATCGCTGATGCTCCTGGGCCTGCGTGGAGTCGGTAAGACGGTATTACTCAACGAAATCGGTAATATCGCAAGAGAGCAGGGGATGATCGTATCTCAGCTTGAGGCTGATCTGGTCCAACGATCACGCTCGCTGATGTAGAGCGCGCTTACCCTGAAACACTCGCCGGCCTTGATACAGGCTTCTTCAAAGTTCGGTATGACCGACTGACCAGGGCTGAAATCCAGTTTGTTAAGGCGATGGCTGCCCTGGGTGATGGACCCTATTCAATGGCAAGTATTGCTAAGGAGATGGAACGCGATCGGTCATCGCTGGGACCTGCACGGGCCAATATCATTTCCAAGGGCATGATCTACAGTACAGACCATGGATACCTTGATTTCTCGGTGCCTCTTTTTCACTGAATATCTTCGTCGTCGCGGCGAATGAAAGTGGCGCTGCGATGCCGGCGTCGCTCCGCCCAATACGATGCGCTGGATTTCGGATTCCAGCGCATCGTATTGGTTGGTCGTCTCCATGGCGTAATCGTGGAGGCCGCTGAAGTCGGGCAGTTCTGGCGAGATCCACAACACGCGTATAAGCAACAGCTGCTGGCGGCGGTGACGGGTGTGGGAGAGATGTGTGGTTGAAGAGGGAGGGCGCATGCGTAAGAAGCTCAGCGTGGCAACTGCCGTATGGATGCTAAGTAAAGGATGTTTAACTGAGACATCTTTTATTAAAGAATATTTTAATATGGTATGACATAGTTCAAGCAGGCTTTAATAACATCCCCAGACATCAAAGGATTTCTTAATGAAGCGCGCATCCGGTCACTTTATCAAAACCGTCAGTTATGATGAAACGGTCAATGCTTTTATACCGGCCTCCTTACCGCCCACCGCGCCGGAGATTGACCCTGCCTCATACCTTGAGCTGAACGAGAAAGCTGAAAAATCCTTAGCTAGACTCGCGGGCATGTCCGGGCTTGTCTCCTCAAGCGAATGGCTCGTGTACAGTGCTATCCGTAAAGAGGCACTACTCACCTCTCAACTGGAAGGTACTCAGGCGACACTTAACGATATTTTTGATGAAGAAGCGGGTCTTGTGGTAGCGAATGTTGAAGACGTTGAAGAAGTCACTAACTATCTGCGGGCATACAGATTTGTCAGTGATGAATTGAACTCTCCTTCCGGCCTGCCAGTCTGTGTACGGCTCTTAAAACAGGCTCACCACGTGCTGCTGTCAGGTGCCCGCGGAGCAGCGAAACAACCCGGTGAGGTGAGGACGACCCAAAACTGGATCGGGGGTACAAGGCCAGGTAACGCATCCTGTGTACCGCCGCCCCCTGAAAGCGTGGGCGACTTACTGTCAGAACTTGAGAAGTATATTCATGAAATCAATCCTTCCCTGCCACCTTTGGTTCGAATAGCGCTTGTACACGCACAGTTTGAAACCATTCACCCCTTTCTTAATGGGAACGGACGCATCGGTCGTCTGCTGATTAGCATGCTGCTGGAAGAATGGCAGTTGCTGAAGGAGCCTCTGCTGTACGTTTCTGGCTACCTGAAGCAACATCAGCAGTACTACTACCAGTGCTTAACAAATATCAGGAATGAGGGGGACTGGGAGAAATGGCTGACCTTTTTCCTAGAGGCGGTTAATTATACTGCAGATGAAGCGCAGCAAAGCATCATTAAAATTGCGTCCCTGTTTGCTGACGACAGGAAGAAGATTCTTTCAATGAGATCAACGTCCGTACACAGCATCCGATTGTTTGAGTTTTTGCCGACGATGCCTAAACTGACCGTAGAACGCGCAGTCAAACTACTGGAAGTAACCTACCCGACGGCAAATGCTGCAGTGAAAACCCTGGTCGACGCTGCAATCCTTGTTGAAACCTCGGGTAAAGCTCGCCACAGAAGTTATGTATACAGTCGCTACGTCGAGTTGTTACGGAACTAAACAGCTGTTACTAATAGTACGGCCAAATCCACATGGATTTCCGGCGGAATGATCAGACTGATTTAGCCGCTTGTAAGGATCGGTGAGCCGGAAGAAGTGGCTAAAGCCGTGTTTATCCCTGCAAGTTTTTCGTCCTCTTACTCCTTCGCCAGCATCCCCCGCAACAGCAGCTCCAGCGCCCCCAGCCCCTTCTCCAGCCGCGTATCGCCATCCTCTTCCCCGGCAATCCACACCGCCGCTTCTGCCAGGCTGCCGTAGATCAGCGCGGCCAGCGCCTGCGGGTCGGCTTTTACCACAATGCCTTGCTGCATCAGATCGCTAATCAGCCGCTGCATCGACTCCAGGCAGTAGCGCTGTGACTCCGGCGTCGCGCCACCCAGTACCGCGCGGGCGTCGCGCAGTACGATGCGCTGGATCTCAGGTTCCAGCGCCATCTGCAAATAGGCGCGGCAGCGCTGGCGGAAGCCCTGCCAGGTATCGGCGGCACCGTCTGAAATCGCCTGCAGGCGGCCATCGACCTCGGCATCAATCTGCTCTACTACCGCCGCCAGCAGCCCCTTTTTATCACCAAAATGATGATACAGCGCACCGCGGGTCAGGCCGGCGTGGGCGGTCAGATCGTCCATCGAGGTGGCGGCATAGCCGTGTTCACAGAAAAAAGTACGGGCGGTGGCCAGCAGGGTGGCGCGGGTCTCTTCCATCTCAGCACGGGTACGGCGAACCATGATTACCTCTTACATACATCTCGTATGATTATTTACATTCATTGCGTATGATTATAGGCTTAAACATACGTTTTGTATGTATTGTCCTTGCCACCCTCTGTGATGGCAGGCAAAAACCAGGGAGAAGAGATGTTCAGAGCCTATCGCGAACTGTTTAGCGCCCCCGGCACCCGTTGGCTGCTGCTGGCCGGGCTGCTGGCGCGCCTGCCGCTGCCGATGACCGGTATCGGTATTATCACGTTGCTGGCCCAGCTGCGCGGCAGCTATACGCTGGCCGGGGCGGTGTCCGCCACCTTTGTGCTGGGCTATGCGCTGCTGTCGCCGCAGGTCGCCCGGCTGGCGGACCGCCATTCACAGCATCGTGTGCTGCCGGTTGCCAGCGCAGTCAGTCTGGCCGGGATGCTGTTGCTGGCGGCGACCACCTGTCTGCAGGCACCGGACGGGCTGCTGTTTGTCGGCGCGCTGCTGGCTGGATTTATGCCCGGTATGTCGGCAATGGTGCGGGCGCGCTGGGCTGCGCTGTATCGCGGCCAGCCGCGCCTGCAGAGCGCGAATTCGCTGGAGACGGTGCTGGATGAGGTGACTTTTATCGCCGGGCCGCCGCTGTCGGTCGGGCTGGCGGTGGCCGCGTTTCCACAGGCGGGGCTGCTGGCGGCGGCGCTGCTGCTGGCAGGCGGCACGCTGGCGCTGGTGAGGCTGCGCGCTACGGAACCGCTAACGTCTTCAGCACCGACGGCAGCGGTACGCGGTGGCTCGCCGATTGGTCAGCCGGGCGTGCGCCTGCTGGCGCTGCTGATGATGGCGATGGGCATCATCGTGGGCAGCGTCGACGTGGTGAGCGTCGCCTTCGCAGAGCTGAGCGGGCAACCGGCGGCGGCCAGCCTGGTGCTGTCAGCCTATGCGTTTGGCTCCTGCAGCGCCGGGCTGTTGTTTGGTGCGCTGCGTTTGACCACGCCGCTGCACCGGCAGTTGCTGGTCGGCGGGCTGGCCGTGGCGCTGACGACCCTGCCGCTGTGGCTGGCGGCCAGCATCACCACGCTGACGGGCGCGGTGCTGCTGGCCGGTGTGAGCTTTGCACCGACGATGATTATCGCGATGTCGCTGGTGGAACGGCTGGTCGCGGTGGAGAAGCTTACCGAGGGGATGAGCTGGCTGCTGGCCGGGCTGAATATCGGCGTGGCGCTGGGGGCTGCGGTCTCCGGTCGGCTGGTTGATTATTTCGGCTTGCAGGCCGGATTCAGCGTAGCGATCGGGGCAGGCGCGGCGATCGTGCTGCTGGCGATCGCGGGTTCATATCGGCTGGGCGGCACGCAGGTTAGCCGGACTGAAACATGCGGGTGAGGGCAGTCAGCAGTCAGCGTCGCGCAGGGCGACTAATGCGTCGCCTTGACCAGCGTATCGCTAATCCACTGATTGACGCTTTTGCCAGCCAGTTCCGCAGCCACGTTAACCGCCGCATGAATTTCCGGCGGGATGCGCAGGCTGATTTTACCGCTGGCCGGGCGCTGCGGTTTGATGCCTTGCTCCGCGCAGAAGGCCAGATAGTCATCCACCGCCTCTTCAAAGGCGCGGCGCAGATCGGTGACGTTGTCCGCATGGAAGCCGATCACATCGCGAATGCCGACGATATGACCAATCAGGCAGCGATCTTCATCGCTGTACTCAATTCTGGCGGCATAGCCTCTCCAGCTCATAGTACCCATGGTGTGACTCCAATCGTTTCAAGAAATTTTCTGACGTCGCGTACCTGATAGGGTTTGGCCTCTTTTGCCGGATGCGGCCGGTGAAAAGTGGCCATCACGCCTTTGATCATAAAGCGTACACGCGACCCTCTGCCTTCAGACACCTCTGCACCTAATGCCATCAGTAACGCTTCTACTTTTTGCCACTCCAGCGTGCAGTGGGTGGGTGTGGTAAATATCACCGCGATAGTCTGTTGGTGTTTGCTGTTTAGAAGGTTCATCTCATCCTCCGTGAATGATAACCCCTCTCTTGATATCAAAAAATGATATCACGAGAGGTACGGTAACAGCACTACCGTAGAATGTAAACTCACCGCAAGGCTATGCCGAAAAGAGGTCATGTTTCGGTTTTGCGGCCTTGCTTCAGGAAAGGGGCGGCACGCCTGCTCTCAGGCGGGGTAGAGCAGACCGGCGGTTAATTTTTGAGTGCATAATTTCGTAAAATACACGATGCTGGCAGGTCACTTTCGCCCGGGAGTTTTACGATGTTTGCACTAAAAGCGTTTAGCCTGGCCCTGCTGGCCATTATCCTGCTGTCGCTGGCCGCCAGCCTGACCCGGGCGGCCGGCCATCAGCAACAAAGCAGCGAGGGCTGGGCATCGGCGCGGCGCGATTCGTCCGGGCTGGCACTCGATCCGCAACGCTTTGCTAATCTGGCGATCGTACAGGTATATGCCGCACCCACCTTTGGCTGGAAAGGCAAGGTGGCGGTGCATCCGTGGATTATCTTTAAGCGTGCCGGGGAAACCCGCTACAGCCGCTATGAGGTGATCAGCTGGGGCAGCGGCGATAAGGTGCGGCTGAACAGCAACCTGCCGGACGGCTACTGGTATGGGGCGCGCCCGCGCATTCTGGTCGATCATCGTGGCCCGGCCGCCGAAGCGATGATCCCGGCGATTAAAGCCGCGATTGCCTCTTACCCGTGGCCGCAGACCTATCACGCCTGGCCTGGCCCCAACAGCAATACTTTCCTTGCCCATATTGGCCGTGAGGTGCCGTCACTGGAGCTGAACCTGCCGGCTAATGCGCTGGGCAAAGATTACCGGCCGCTGACCCGTCCGGTGGGGTTGCCGCCTTCCGGGCGCGGTTTGCAGGTCTCTCTGCTCGGCGTAGCCGGGGTAACGCTGGGCGCGAAGGAGGGGATCGAGATCAATCTGCTCGGGCTGAACCTCGGCGTCGGTTTTTCTCCGTTACAGCTGCGCCTGCCGTTTATCGGCGGACTGGGTGACGATAATCTGCAGAGCGGCTCTTCCGTCTCTTCCGTGAAGTAATCCCCCTTCGGGGCCGCGGTTCCCGGCCCTGCATCTCAGAAAAGTGGACAGCCAGCGATAATGTAAGCCATCCGTGCCGAGCCTCTTGTATTCACTGCCGCGAGTGACAGGATTACCCCTCATGTTTGTATGAAAAATCATCGCTTCAGGGCTAAAGGGCCGTTGCCGATCCGGTCATCTTTACGGGCGCCGCTCCCTCCACGCGGTTAAAGCCAGCGCCCCCTCCAACGCGATCGATCTCATCCGTTTAATCCGCCCTGTAAGAGGGGGACGGGAAGTAGGGAGGATATGTGCACACTTCTTCTTTATCAGCGCAGGAGAACTTCGGGGGTGATGTTCCCACGGCTGAACTGTCCCGCCTGTTGGCCGACATCAAGCTGCGGGCCGAAGAATTTGAACGGCAGAAATTTATCAGCGCGGATGTGATTGAGAAATTCCGCGCGCTCGGGGTTTACCGGGCGTTTGTGCCGAAAAAGTATGGCGGGATGGAGATGTCGCCCGGCCGGTTCTGCGCCCTCATTGAGCGTATCGCCGCCGCTGACGGTTCCGCCGGCTGGGTGGCCAGCTTTGGCATGAACCCTTTTTACCTCGGCGGATTACCCCCGGCGGTGCTGGATCGGGTCTGGCAGTCCTGCCCCGATGTTGTGTTCGCCGCCGGCCTGTTTCCGTCACACCCTGCGGCGGTGGAGCCGGGTGGCTATCGCGTTTCCGGCCGCTGGAGTTTTGCCAGCGGTTGCATGGGGGCCGATCTGATCGGCGTGGGCATTCAGCCCACCGGTGCGCAGGCCACCGCGCTGCCGCGGATGGCGGTGCTGCCTGCGGCGCAGCTGACCATCGATCCGGTGTGGAACAGCGTCGGGCTGGCCGGTACCGGCAGCCACGACCTGACGCTGGATAACGCCTTTGTACCGGAGGAGTGGACGCTGATCCGCGGCGGGGCACTCAACCTGGAGGGCGTGCTGTATCGCTACCCGGCGCTGTCGCTGGCGACCCAGGTGCTGGCGGTGGTCAGTGCGGGCATTGCCCGCGCCGCGATTGATGAAATCCTGGCGATTGCCGAACGTCAGCGTTCGGTGACCGGCGCGCCGCTGCTGGCCGATCGCCAGTTTGCGCAGATTGCCGTCGCCCGCGCGGAAGCCGGGCTGGCCTCGGCCCGCTGCTGGTTTTACGACGCTATTGAGCAGGTGTGGCAGGTGCTGTGTCGGGGCGATGAGCCCGCTTCGCCGCAGGTCAGCGCGCTGCGCCTGTCGTCAACCCATCTGACCCGCACCGCGGCGAAGGTCGCGTCCGCCATGCTGGCGCTTTCCGGAATGGGCGGCATTGCGATGCGCAGCCCGCTGCAGCGCTACGTGCGCGATACGCTGGTGATTACCCAGCATGCGTTTATGGGCGAGCTAACCCTGATCAACGCCGGGCAGATGCTGTTTGGCCGCGCGCCGTTGCCCGGCTATCTGTAAGGAGGAGCGGATGAGCGAGCAATCCTTGCTGATGGCGCGGCTGGCCACGCTGGAAGCCGAAGCGGCGATTCGTCGTCTGGTCAGTGACTCTCTGCACCTGTGCGAAAGCCTGACCAGCGGCGAGGTGGCGCAGGAGACTGGTCGCCTGTTTACCGCGGATGCGCAGTGGCTGGTGCCGCAGGGGGACAGTTTTTTGATCCAGCAGAAGGTGGTAAGGCTGATCAACGCTGAAGACTATCTGCTGGCAATAGGTTACATCCTGTGAGGCCGCCGATGAGTCAGGTGGCGCTGGTGACCGGGGCGGCTTCCGGCCTCGGCGCGCTGATCTGCCGTGCGCTCTGGCGCAGCGGTTATGCTGTTGCATTCGGCGATCTGTCGCTGCAGGCCGCGCAGCAGGCGGCAGAGGCGATCGACCCGCAGGGTGAACGCACGCTGGGGCTAAAGCTGGACGTTCGCCGGCCGGAGGATTTTACTGCCGCCATCGGACAGATCACCGCACGTTTTGGCGGGCTGCAGGTGCTGGTTAACAATGCCGCGCTGACGCTGGCTACCCCGGTGATGGAGATTGAAGCCGACGAGTTCGATCGCGTTATTACCACCAACCTGCGTGGCACGTTTCTGGGGTGCCAGCGGGTCGGGCGCTATTTTGCTCAACAGCATTACGGACGCATCATTAATCTGGCTTCGCTGGCCGGGCAGAACGGCGGCACGGCTTCGGGGGCGCATTATGCCGCCTCGAAGGGGGGGATCATCACCCTGACCAAGGTGTTTGCCCGCGCGCTCAGCGGCGATGGCGTTACCGTGAATGCCATCGCGCCCGGCCCGCAGGATCTGCCCTCGGTGCGCGCGCTGGTGCCGCCGGAGAACCTGCCGGCGCTGCTGGCGGCTATTCCGGTGCATCAGCTGGGCGATCCGGAGTTTGTCGCGCAGATGGTGCTGCTGCTGGCGTCCCCCGCCGCCGCCTCGGTCAGCGGTGCGACCTGGGATGTTAACGGTGGCCTGTTTATGCGCTAGCCAGGAGCCCCGTTCCGGGGCATTCTGGACTGCCTGACTGCCTGACTGCCTGACTCAGCGACCGGATACCTGACTAATGCATTTTTCTGTGCGAAACGTCTCGCAATTAACCCTGTTGAGTCTGCAAGACGCTGAGTTTCTCCTCGACCTCTCTCGACATTCCCCTTATTCCCTGTGGCACGTCGCCGGTTTCGCGGGCACAGTGAACCATGAAACTCACAGGTTGTCAGTTGACAACCAAAATAATGACCAGCATAATGGAGAACATCGTGGCGCGTCATACTCATGCTAATAAGGAAATCGAAGCCGTTCTGAAGTTCGCCGAACATCAGGGCTGGCGAGTGGTCAGTGGCGGAAGTCACGCCTGGGGGAAAATGTACTGCCCCTGGAATGACGCGCAGTGCCGGTGCGGAGAGTTTTGCATCAGCTGTGTCTGGTCGACGCCAAAGAACGCACACAACCATGCGCAGCAACTGCGGCGGGTGGTGGAGCACTGTAGCCTGTGGCAACAGTTCAGCGGTGAACAGGGGAGAAAATAACAATGGAATACACGTTTACACTGAAATACCAGCTGGCCGAAGACGCGGAAGATCGCGATCTGCTGGTGGAACGACTGGCGGTGGCCGGCTGTGATGACGCGCTGATCGGGCTGGGCATTGCCGGGCGCATGGCGCTTGAATTTATGCGTGAAGCATTGTCGGCTGAACAGGCGATAGAGAGCGCCCTGCGCCAGGTTAAGAGCGTGATGCCGTCGGCACGTTTAATTGAAGTGGCACCGGATTATGTCGGCCTGACCGACGTAGCCGATCTGATCGGCGTGTCACGGCAAAATATGCGTAAGCTGATGCTGACCCACTACCAGAGCTTCCCGTTACCGCTGTCGGAAGGCAACGCCAGCCTCTGGCACCTTGCCGACGTACTGGGCTGGCTGGAGCATCGCGGCGGCTACCGCTGGCCGCCCGCCGTACAGGAGACCGCGCAGGTCGCGTTAAACATTAACCTCAGCCAGCAGATCGCCCGTTATCATCACGACGATCGTGAATGAGTTCTTCTGCGACCTGCGGTTAGTGCAGCAGGAACAGGGTCGCCAGGCCGAGGAAGATAAAGAAGCCGCCCGTGTCGGTTAGCGCGGTGATCAGTACGCTGGAACCCACCGCCGGGTCGCGGTTCATTTTGGTCATCAGCAACGGGATCAGCACGCCCATCAGCGCGGCCAGCAGCAGGTTGAGCACCATCGCCAGCATCATCACGCCGCCCAGCGCCGGATTGCCGTACATCGCCCAGGTCACACCGCCCATGATGCCGCCCCAGAACAGGCCGTTAATCAGCGCCACGCCGAGTTCGCGGCCAATCAGGAAGGAGAAGTTGCCGGGCTCGACCTGGTGCAGCGCCAGCGCACGGACGATCATGGTGATGGTCTGATTACCGGTGTTACCGCCAATGCCGGCGACGATCGGCATCAGCGTTGCCAGCGCCACCAGCTGCGCAATGGTCGCTTCAAACAGTCCGATTACCCGTGAGGCCACAAACGCGGTGCAGAGGTTGACCGCCAGCCATGTCCAGCGGTTACGTACCGCTTTACGCACCGGGGCAAACACGTCCTCATCGGGGTTGACGCCGCCCATTTTACGGATGCTGCTGTCATTCTCCTCGCGCACCAGATCGAGCACGTCCTCCACGGTAACGCGGCCGATCAGTTTGCCCTTGGCATCCACTACGGCGGCAGAGATCAGGTTATAGCGCTCGAACGAGCCTGCGGCCTCTTCGGCTTTGTCATCAATCAAAAAGGTGGTGGGATGGGGGTTCATCACTTCAAACACCCTCCTCTCCGGGGTGTTCAGCAAAATATCGGTTAATGGCAGTTCGCCGAGCAGGGTATTGTTTTTGTCGGTGATAAACAGTTTATCGGTGCCGCCGGGGATCGCTTTACGCCGCCGCAGAAAACGCTGCACGGTGGCCAGGCTGACGTCCGCCCTTACCGTCAGCAGCTTGAAGTCCATGATGCGGCCAACGCGGTCGCGGTCAAAATTGATGACGTCGAGCACGCGTGAGCGCATCGAAGCGGGCAGCGAGGTCAGCAGCCGGCCGGTGAGGTCGCGTGACAGGTATTTCGCCAGCCATGCCTGGTCGTCGATATCCAGCGGCGCGATGGCGCGCAGCAGGTCGCGGTCGCTCATCTCCTCGATCAGGCTTTCCCACACGCTCTCGGAGGCTTCCACCAGCACCAGGCCGCGCCGGTCGTTGCCTACCAGTTTCCACAGCGCCAGGCGCTGCTCCTCCGGCAGTGCTTCCAGCAGGTCGGCGATATCGGCGGGGTGCAGCAGCGGCAGGATTTGCCCGATTTCGTCTATCTGTTGCTGCTGGTGGGCGTCCGTCCCCTGACGTTGCAGCAGGGCATCGACCAGGTCGTCATCGGTGAGAAGCAGGTTGAGAAGGCGGCTACGAATTTCGGCCAGTTGCTGAACGTGAGAGGGCACAACAGACATACAACGTCCTTGAGTCTGGGAAGCGAAAACAGAGCTTAAGCGTAGCTGATTTTAGCCATACGGGGGTCAGTGAACTGCAATCTGCCGGGGGTGTACTTACGTCGCGATCGCGCTAACGTTCAGTGCTGAGGGTGGGCACCGGGGCGTTTTGCCGTTGCTGATGATGTTCAATGGCACCGGGGATCACAAAAATCAGCCGTCCGGCCAGAATGATAAAGCTGACCAGCAGCACCACGCGGGTCATACGACCTGTTCTGGAGCGTTTTCTGAATGTCATAGCGTTACTCACGCAGGGTTTCCTTTTAATACCCGCAGGCGGTGGTTAATTTAGACACAGCCCGGCGGAGAGGTCAATGCGCACTTTTTGCCTTACAAGAAAATTGAGATGAAAATATTGTCGTGCGATGGCAGCAGTTTAACGGATTAGTGCGGTGTTCAGTCCGCCAGTCATGTTAAAGTTGATCTGCATCAATCAATTCTTCACTTTGCCACCTACTATTACGCCGCAGTAAGTTAGTGAATTCCCGTAATCATCCAGTATAATTTACCTGTAACAGTGGCAAAAACCTGCGCAGTCTTTCGAACATCACGATAACAACAATGAAAAAATCTGTTTTCCTCAAATCCTTCATCGCCCGTTTCTGGGGATTACCCCTGCTACTGGCGCTGCTGCTGTTGCCTGCCGCATCGCTGCTTTCGGTCAGATTATGGCTGCCGATGGGCTATGTCTATCTGATCTATCTGCCGCTGGCGCTGGCCATCGCACTGCTGATGGTGTTCAACTGGGCGGCGCTGCCCGGCATTGCCGCGGCGCTGAGCCTGTACTATTTCCAGCGTTATACCGGGCCGCAGGCGGCGGTGATTGTCGCTATTTTTCTGGTAACCCTGGTGGTGTGCTGGGCGGGCTATACCTGGCAGGCGGGCCGCCCCTGGCGGGACAGCCTGGCCGACGTGCATGTGGCGGCGCTGCGCCTGTTCTGGCTGGCTTTCGCCATGCCGACGCTGTTTATTGTGCTGATGCAGGCGGTGATGCCGCTGAATATTCTGCCGCTAAGCCGCTCCGTTTTTCCGGCCGATCTGTTGTCGCTGCACACCTTGCTTAACTATCAGTCGGTACTGCTGGCGTCGCTGTCGCTGACCCATCCGTTCTATTTTTTGATTCGCATCGTGCGTAACCCGCGCTTTATTCGCACCCTGAAGCGCCGTTGCCACGATCAGTTTGCCGCCGGGGTGACGCTGAAAGAGTGGCTGCTGTGGTTACTGCTGGTCGGGTTCCTGCTGGTGATGCTCACGCAGTTCAGTTCCAGCAAAGAAAATCTGCTGGCGACCGACTACGGCATTCCGCTGCTGCTGCCGCTGATGCTGTGGGCGGCGACCCGGTTCGGCTATCTGTTTACCTCGCTGAGCTGGGGCACGCTGCTGGTGGTACTTTACCAGCTGCGTGACCGCTTCCTGACGCCGGCGACGGAGCCGCATCATCTGGCGGTGATCTCTGCCAATCTGCTAGTGTTTACGCTGACCATCCTGTTGATGTCGGCGATCAGCACCCGTCAGCGGCGGTTGCTGAGAAAGGCGCGGCAGATGGCCTTAACCGATCCGGTGATCGGCCTGCTTAACGTGCGCGCGCTCGGCCAGCACCTTACCGAACAGAGTGGGTCGGTGCTTTGCTATATCCGTATTCCCGATCTGGACCGCCTGAGCCGTACCTACGGCCTGCAGTTGCGCATTGAGTACAAACGCAACCTCGCCCGCCACCTTGCGCCCTGGCTGCAGCCGGGGGAGGGGATTTATCAGCTGCCGGGCTTTGACCTGGTGCTGCGCCTGAAGCTGCCGTGCTATGCGGCGCGGATTGAGGGGCTGGAAGTTCGGCTGAAGGAGTATCAGCTGAGTTGGGACGGGTTGCCGATCCATCCTGACGTCGGCATCAGTTACTGTAGCGTGTATCCGCCGGTGACCTGGTTGTACGAGCTGCTGGGGGAGTTAAGCGCGATGGCGGAGGTGTCATTGCACAGCGGACACGCGGAGAATCTGCAGCAGAAGCTCAACGTGCCGGCACAACGGCAACTGAGCGAAAAGCTGGCGATGGTGCAGGATATCCAGCTGGCGCTGAAAAATGACGGTTTCCATCTGATGACGCAGAAAATTCAGGGCGTACGGGGTGATGACTACTACGAAATTCTGCTGCGGATGGTCAATATCGAGGGAGAGCATATTAAACCGGCGGATTTCCTGCCGGTGGTGCAGGAGTTTGGCCTGACCTGGGAAGTGGATCGGCTGGTGCTGGATCGGACCCTGACCTTTATTGCCCGCCATCGCGAGCAACTGCCGGGTATTCGCTTTGCGGTTAACCTGTTTGCTGCCTCGTTATGCCGTCCAAAGCTGGCGCAGGAGATCGCCGCCCGTCTGGAGGCCAGCCAGATTGAGCCGTGGCAGCTGATCGTTGAGGTGCAGGAGTCGCCGATATTCAACGGTTACAGCTGGGGCAACCGCACCATTGCCCAGCTGCGGCAGCTGGGCTGCCGTGTAGCGATAGACGATTTTGGTACCGGCCACGCCAGTTATTCACACCTGAAACAGGTGCAGGTCGACATGCTGAAAATTGACGGCAGCTTCGTGCGCAATATGCTGCACAGCAGCCTCGATTATCAGATCATCGAGTCGATCTGCGTGATCTCCCGGCTGAAAAGAATGCAGATTGTCGCCGAGTTTGTCGACACGGAAGAGACGGCTAGCGCGCTGCGCAAGCTGGGGGTGGACTATCTGCAGGGCTATCTGTTCGGTGCGCCGGTACCCCTGGCTGAGCTGGTCTCCGGCCAGGCGGAGACCCGTCGCTGAATCAGGCTTTCACGCTGCCTTTCTGCGCCAGAAGGGTGGCAAAACGCAGCGAGATCCGTTGCCCCTGCGCGTCGGTTCTGTGCAGCTGGCCGACGTTTTCGTTGTATTTAACGATATGCCATTTGCGGTAATAGTTGCTCAGCTCGCCGGATTTAAAGGTGAAGGGGAAGCCCTGCGTGCAGGGATAGTCGCTGGTGTCCATTGCCGCCACGATCAGGTTGTAGCCGTCCCTGACGGTGCTGGCCTGCATATCCGCAATCAGCTGCGGTATGGTTTCGGGCTGTAAAAACATCATCACTACCGTTGACAGCACCAGCTCGTAGCTGCCGTTAAAGCGCAGGTCGTTGAGGTCCTGCTGTGCGGTGCTGATGCCGGTCAGCTGTTCCGCGTCGATAATATGGTTAAGCGTCGCCAGGCTGGCCGGGTTTTTATCCCAGGCCGTCACCGTAAAGCCGTGGCTGTTCAGGAACAGGGCGTTGCGTCCGCTGCCGCAGCCTACGTCAAGGGCGTGACCAGGGGTAAGCTGTGGCAGGGCGGCCACCACTTCCGAATGCGGGGCGGTAAGCTGATATTTTTCACTAAAGAAGGTGTCGGATCTTGCGGTCATGGTGTTAGGGTCACGATAAGTTGAACAGGTTCAGGCGAGCCCGAACCTGCGGGGCTCGCCTGAGGATCAGGACTCTTCCTGAATAGTGAGCTGCCAGCCCACCACTTCATTCCAGTAAATCTGCTCGCGTTCCAGATCCAGCTGCACCAGGTTGTTCTGGCTGAAGTAGTCACGCGGGAAGGTCAGGGTCCAGTGGCCTTCGTCGGTGGTGAGCGTTAACTTTTCAGGGCGTGTGGTGGCCTGGCGCTGGTTGTTCAGCAGCGTGCCAAGGCGCAGCAGGAACACCATCGGCAGGAACTGCTTGCGCTTGAACAGCGTCAGGCGCGGCAAATCGTCCACTTTCACCGCCTTACGGTGGTAGCGTACCAGCGTTGCCAGCAGCAGTTGTTGATCCTGAGTAAATCCTGGCAGGTTGGTGTACTGCAGAATGTAGGCCGAGTGGCGCTGCATGCCGCTGTGGTTGATGGTCAGCCCGACCTCGTGCAGCATCGCCGCCCACTTCAGCAGCGCGGCCAGCTGCGGATTGGCCTGACGGGTGTTCTGCGCGTGCCACTGGTCGTACAGCTCAACCGTGGTTTCCAGCACCCGCCGCGCCTGATCGCTGTCGATGGCGTAGTGGTTTGCCAGGCTCTGCGCGGTGCGGCTGCGGATATCCTGGTGGCGGAAACGGCCTTCCATCTCGTACAGCACGCCTTCACGCAGCGCGCCGTCGGAAAGACGCAGTTCACGGATCGCCAGCGCATCGAACACGCCGCACAGAATGGCGAGGCCCGGCACAAAAACGCTTTTGCGATCTTCAGACAGCCCCGGCAGGCTCAGCGCGTCAAAAGATTTGTGCTTAAGCACTTCATCGCACAGCCTTTCCAGCCGTTCCGGCGTGACCAGTTTGTCTTTCTCACCCATCGCCACCAGCACTTCACAGGCGGCTTTAATGGTGCCTGACGCGCCCAGCGCGTACTGCCAGCCCATCAGGCGGTACTGCCAGGCGAGGGTCTCCAGCTTCTGCACGGCGGCCAGCCGGGCGCGGCGGAAGTTCTCTTTGCTGATTGCTCCCTCCGGAAAGTAGAGATTGGCAAAGCTGACGCAGCCCATGCGGCGGCTTTCCACCAGCTTTGGCTCAAAGTCCTCGCCGATCACCAGCTCGGTCGAACCACCGCCGATGTCGATCACCAGTTTACGGCCTTTCTCCGGCTGGGTATGTTCCACGCCCATAAAGATCAGGCGCGCTTCCTCGTGCCCGGAGATCACTTCGATCGGATAGGGGATCACGTCTGCGGCACGCTGCAGGAAATCCTCGGCGTTCACCGCCTGGCGCAGGGTGTGGGTACCGGCGATAGTCACGTTGGCCGGGCTGAAGCCCTGCAGACGTTCGGCAAACAGCGCCAGGCAGCTCAGCCCGCGCTGGATCGCCTCTTCACTCAGCACGTTATTGCTGTCCAGCCCGTCTGCCAGGTGCACCCGCTGCTTAAGGCGGCCGAGCACCTGCATGGCACCGTCCACTACGCGGGCAATCACCATGTGAAAACTGTTCGAACCCAGGTCGATAGCGGCGAACTCCTGTGGCCTGGGCGTACTTTTATGGGATATTGGCATAGTTAATTAGTCTGGTTGCTCAAGGGATTTGATGTAGTCGTAAATAGCCAGCTGTGCGCGCACCTTACGGCGGTTGCCGCGCGGCACGTAGCGGTTGCTCAGCTCTTTATCAACGTAGCGTGCCTTCATGGTGTCGCTCAGCAGCAGTGCGATGATATCCAGCACGCGCTGTTTCAACACCGGGTCAAGCAGGGCAACTGCCACCTCAATACGGTGATCGATATTACGGGTCATCCAGTCTGCGGATGAAAGGAAGACTTTTTTGTCACCGCCGTTATCGAAAATATAGACGCGATCGTGTTCAAGATAACGGTCAACGATGCTGATGACACGAATATTTTCGCTGATGCCTTCCAGATTGGGGATCAGCGAGCACATGCCGCGGACCAGCAAATCGACTTTTACCCCGCAGCTGGAGGCGGCGTACAGGCGATCGACCAGCCCTTTGTCCACCAGGTTATTGATTTTGAGCGTGATGCCGGCAGGTATCCCTTTCTGCGCGTTGGCGATCTCGTTATCAACCAGCTGGTAAAGCATCTGCCGGGAGTTCTGCGGTGACACCATCAGGTACTCGAAGGTCACCGGGCGGTACGGGTTTTCAATAAAGTTAAACACCCGGCGTACTTCGTTGGTGATGCGCGCGTCAGCGGTCAGCAGCGAGTAGTCGGTGTAGATGCGGGCGGTTTTCTCGTTAAAGTTGCCGGTACCGATATGTGCATAGCGCACCACGTTGTCGCCTTCCTTACGGGAGATCAGGAACAGCTTGGCGTGAATTTTCAGCCCCGGGGCGGAGAAGATCACGTGAACACCGGCTTCGGTCAGGCGTTTGGCCCAGTGGATATTGGCCTCTTCATCGAAGCGCGCCTGCAGCTCAACCACTACCGTGACCTTTTTGCCGTTATAGGCGGCGTGGATCATCGCATCCATGATGCGCGAGTGCTTGGCCACGCGGTAGATGTTGATCTTGATCGCCAGCACCGCCGGGTCGAACGACGCCTGACGCAGCAGCTCCAGCACGTGCTCAAAGGTGTGGTACGGATAGTAGAGCAGCACGTCGCGATTGCGGATGGCATCGAAGCCGTTGCGGAAGCGATCGAACCAGACGTGGCGGAGCTGCGGCAGGGGTTTGTTAACCAGGTTGGCTTTGCCGACGTTCGGGAAGCCGATAAAGTCTTTAAAGTTGTGGTAGCGGCCGCCCGGCACCACCGAATCCTGACTGGAGATATTCAGCTTCTGGCGCAGCAGCTCGACCATCGCGTTGGGCATATCGCGCTGATAAACAAAACGCACCGGTTCAGCGTTGAGGCGCTGTTTCAGGCTGGAGGACATCAGCTCCAGCAGGCTGGACTCCATTTCGCTGACCAGATCGTATTCGGCGTCGCGGGTCATCTTCATCGAATAGGCGTTCAGCGCATCGTAATCGAAGAAGCCGCGGAAGATATCGCCCAGGCAGTAGCGCAGAATGTTATCCAGCAGGATCATCGGCTTGCGACGGCGCGGCGTTTCCGGCGGCAGGTTAACGAAGCGGGGCACTTTGTCAGACGGAATTTCCAGCAGCGCGTAACGCGTATCCTCACCGCGGATAATCTCTACCGCCAGGTAGGTGTAATCATCCTTAAGGAATTCGATCAGGTCGGTGTCGTGGTTTATCAGGATAGGCGTGATGTGCTGGCGCAGATGATGTTTAAAGTAGTGGCGCAGCCAGCTTTGCTGATTCGGTGAGAGCTGGCGTTCGTTAATCAGGAAGATCTGATTACGCGCCATTTCCAGCAGCAGGTCGTTATAGAGGCCGTCAAACTCCTGATCGGCCTTCAGCACCCGCGCCTGAATTTTTTTCAACAGGTGACGCGGCGTGCTTGGTGAACCCTGCTCTTCGCCGATCAGAATGCGGCGTTTCAGGTCGGCAAAGCGAACCTTGTAGAACTCTTCGAGGTTATTGGAGTAGATCCCTAAAAAGCGCATACGCTCGATCAGCGGGTTGGTTTTGTCCGCTGCTTCCTGTAACACCCGCTCGTTAAAGCAAAGCCAGCTTAACTCTTTCTCTATATACAGCTTTTCCTGACCCATTTTTACTCCGTTTGGCTGCTTCAGGATTAAGGTATCCATTATTCTGAAACATTATGGCGAGAGTATGGCAGCGTTGTCTATCGTGCGACGATTGTTGATTGTCTTATTAACGACATACGGGCACCATAGCGCCCAGACTCCCTAATGGAAACCCGATCCGGTATGACTGAACACCCCATTGCCGTTCCCGACAACGCCCGCCGCCGCCAGTTGACCGACTGGCTGACGCGGCGCGTGGTGACCGCGAGCGGGGTCGCCATTCTGCTGGTGATGATGCTGCTGTTTTTCTGGCTGATCTGGGTGGTGGTGCCGCTGTTTATTGCGCCGTCCATGCAGCAGGGTACGGTGATTGCCCTCGGCCAGAGCCAGCCCGTCGTTGCCATGGGCAGCGATAAAGCACAGCAGTGGGGCTGGCGCATTGATAACCAGGGCCGCGGGCGCTTTATTTCGCTGACCGGTAAACCAGAACAGGCCCCGGCCGCGCTGCTGGCCGGGCCGGTGGTCGCCAGCCGCAGCAGCGATAATCAGAGCGTGCTGCTGCTGGCGGAGAACGGCAGCCTGCAGCTGGTGCAGCCGCTGTTTGCCCGCGATCGCCCCCCCGCCTGGCATTTTCCGTTGGGCGACGTCCCGCTGTCGGTAGGGGAAACGCGCGTGCATCAGCTCAGTGTAGCCCAGTCGGCTGCCGACAGCTGGCGGGTGGCGCTGGCCGGTGACGACCACATTACCCTGGTGCAGCTGCAGCAGGGGCAGCCGGCGCAGAGCACGCGCATCAACCTGCGTAACGTCAGCCAGATGCTGCTGTCACCCGACGGCAATCTGCTGTTTGCACTGTCGGGGGTTCAGCTGCGCGTCTGGCGGCTCGGGCAGGGTGCACCGCAGCTGCGTGATGCGCTGACCTTAGCCCGCCCGGCGAACAGTATGGCGATCCTCAGCGGCGGCAGCTCGCTGCTGATCGCCGACGAGAGTGCGGTGACGCAGTGGTTTGACGTGGCCGGCCCCGCCGGACCGCATTTACGCCAGATCCGCAGCTTCGACGGCGCGCGCTGGCAGCCGCTGCTGATCGCTGAACCACACCGTCGCGTGTTTGCCACCCTCAGCCCGCAAGGCGAGCTGGAGCTGTACGCCAGCAAACAGCCGGGTGCGGTGCTCACCCATATGCTGCCCGCGGGTGCCACCTTTGCGCAGTTCAGTCCGGAAGGCGACGGTCTGCTGCTGGAGCGCGAGGGCAGCTGGCTGCACTACCGGCTGGATAATCCCTGGCCGGACCTGAGCTGGAACAGCCTGTGGCAGAAAGTCTGGTATGAAAACTACCCGGCACCAGACTACGTCTGGCAGTCCACCTCCGCCAACGACTATTACCAGGGTAAATTCAGCCTGGTACCGATGGTGGCCGGCACGCTGAAAGCCGCCGGGCTGGCGATGCTGTTTGCCACGCCGCTGGCGCTGGCGGCGGCGATGTATACCGCCTGGTTTATGTCACCGGCGCTGCGGCGCTGGGTAAAACCGACCATTGAGATGATGGGCGCGCTGCCCAGCGTGGTGATTGGCCTGATCGCCGGGCTGTGGCTGGCGCCTGAGGTGGCCAGCCGCCTCTCTGGCGTACTGCTGCTGCCGCTGATGCTGGCGCTGGTGTTGCTGCTGTGTGGCTGGACCGTGCAGCGGCTGCCCGCCCGCTGGCGGCGCGGGCTGCTCGGCGAAGGGCGGGAGGTGATTATCCTGCTGCCGCTGCTGCTGCTGGCCGCGCTGTTCTGTCTGTGGGCGGTGCCGCTGGCCGAGCAGGCGCTGTGGGGGCAGGGGCTGGCCGATCGTCTGAGCGGCGGCTATCAGCAGCGTAACCTGCTGATCGCCGGCGTGGCGATGGGCTTTGCGCTGGTGCCGCTGATCTTCACCCTGGCCGAGGATGCTATCTTCAGCGTGCCGGTCTCGCTGGGGCAGGGGTCGCTGGCGCTGGGGGCTACCCAGTGGCAAACCCTGACGCGGGTGGTACTGCCCGGTGCGTCGTCCGGCATTTTTGCCGCGCTGATGATAGGTTTTGGCCGCGCGCTGGGCGAGACGATGATCGTGCTGATGGCCACCGGTAACACGCCGATCACCGACGGTGGCCTGTTTGACGGGCTGCGCTCGCTGGCCGCTAACGTGGCGGTGGAGATGCCGGAAGCGGCGGCGGGCAGCGGTCATTATCGTATTCTGTTCCTGTCGGCGCTGGTGCTGCTGATCTTCACGCTGGTGGTGAATACCCTGGCGGAGATGGTGCGGCAGCGGCTGCGGCAGCGCTACGGCCAGCAGGAGGTGCAGGGATGATCAACGCGGCTAACAATAACCACCGCTGGCGCTGGCTGACCGGCGGCGCGGTGGCGTTCAGCCTGCTGGCGTTTGTGCTGCTGATCGGCCTGCTCGGCTGGCAGGGGCTTCGCTACTTCTGGCCGCAGCCGGTGGCGCTGATGGCGGTCAGTACCCCTGACGGACAGAGTTTCCTGCTGGGTGAGATTGCCCAGACTCATCAGGTTTCCCGCCAGCAGCTGCAGGCCAGCGGCCTGCCGTTCACCGATAAGCTGCCCGATCCGGTGACCCGCTATCTGTTGAAAACCGGCAACCGTGATTTCGCCGCACCGGATTTCAGGCCGGTGCTCGCAAGCCAGGTGACCCGCATCAGCTATCCGCCGCAGGCGATGGTGCTGCAGCGCCGCTCAGGCGGTAACGCCTACGGCTGGTTTGAGGGGCTACGGGAAGGACAACAGCCGCTGATGGCGGAAAATCTGGCCCTCACTCTGCAGCAGCTGCTGCAGCAGACGAGTGAGCGCAGCGCCGAAGCGGACAGCCTGCGCCGGGTGCAGATGGCGCGGCTGAACGTGCAGCTGACCCAGCTGGACAGACGCCAGCAGCAGCAGCGCGCCGGGCAGCGCTTCACCCCGCAGGCGCAGTCGGTCTATGAGGCCGATCGCGCCGAGCTGCAGCGGCAGTTCGACCGCTATGCCGCGCGGCTGGCGGCGCTGAACAGAGAGAGCGCCGAAACCACGCTGCTGCTGCGCGATGCGGCAGGCGTACAGCACAGCATACCGCTGGTGCAGATTATTGCGGCCTGGCAGCCGAATACGATGAGCGTCTGGCAGAAGTGGCGGCACTTTGGCCAGCAGCTGTGGCATTTTGTCAGTGACTCAGGCGCGCAGAACCAACGCGACGGTGGCGTTTTTCCGGCGATTTTCGGCACGGTGCTGATGGTGTTGCTGATGTCGGTGGTGGTGATGCCGTTAGGGGTGATTGCCGCCATCTGGCTGCACGAGTATGCCGGCAACAACCTGCTGACGCGGCTGGTGCGCATTGCGGTGGTCAACCTCGCCGGGGTGCCGTCGATCGTCTATGGCGTCTTCGGGCTGGGCTTCTTTGTCTGGCTGGTCGGCGGCAGCGTCGACCGGCTGTTTTACGCCGACTCGCTGCCCAATCCGACCTTTGGCACCCCCGGCCTGCTGTGGGCGTCGCTGACGCTGGCCCTGCTGACGCTGCCGGTGGTGATCGTGGCCACCGAAGAGGGGCTGTCGCGCATTCCGCCTTCGCTGCGCCAGGGCTCGCTGGCGCTGGGCGCCACCCAGGCGGAAACCCTGTGGCACGTGACCCTGCCGCTGGCGGTGCCGGCGATGCTCACCGGCCTGATCCTGGCGGTGGCCCGCGCGGCGGGAGAAACCGCGCCGCTGATGCTGGTGGGGGTGGTGAAAATGGTGCCGGAACTGCCGGTGGACGCGGTGTTCCCGTGGCTGCACCTCGACAGGAAATTTATGCACCTGGGCTTCCAGATCTACGATCTGGCATTCCAGAGCCCCAACGCCGAAGCCGACAAGCCGCTGGTGTTTGCCACCGCGCTGCTGCTGGTACTGTTGATTCTGGGGCTGAACCTGGTGGCGATGCTGTTGCGCCACCGCCTGCGTGAGCGCTATCGTGCGCTGATGCACTAATACAGGATAAAGTGATGGTGGTAACGTTTGATGACGCGGATACCGCGCTTGAGATAGACAAACTCAGTTTATGGTACGGCAGCAAAACGGCGCTCAACGCCATCAGCCTGCGGCTGCCGAAGAACCGTATTACCGCGCTGATCGGCCCGTCCGGCTGCGGTAAGTCGACGCTGCTGCGCTGCTTTAACCGTATGAACGACACCATCGACGGCTGCCGGATTGAAGGCGATATCCGCCTGCAGCAGCGGTCGATTCTTGGCAGCGGTCAGGATCTCTCTGCGCTGCGCCGCCGGGTGGGCATGGTGTTCCAGCGCCCTAATCCGTTCCCGAAAAGCATCTATGACAACGTGGTCTACGGCCTGCGCCTGCAGGGCATCCGCGACCGCCGCGTGCTGGATGAAACGGTGGAGCGCGCGCTGCGCGCCGCCGCGCTGTGGCCGGAAGTGAAGGATAACCTGTGGCAGAACGCGCTGACGCTTTCCAGCGGCCAGCAGCAGCGGCTGGTGATCGCCCGGGCGATCGCCATCGAACCGGAGGTGCTGCTGCTGGATGAGCCGACCTCGGCGCTGGATCCGATCTCCACGCTGGTGATCGAGGAGCTGATGAGCACGCTGAAGCAGCACTTCACCCTGGTGCTGGTGACCCACAATATGCAGCAGGCGGCGCGCGTCTCCGACTACACCGCGTTTATGCATCAGGGCAGCGTGGTGGAGTTTGGCGAAACCGACGACCTGTTTACCGCGCCGCGCCAGCGCAAAACGGAAGACTATATTACCGGGCGGTTTGGCTGATCGGGTCTTAATGTCCGATTCCGGCCAGCCGGGGATGAAACGGGCTATCCCTATCGCAGCTGAACAAAGCGTGCGCAAAGGCCGTCTCACTTAACATGAACCTGGTCAGTAAGGGATAGTATCCGGCAGGGGAGGCAAGAAAAGTTCAGCAGATAAAATGACGGGCAAACCATCGTCTGCCCGTAGGGGAATTACTCGAACGCATGCCCTTCGGCAGGCAGGGGCTGGTCGTCCAGCCACGCGGCATCATCGCGCATGGTCAGGCGGCCATTGAGGAACCAGCCGATCGCCAGCGGATAAATCGCGTGCTCCTGATGCTGAACGCGTGCGGCGACGTCTTCCTCGTTGTCTTCCGCAAACACCGGCACTTTGGCCTGCAGGATCACCGGGCCACCGTCCAGCTCTTCGGTAACGAAGTGCACCGAGGTGCCGTGCTCGTTATCGCCGTTTTCAATCGCCTGGCGGTGCGTATGCAGCCCCGGGTATTTCGGCAGCAGCGACGGATGGATATTCAGCATCCGCCCGGCGTAGTGCTGAACAAACGCCGGGCTGAGGATACGCATATAGCCGGCCAGCACCACCAGATCCGGCGCATAGGCGTCGATCTCCAGCATCAGCTGGCGGTCGAACGCTTCACGGTCGGCAAACTGGCTGGCAGCCAGCGCGTGGCCCGGGACGCCCGCGTCGCGGGCGCGCTCCAGGCCGAAGGCGGCCGCTTTATTGCTGAACACGGCGGCCACGCTGCCCGCGATGCGTCCCTGCTGGCAGGCGTCCAGGATTGCCTGTAAGTTGCTTCCATTGCCGGAAACCAGCACGACTATGCGTTTCATGCGTTAATAACCACACGCTCTTCAGAGTCAGACGCTTTGATCACGCCGATCTTCCAGGCTTTTTCACCGGCAGCGGTCATCAGCTCTACGGCTTTATCCGCATCCGCCGGGGAGAGCGCAATCACCATGCCCACGCCACAGTTAAAGGTGCGGTACATCTCGTGACGGCTGACGTTACCCGCTTGCTGCATCCAGCCAAATACCGCCGGCCACTGCCAGCTTGACTCTTCGAGCACCGCCTGGGTGTTATCCGGCAGTACGCGCGGGATGTTTTCCCAGAAGCCGCCGCCGGTCAGGTGGGCGATGGCGTGCACGTCAACCTGCTCGATCAGGCTGAGGATGTTTTTCACGTAGATGCGGGTTGGGGCCAGCAGATGGTCGGTCAGCGTCTTGCCTTCCAGCTGGGTGGTTTCCGGGTCGGTGTTGCTGACTTCCAGAATTTTACGTACCAGCGAGTAGCCGTTAGAGTGCGGGCCGCTGGAGCCAAGGGCGATCAGCACGTCGCCGTCAGCCACTTTGCTGCCGTCGATGATTTCTGATTTTTCCACCACGCCGACGCAGAAACCGGCCACGTCATAATCTTCACCGTGGTACATGCCCGGCATTTCAGCGGTTTCGCCACCGACCAGCGCGCAGCCAGACTGTAAACAGCCTTCGGCGATGCCGGTGATCACGCTGGCCGCGGTATCCACGTCCAGTTTACCGGTCGCGTAATAGTCGAGGAAGAACAGCGGCTCCGCGCCCTGAACCACCAGATCGTTGACGCACATGGCGACCAGATCGATACCGATGGTGTCGTGGCGTTTCAGATCCATCGCCAGACGCAGCTTGGTGCCGACGCCGTCGGTGCCGGAAACCAGCACGGGTTCACGGTATTTCTGCGGCAGTGCACAAAGGGCACCGAAACCGCCCAGCCCACCCATCACTTCCGGGCGGCGGGTCTTTTTCACTACGCCTTTGATACGGTCGACTAAAGCGTTGCCTGCATCGATATCTACGCCGGCGTCTTTATAGCTGAGAGAGGTTTTGTCGGTCACTGCGAAATCCCCACGCGGTTTGCGGTTGGTGGTTTGAAAATAAAGCGCGGCAATTCTACCAGCGCAGGCAAACGTTTGCGAGCGCCATCTGCGCGTGCGTTGCGGATAGTCAGATTTTCGTTAATCCTTAGGGTGTGGCCGAAGAAGTGCAAACTATTGCGCTAAGACATATGGCGCTTCGGATAAATGGCGCTATAATCTCGCGATTTTTTTTTGCAGCTTAACACTCCGGGAGTACAACAATGAAGATCGTGGAAGTCAAACACCCGCTGGTCAAACATAAACTGGGTCTGATGCGTGAACATGACGTAAGCACCAAACGTTTTCGTGAACTGGCGTCAGAAGTGGGAAGTCTGCTGACTTATGAAGCAACCGCCGATCTGGAAACCGAGACCGTCACCATCGAAGGCTGGAACGGACCGGTACAGATTGAGCAGATCAAAGGCAAGAAGATCACCGTGGTGCCGATCCTGCGTGCCGGTCTCGGCATGATGGAAGGCGTGCTGGAGCACGTGCCAAGCGCGCGCATCAGCGTGGTCGGCGTCTACCGCGACGAAGAGACGCTGGAGCCGGTACCTTATTTCCAGAAGCTGGTGTCGAACATCGAAGAGCGCATGGCGCTGGTGGTTGACCCGATGCTGGCCACCGGTGGTTCGATGATTGCCACCATCGACCTGCTGAAAAAAGCCGGCTGTAACAGCATTAAGGTGCTGGTGCTGGTTGCGGCGCCGGAAGGCCTGGCCGCGCTGGAAAAAGCGCACCCGGACGTTGAGGTGTATACCGCGTCGGTGGATCAGGGCCTGAACGAGAAGGGGTATATCATCCCCGGCCTCGGCGACGCCGGCGATAAGATCTTCGGTACTAAGTAACTATGCTTCAGGCTATCTTACTTGCCATTTTGCACCCGGGCAGCGCTCGTGACCGTCACGTACTGATTGTACGCTCCGGTCCCTGCGCGCTGGCCGTGTCCAGACTGGCTGCGACGATAACGCCTGACCTGAAACACTCTTTTTTTTGAATAAGCCGACCGCAGAGTCGGCTTTTTTATGGCAAACACTCATAGGGGTATGAAAACATGACGCGTCGCGCAATTGGCGTACACGAGCGGCCACCGCTGCTGCAGACCATTCCACTCAGCTTCCAGCACCTGTTCGCCATGTTTGGCGCGACGGTACTGGTGCCGATCCTGTTCCACATCAACCCGGCCACCGTGCTGCTGTTCAACGGCATCGGTACGCTGCTGTATCTGTTTATCTGTAAAGGTAAAATTCCGGCGTACCTCGGTTCCAGCTTTGCCTTTATCTCCCCGGTGCTGCTGCTGCTGCCGCTGGGTTATGAAGTGGCGCTGGGCGGCTTTATCATGTGTGGCGTGCTGTTCTGCCTGGTGGCGCTGATCGTCAAAAAGGCCGGTACCGGCTGGCTGGACGTGATGTTCCCGCCGGCGGCGATGGGCGCGATTGTGGCGGTGATCGGCCTCGAGCTGGCGGGCATCGCGGCCGGTATGGCCGGCCTGCTGCCGGCTGACGGCGCGGCGGTGGACAGCAAAACCATTATTATTTCGCTGGTGACCCTGGGCGTTACCGTATTTGGGTCGGTTCTGTTCCGCGGTTTCCTGGCGATTATCCCGATTCTGATCGGCGTGCTGGTCGGCTACGCGCTCTCCTACGGCATGGGCATCGTCGACTGGACCCCGGTGCAGAATGCGCCATGGTTCGCGCTGCCGACCTTCTATACCCCGCGCTTTGAGTGGTATGCCATTTTCACCATTCTGCCGGCGGCGCTGGTGGTGATTGCCGAGCACGTAGGCCACCTGGTGGTGACCGCGAACATCGTCAAAAAAGACCTGATGAAGGATCCGGGCCTGCACCGCTCGATGTTTGCTAACGGTATCTCCACGGTATTCTCCGGCTTCTTCGGCTCAACGCCGAATACCACCTACGGTGAAAACATCGGCGTGATGGCGATTACCCGCGTCTACAGTACCTGGGTGATCGGCGGCGCGGCGATCCTGGCGATCCTGCTCTCCTGCGTCGGCAAACTGGCGGCGGCGATTCAGGCGGTACCGGTGCCGGTGATGGGCGGCGTCTCGCTGCTGCTGTACGGGGTGATCGGGGCTTCCGGTATCCGCGTGCTGATTGAATCGAAAGTGGATTACAACAAAGCGCAGAACCTGATCCTGACCTCGGTGATCCTGATTATCGGCGTCAGCGGTGCCAAGGTACATATCGGCGCGGCCGAACTGAAAGGGATGGCGCTGGCCACCATCGTTGGCGTGGGGCTGAGCCTGACCTTCAAAGTCATCAGCCTGTTCAGAAAAGAAGAAGAGGTGATCGACGTGGCGGACGAGCGCGGCGACGCGAAGTAACGTAGAACGGCGTATTATCCTCCGGAAAATAATGACCCAGGCTGTTAATAAACCTGGGTTTTTTATCAGGTTGCCATTCCTCTATTATTATCACTTTCCCTCACCTAAATTGTATGGCATTGTGAAAACATGAATATTGAAATTTTAATGTTCAGGTTGGAAACGTTTTTCGGTGCAGTAACCTATGATAAGTTGATTTTTTTACAATTAATGGCTGGTGGTTTTTACAGGAGGTTTTATGAATGCGAGAAAAAGGGATGGCCATGACGGTTATAGAATAAGTAACTTATTTTATTTAAATGTGTTTTTTTCAGTATTTTCCTCGGTTTGTGTTTTTTCTTTTTATGTCATCTCCCCCGAGTCAGACTTTGTGCGATGGGTGATTCGATACGTGAGTGACTGGCCGGCAATAATATCATATCATCATTATGCACTAAGCGTTTTTTTGAGTGCTTATGTCAAGACGGCACCTTTTTTTGGATTGTTATGGTTCATTTTTTCGATTGGGAAAGTAGTAATGAAAGGGAAAGGTGATTTTAAAAAACTGCTGCATTCCTGTCTGCTTTTTCCTTTTTTTTATGTTGCTGTGGTTTTATTTATGATATTTTGCAATCATGATATTACGGAGTCTGGCAGGTTTGTGAAATACATATCGAGAAATGAGTATTTTCTGTTGATTTATTTTGCATGTATACATTTTTCTGTGTCAATGTTGACCTATTTTCTTTTTTTATTTCCTTATGTGACATGTTTGTTTTATAAGGATAAAAAAAGGGGGCACTTTTCCCCCTGATATCAGCCTGTCAATGCGCAGGCTTGATTAGCTCATTGTTAATACGATCTACAAGCTTATCATCTATGAAAGAGGCTAATATTCCAATGATAATAACCCCGGCAATTGTCACCGCAGTGAGAGGAATTCCTAAAAGGAGAGCAAGGTAAGGTGCAACAAAGTTTGAGAGTATAGCCAAAGCGCCACCCGCGACAAGGCCACCGACAACCCATGATTGCACTTCAAGCATCAGGGGGCCCCAGTCACCGTTTTCAAAACCGATGATAGTTTTCTGGCGAACGTTTTCTATCTTAACGGCCAGGTTTGCATATGCAAACGACTTACTTATCCCCTTAATATTTTTTGCTATGTCATCAGCTTCCAGTGACTTAATTGCGTTGGTGATGGCGACCTTGTCGGCATCATTTATAACCATTGCAGGGTTTTTAGTTATTTTATTGATTGATTTCAGAACATCATCATAACTTCTTATTTTCTTGCCCTGGAAATTTTTGATGTCTTCTGCAATTTCATTTGCGATAGTGCTGTATTTATCACCAAGCAACTTACCGAGTTCATTACCTGTTCCGGATAAGATATAACTTGATTTTAACAGAAAATCCCCCTCGTCATTTTTATTTTTATCGCGAATTTCATTGATCAGGCTTATTTCAGCCTTGGCCTGACTGGTTGCTTTTTTTGCGTTTCTAACGCTCTGCCCTGCCTGTCCACTTTCAGCATCAAGTTTATTAAAAGCAATGGTATTGTTAAGTGTTTTTAATCTGGCGTCTGAGATGTCACCCTTAAAATTAATTCTGGGAGATGTCAGCATAAATTTGATATTATCATTAATTACAGGTTTAGGTGTAGCCCCCGGGTTACCTGTTCCATTAATTATCCCTGAAGGAGGAGGGCCAAGTCGTACACCGTATGTACCAATTACAGTGGCGCCTGCAGGGACCGTAGGGGAGCCATCGACAAATCTCACCCCTATAATGTCTCCCTCGTCACCAATAAAATAATTTTTAAAAATAGAGGGATCCAGTCCTGCCCCTCTGGCTAGTTGATCGCCAACAGATTTAGCTACCATGCTGCCAGTTTTATTGTTGCCAGCATTACCGTCTCCTTTGTTGCCGCTATGGCCGCCATTGTTACCGTTGCCACCCGGTGGCCTGCCTGGGCCGACATTTCCGGTCACCGTCATAGAACCTTTATCATTACTCATACATGGCTCCTTGTAGAAGAATGTAGTGGTTTAACTTCTGGTACAAATAAACGCTACAGCTGTAAATTTTCACTGTCATTGTGTGCCTTAACGCTATTCATGCCGGCACCTATTGCAGTTCACTCTGCTGCACTATCACCCAGTTTTGCTCCCCGTCCGGCGTGGCGCCCGCTGCCTTCTGCCGGGAAACCACCTTCCTTAAAAACAGCTTCAGCCGGCTGCGTGTCTCCTCGCTGCGGTTGACCCACAGCCGCAGCCCACCCTGTGCCACGTTGGCCCCGTTCAGCAGCATAAACGTATCTGATCCAAGGGTATCGCCGCCCACCAGAATTGGCTTACGCCACTGATCGATATAGGCCAGAATGGTGCCCGCTTTGCCTTCGTACCAGGTCATCGGGCCGATCAGATAAGGGGTCAGTACCAGCCTGTCGTTGCCTCCGGGCGTATAAACTCCCGTACGGATCTGCTTACGCGCGGTGGTCAGTGCGCCGGTGACGGGATCGCGAAGCAGCGTGTTGATCCCCAGCACGTTTTCCGGCGGCACGTTATAACCGTACTGCGGATCGCTGGCGATGATCCTCGCCAGCTCTTCATGCGCGGCGCTGATGATATAGACGCGAATGCCATTCTCACGCAGCTTACTGAACAGCTCCTGCATACCCGGCAGCGGCTTTGGCGGCCAGACCAGGCCGGGATGTGGCTGGCCATTATGCATTTTCACTACCGCGATCGCTTTTTGCTCTTTCATCATTGCCGTGACAAATCCTTTCAGCTCGGCGATGGAAAAACCGGCAAAAATCTGCGCTGCCCACGGATAGCAGATCATTTCATCCTGTTCGCACAGGCGGTGGTAGTAACTAAAAAGACTCTCCGGCGCACCGGGACGATCGTCGAACGGCATCAGCTGCAGTGAAACCGGCATGGTTTTGCGCGTCAGCAGCTGGCGCTGTTCCAGCCAGGGGATCAGTGCTTCCTCAATATCATTCTGATCGATGGTATTATCGAGATCGAATACCGCAAATTCACCCTGGTTCGCGTGCTGTTTAATCAGAGCATTCAGCTGTGTTGCCTGTTTTTCCGGCCAGTGCTGCAGATCAGTTGCATAGCTGTTGAGAGCGGCGAGCAGGCTGAAAATCAGCAGCCCGCTGCGCAGCGAGGATAAATAAGACATAAACGCTCCCTGTTAACGCGTGGAGATAGTGACGAAACGAAATCATTGTCACTCTAAGGATTACAGACGCCATCGGCAATTGCCGATCGAGCCATAAACCCGGAGATCGCATTTCGGGTTAAGGTTTCATGATCGCAGGGGAGTTGTGGTAAACTTTTGCGGTTTTCTGCAAGCGTAAACCCTGAGGTGATTCTGAACACGCCGGCACAGCTTTCACTGCCACTTTATCTGCCCGACGACGAAACCTTTGCCAGCTTCTGGCCGGGGGAGAACCCTTCGCTGTTAGCGGCGCTCCAGGGCGCTTTACACCAGGAACACGGCAGCTATCTGTACTTCTGGTCGCGTCAGGGCGGGGGACGCAGCCATCTGCTGCACGCCGCCTGCGCCGAGCTGTCGGCTAAGGGCGAAGCGGTTGGCTATGTACCGCTGGATAAACGTACCTGGTTTGTGCCGGAAGTGCTGGACGGTATGGAGCAGCTGGCGCTGGTCTGTATTGACAATATTGAGTGCATCGCCGGGGATCAGCCGTGGGAAATGGCGATCTTCGATCTCTACAACCGCATTCTGGAAACCGGTAAAACCCGCCTGCTGATCACCGGCGATCGCCCACCGCGGCAGCTGAATCTGCAGCTGCCGGATCTGGCCTCTCGCCTCGACTGGGGGCAAATCTATAAACTACAGCCGCTCTCGGATGACGATAAGCTGCAGGCTCTGCAGCTGCGTGCACGACTGCGCGGGTTTGAGCTGCCTGAAGACGTCGGTCGTTTCCTGCTTAAACGGCTGGATCGCGAAATGCGCACGCTGTTTGTCACCCTCGATCAGCTGGACCGTGCCTCGATCAGCGCCCAGCGCAAACTGACCATTCCGTTTGTTAAGGAAGCGCTGGCGCTGTAACGGGTTGGTTTATTAACAACCCGCACTCACCGTAAACCGCCTCGCCCTTCTTTTACAGTATTTCCAGCACCTGTTCCGGCGGCCTGCCCAGCCGTGCTTTACCGTTGGCCACCACAATCGGACGCTCAATAAGCTGCGGGTGCGCGATTAACTCCTGCAACAACCGCGCTTCGCTCAGCGTTTCATCATGCAATCCCAGCTCTTTGCAGAGCGGTTCTTTACCGCGCAGCAGCTGACGCACGCTGCTGAATCCAAGCTGTTTCAACAGGATTTTCAGCGTCTCTGCATCCGGCGGATTTTGCAGATAGAGCACGATGTCCGGCTCAACGCCACGTTCATTCAGCAGCGCCAGCGTCTCACGGCTCTTTGAGCAGCGTGGATTATGATAAATCTGAACCTGTGACATGGTTCCCTTCCTCCTTAATACAAACTACGATTTCTGATACTGGCGGAAGCGCTGTTGCAGCTGCCGCAGCTGATCTATACGCGCATCGTAGCGCGCCTGTTTCAGGCTGCCGAGCGGAGACTGCGCGCTGGCGCTGCTCAGACTGCGGATCGCCTGATCCAGCTGGCCGTCCAGCGCCAGCCCTTCCGCACGCGCCGCCTGCTCTTCGTCCGACAGCCCCTGATCGGCGCTGGCCTTCGCCAGCAGATCCCAGCCGTTGGGATCATCCTTATTGGTGAACGTATAGCGATACAGCACCTTACTGGCGTTAGCCGGCTGTTTCGCTTCAACATAGGCATTCGCCAGGTT
This sequence comes from Erwinia sp. Leaf53, assembly GCF_001422605.1. Taxonomy (NCBI): domain Bacteria; kingdom Pseudomonadati; phylum Pseudomonadota; class Gammaproteobacteria; order Enterobacterales; family Erwiniaceae; genus Erwinia; species Erwinia sp. Leaf53. The sequence goes on from NZ_LMLK01000023.1 coordinate 194,468, forward strand.
CAGCATCAGTACCGGGTTGCTGTTAATGCCCTTAGCAGCCAACAGCCGGTTAATGGCCTGCTGTGGCTGATGCAGGCCAATATCAATATCGGTCATGATATCCAGATACCACGGATTACCGGGCTGGCTGGCCAGCAGCGGGGCGATCTGTTTGCCGGCCTCAGCGAATTTGCTTTCGCCCAGCAGCAGTACCGCTTTACCATAGCGCGCCGCTGCCTGCTCGCGTGTATTGCCCTTCGCCAGGGTGGCAAGCAGGTCTTCGCCCAGCTGATTTTTGCCGGTGGCGAACATCCCCAGCGCGCGGACTTTGGCCATGTAGTAATCCTGTGACGACTGCACCACTACCGGCTTCATCTGGTTGGCGCGGTTACGCGCATCGGCCAGGCGGCTGTCCGGCAGCGGGTGGGTCAGCAGAATTTCCGGCGGTTTAGACGTAAACCGCGAGGCATCGGCCAGCTTCTGCAGGAAGGCCGGCATCGCTTCCGGGTCAAACCCCGCCCGCTGCAGCACCTGAATGCCAATGCGGTCAGCCTCCTGTTCGTTCTGCTGGGTAAAGCTGATTACCCCCTGCTGGGTGCCGGCCAGGGTGCCAGCCAGCCCCGCCATGCCCGCCTGCGGGCTGGCCATCGCCAGCAGAATCGACCCCAGCGCGCCGACCCAGGTCAGCGGAGCGCTGCGCTGCTGATCTTCCATTGCGCGCGCCAGATGGCGCTGGGTGACGTGCGAGATCTCATGCGCCATCACCGAGGCCAGCTGGCTTTCATTATCGCTGTAGCGGAACAGGGCAGAGTGCAGCACCACGTTGCCGCCGAAGAAGGCAAAGGCGTTAATTTCATCGTTGCGGATTAGATAAAAGTGGAACGGTGTCTTCACCGACCAGGCGTGGGAAACCAGCCGTTGCCCCAGCTGGTTGATGTACTGGCTAAGCAGCGGGTCATTAATGATCGGCGCGCTGCCGCGCAGCTGGCGCACGTAAAAGTCGCCCATCTGCAGTTCCTGGCCGATCGACAGCGTGGCGCCCGCGGTGGTGCCAATATCCGGCAGATTGTCGCTAATATCAGCGGCCACCGGCAGCGCGGGCAGGGCCGTGGCGGTCAGGATTGTTGCGGCCAGCAGGCTTTTTTTCAATCGCATAAGCATAGGTAAACCCTAATAAGGACATCCAGATTTGAACGGCAAAACGCCGAAATGTTCTTTCCCGTGCCGCAACGCAGAGCACGTATTCCTGCCATCTTAACCATCAGGCGCGGTGATGGAAATGGCTAATGACCCGTTGCGATGCCCCCTCGACGGGAGCACCGAAAAACGCGTCCATTCTGTTACCGCGCTCACGTAAATTGTTTCCAAACCCGTACAGCCGTGTACAATTGACGGGCAATTCACCAGGGCATTACACACACGCTTATTACAACGCGCATAAAAAAATATTAAGGCGCTATCATGACATTTATCACAACGGTGAGCCGGTGATGAGGATTCTGCGCCTCAAAACCGACTTGCGCACCCTGATCACGCTGCTGGCGGTCGCAAGCATTGTGATTACGCTCGCCAATTCCCTGTACGCCAGCTGGCGGGTACAGCGCGACGTGCTGATCGGTAATACGCTGGAAGCAAACCGCGTTTACGCCACCAAGCTGGCCTCCACCACTGAACTGTTCTTCCAGCTGGCCCAGTCACAGCTGGCCTACAGTGCCAGAACGCTGAGTGAGGGCATCGACAACGATGCGACACTGCAGGCGGAAGTAGACCGGCTGCGTGAGCAAACCAACAGCTTTAACTCGGTGGTGATCGTTGACGCTAACGGCTGGGTCAAAGCGATCTCCCCTGAGTCGCTGATGCTGAAAGGCATGCACCTGAATTCGGGTGCCGCGCGCCAGGCGTTGTCACAGCGTAAGCCGTTGATCAGCGAGCCGACCATCTCTGCCGCCAGTAACCTGATGGTGTTTGTTTCCTGGCCCATCTGGTCGAAAACCGGCAGCTACCTGGGGTATGTTGGCGGCTCCATCTACCTGAAAAAGAAAAGTATTCTTAACGAGCTGTTGGGCGAACAGTTTTATCGTGACGGCTCGTCGCTGTTTGTGATTGATGCCGGCAATCGGGTGCTGTATCACCAGGACCCGCAGATGATCGGGCAAAAAATGCTGCCACCGGTCAGCGATGAACAACGTGCCCGCGAGGTCAACGGTTATCAGCGGGTAGCAGGCAGTAACGGCGAGCCGATGCTGGCCGGCTATGCCAGCGTGCCGGCCGCCGGCTGGACGATTGTGGCGTTGAAACCGGTCGCCGCCACCCTCACGCCGCTGAACAGCCTGCTGTTACAGGTGCTGAAACACTCGGTGCCGTTTGCGCTGCTGACGCTGATCATCGCCCTGCTGCTGGCGCGGCTGATTGCCATGCCGCTGTGGCAGCTGGCGCGTAAGGCCAGCAAAATGGACACCTCGGGCGTTTCGGGCGAGATCAACAGCATCCGCTCCTGGTACTATGAGGCCTCGCAAATCAAACGGGCAATGCTGGCCGGAATCAGCGTGATGCAGGATAAAATTGGCCGGCTGAAAAGTGAGGTGCAAACCGATCCGATGACCGGGCTGCTCAACCGCCGCGGTCTGAATGCGGTACTGGATTACTTCCTCGCTACCGCGCAGCCGTTTGCCGTACTGGCGCTGGATATTGATTTCTTCAAACGGGTAAATGATACCTGGGGCCACGACGTCGGTGATGAGGTGATCAAAGCGATTGCGGCTCAGCTGCAGCAGGGGGCGCGGCAGAGTGATGTAGTATGCCGTAACGGCGGTGAGGAGTTCCTGATGATCCTGCCCGCCGCCGATCGTGCGACGTCGCTGGCAATTGCGGAGCGGGTACGGATGCGGATTAGTGAGCGCTCACTGGAGCCGGTCGGCCACGTTACTATTTCGATTGGTGTGGCGTCGTGGTCTGCCGGCGGCGGCACCATGGAGCAGGCGTTTAAGCAGGCAGATGACGCGCTCTATCAGGCGAAAAATGCCGGGCGCAACCGCGTGACGCTGGCGGGCGGGTGCTCTGAACTACCTGCTGATAGCCACACTCTGACCCACTGAGGTCTGAAGCGGGCCGCAGGTGACCCTGCGGCCCGCTTACCGTCAGGCGCTTCTCAGGTAATCCATCACAATATCGTGGTGGTTACTGGTTTTGAAATCATCGAAGACTTTCTCAACCTTACCGTCAGTGCCCACGAGGAAGCTGATACGGTGGATCCCGTCATAGGTTTTACCCATAAAGGTCTTCTCGCCCCAGATACCAAACTGTTCACAAACCTGGTGATCTTCATCGGACAGCAGGGTGAAATTCAGCAGTTCTTTCTCAACAAAACGCGACAGTTTTTCCGGTTTATCGGTGCTGATCCCCAGCACATCAACGCCTGCTTGTTTCAGCTCATCCATGCTGTCGCGCAGACCACACGCCTGTACGGTGCAGCCCGGCGTCATCGCCTTCGGGTAGAAATAGACCAGAACGCGCTGTCCCTGGAAGTCGGCTAAATTAACTTGTTCGCCATCCTGATCGGGCAAACTAAATTTCGGTGCAACATCACCGGCTTTCAGTGGATTCATTACTACTCTCCGTATTTATTCGTCATGCTGTGGGTAAGATCCGAACGGTTTCTCATCAGGATGGTAGCCGATCAGGCACCATGATGAGAGACGGTCCTAATAGTGCCCTGAGCCTGAAGTTCTGTACATAGGCGGTTGAACGCTTGCTCGATAAATGAGGCATCCGGGCTGACGGGGCTGTGTGCCGTGATCTGAATATAGAGTAACGGGGGTTGGTTTTCATCCGCCGGCTGCGTGCGGGAAACCAGTTCTGCAATCGTCATCTGATGGCTGTCAAACAGGTCGGTAAACCGCTCGATGATGTGCGGCGAGTCGGCCACTTCAACCTGCACCCACACGGTGGCCGGCATCGGCGGACGTGGGGTAGCATGCGTGCGCTTCATCACGATCAACAGCTCCAGCTCGGCCCCTTTTAACGGCAGGGTCGACTCAATCAGGGTGATGGCGTTCCAGCTGCCGGAAAGCAGCATGATAAAGGTGAACTCATCGCCAAGCATAGCCAGCCGGCTATCCTCGATATTACATCCGCAGCTGCTGACGTGGCGGGTAATGGCATTAACGATGCCGGGGCGGTCAACCCCCAGCGCGGTGATAACCAGATGCTGTTGTGAAGAGTGTGGCAAAATCGGGCTTCCTGTCTAAAAACTAATAACCCTAAGGTAAACATAAAAAAAACTGCTGACAAGCGCCTGAGCCGCCTTGTCCCCTTGCTTTTATGACGTGCTCCCCCGTACCATGAAGCACTTGTTTGTGGAGGGAATGACCAATGTTTACGGGAAGTCTTGTAGCGATCATCACGCCAATGGATGACAAAGGCAACGTTTGCCGTGCGAGCCTGAAAAAACTGATTGATTACCATGTTGCCAGCGGAACCGCGGCAATTGTTTCTGTAGGAACCACCGGCGAATCTGCCACCCTGAGCCATGAAGAGCACGGCGACGTGGTGATGCTGACGCTGGAACTCGCTGACGGTCGCATTCCGATCATTGCCGGCACCGGGGCCAATGCCACTGCCGAGGGCGTTTCTCTCACTAAACGTTTTAATAATTCAGGGGTTATTGGCTGCCTGTCAGTGACGCCTTACTATAACCGTCCGACGCAGGAAGGGTTGTACCAGCACTTTAAAACGATTGCTGAAAGCACCGACCTGCCGCAGATGCTGTATAACGTTCCTTCCCGTACCGGCTGCGATCTGCTGCCGGAAACCGTGGGTCGCCTGGCTAAAATTAAAAATATTATCGGAATCAAAGAAGCCACCGGGAACTTATCGCGGGTTAGTCAGATCCAAGAGCTGGTTGATGAAGACTTTGTGCTGGTTAGCGGCGATGACGCAACGGCGCTGGACTTTATGCAACTGGGCGGCCACGGGGTGATTTCGGTGACGGCGAACATCGCCGCGCGTGAAATGGTTGAACTTTGCGCTCTGGCAAAAGAGGGCAGGTTTGCCGACGCGCGCCGCCTGAACCAGCGCCTGATGCACCTGCATCAGAAGCTGTTTGTTGAACCCAATCCTATTCCGGTCAAGTGGGCTGCGAAGCGTTTAGGATTAATTGCAACCGACACGCTGCGTCTGCCAATGACGCCGCTGACCGATGCCGGTGGTCCGGTTGTAGAGCAGGCGCTGATCAAAGCCGGCCTGCTGTAAATTTAGGGAGAAGTAATGGCTTACTCAGTACAAAAGTCCACGGTAGCGAAAGCGGTGGGGCTGTCGTTAGTGATGCTGCTGGCAGCATGTTCAAGCGACCAGCGTTATAAGCGTCAGGTTAGCGGTGATGAATCCTACCTGAAATCGCCGGAGCTCCGCGATCTGCACGCACCTGCGGGCATGATCCTGCCGGTGGAAAATGGCGATTATGAGATCCCATCCGCAAGCAGTCAGGGCCAGGTCGGTAAGCAACTGGATATTCGTCCGCCGTCCCAGACGCTGGCGCTAATGAACGGCACCCGCACCCAGTTTGCCGGCAACAGCGGAATTCTGCTGGTGGACAGCCGCAGCGGTTCACTGTGGCCGCAGGTGGTAAGTGCGGTGGAAGCGGCGAAGTTCCCGGTTGCCAGCCGTCAGGATGCCAGCCAGTCGCTGACCACTGACTGGGTGCAGTGGAACCGTGCCGATGAAGACCATCAGTACCGTGGCCGTTACCAGATAAGCGTGCAGCAGCAGGGTTATCAGCAGGCGCTGACCGTCAAGCTGCTGGAGCTGGAGCAGGAAGGTAAAGCCGTTAATTCGCCGGTGCAGCTGCAGCGTTACACCGCGCAGATGCTGAACGAAATCAGCACCGGCCTGGATAAAGACGAAACACGCCGTGAAGATGCCGCCGCTAATCGCAGCGTCAGCCAGATCGACGTGCAGAGTGGTGCCGATGATACCGGCCTGCCAAACCTGATCGTCCGCGCACCGTTTAACGCGGTCTGGCAGCGTCTGCCGGCCACGCTGAACCGTGTCGGCATGGAAGTGACTGACAGCAACCGTTCACAGGGCAGCCTGGAGGTTACCTACAAGGCACCGTCCGACAGCACCTGGGATACCCTGGGCGCGAAAGACCCGCAGTTGACTAACGGCAAGTACAAGCTGCAGGTCGGTGACCTCGACAACCGCAGCAGCCTGCAGTTCCTCGATCCGAAGGGGCATCCGCTCACCCAGTCGCAGAACGATGCGCTGGTGGCCGTGTTCCAGGCGGCATTCAGGTAAGCCAGAAGGCCGGGAGAAATCCCGGCCTTTTTTTATTTCTTTTCAGTTTACGTAAACGATTGCTTCGGTTTTTAAGCCGGGGCACATATAATTCCCCCGCAGAAAATTTGTAGCGGTTGGCGATGCCGACCCGACAGTATTCACTACCCGGTCGATGTTCAGGGTACTCACGTTGGAGTTAAACAAGATGCAAAAAAAAGCTGAGTTGTATCGCGGCAAAGCGAAAACCGTTTACAGCACCGAAAACCCGGATCTGTTGGTACTCGAATTCCGTAATGATACGTCAGCGCTGGACGGTGAGCGTATCGAGCAGTTTGATCGTAAGGGAATGATTAACAATAAGTTCAATCACTTCATCATGACCAGACTGCAGGAAGCCGGTATCCCAACGCAGATGGAAGCCCTGCTTTCAGATAACGAAGCGCTGGTGAAAAAGCTGGATATGGTGCCGGTAGAGTGCGTAGTGCGTAACCGTGCTGCCGGCTCGCTGGTGAAGCGTCTGGGTGTGGAAGAGGGCCTGATCCTTAACCCGCCACTGTTTGACCTGTTCCTGAAAGACGATGCCAAACACGATCCGATGGTCAATGAGTCTTACTGCGAGACCTTCGGCTGGGTGAACAAAGAGAACCTGGCGCGGATGCGCGAACTGACCTATAAGGCCAACGACGTGCTGAGCAAGCTGTTCGCCGACGCTGGCCTGATCCTCGTTGACTTCAAGCTGGAGTTTGGCCTGTTTAACGGTGAAGTGGTGCTCGGCGATGAGTTCTCGCCGGACGGTGCCCGCCTGTGGGACAAAGAGACCCTTGAGAAGCTGGACAAAGACCGTTACCGTCAGAGCCTCGGTGGCCTGATTGAAGCCTACGAAGAAGTGGCTAATCGTCTCGGCGTGAAGCTCGACTAACGCCGCGCCATCTTTCCTCCGGGTAAGCAGCCCTTTCCCCGCCTGACCGGCGTGGAAAGGGCGTCTGTTTTCGCTATCTGGCAGGGTGGGTCTGGTGTCTGCCCTGTGCTCCTCCCATCGTTAACGCCTTTGCCGCTGGTTTTCCCCCCCAGGCACGACTAGAATTGCCCTATCAAACGCACTGAACATCAAAGAGGCCGCTATGCGCTGGCAGGGACGTCGCGAAAGCGACAATGTGGAAGACCGACGTAACCAGTCGGGTAGCGTCGGCGGTGGGCGTATGCGCATTCCGCGCGGCAAGGGCGGTATTGTTTTGCTGCTGCTGGTGATGGTGGCCGGCTACTACGGCTACGACCTTACGCCGCTGCTAACCGGCGACGGCAGCTCGCTGTCGCAGAGCGGCCAGCAACAGCAGCGCAGCACGCCGCAGGATGACGAAGCGGCGCGCTTCAGCCGTACCATCTTCGCCTTTACCGAAGATACCTGGCAGCAGCTGTTTAAGCAGATGGACAAACCCTGGCAGCCGCCGGTGCTGGTGATGTACCGCAACCAGACCGCCACCGCCTGCGGCACCGGCCAGTCGGCGATGGGGCCATTCTACTGCCCGGCGGACAGCAAGGTGTATATCGACCTCTCTTTTTACGACGAAATGAAAACCAAACTCGGCGCGGGCGGCGAATTTGCGCAGGCCTACGTGATTGCGCACGAGGTTGGACACCACGTGCAGCACCTGCTGGGCATTGAGCAACGCGTGCGGCAGATGCAGCAGGGCGCCAGCCAGACGCAGATTAATCAGCTGTCGGTGAAGATGGAGCTGCAGGCGGACTGTTTTGCCGGCGTCTGGGGGCACTACATGATGAAAGAGAATATCCTGGAGGAAGGGGATCTGGCGTCAGCGCTGAATGCGGCTGAGGCGATCGGCGATGACAGACTGCAGCAGCGTGGGCAGGGGCAGGTGGTGCCGGACAGCTTCACCCACGGTACCTCACAGCAGCGCCAGACCTGGTTTAAACAGGGCTTTGACAGCGGCAACCCCGCGCAGTGCAACACCTTTAGCGGGTAAGCGGCGATGGATTTGCAGGATGCCACCGCGCAGCTGCTGCTGCAGGGCTGGCGGCGGCTGCTGGTAATCAGCGGTGACGACACCTGGGTGGCCCAGCGTGCGCAGGCGGTGATGGCGGAGCTGCCGGGCGACTGGCTTTATGTGGGGGATATGCCGCCCGGCGCTGCGCCGTCCGTTGCGGCATCATATTCCCGGCGATATGTTGTTGCCCCCGGTGCGGCCACGTCAGACGATCGCTGCAGTGAGGACGTTACAGAGAGTCTTCCGCGACAACCTGCGCACTGCTTACCTTCTGCGGTACGCACCCTACTTGGCCGCGAGTTTCAGCACGCGGTGTTTGATGCCCGACGCGGATTTCACGCTGAGGCGCTGGCCGCGCTGGCCGGCACGCTGCGCGCCGGCAGCTGGCTGCTGCTGCTGGTACCGGAGTGGCACGGCTGGCCGCAGCAGGCGGATGAAGACTCGCTGCGCTGGAGTGAAGGCGCAGAGCCGCAGTCCAGCCCACGCTTTGTTCGGCGGCTGCAGCGGCTGATGCTTGAGGACCCGCGCGTGGCGGTCTGGCGGCAGCATGCGCCGCTGGCGCTTTCCCCACTGCCCACCGCGCCCGCCTGGCTGCCCGACAACAGCCAGCAGCAGCAGATCCTTGCACAGCTGTTGCGTAGCCCGCCCGGCATCCAGGTGCTGACTGCCCCGCGCGGGCGTGGAAAATCGGCGCTGGCCGGCCTGCTTGCCGCCCGCTGGCCGGGGCGCTGCCTGGTCACCGCGCCGGCCAGGGTGGCTACCGACGTACTGGCGCAGTTTGCCGGTGAGGCGTTTCACTTTATCGCGCCGGATCGGCTCTTAGCTGAGATGAACAGCGCTGCTGATTCAGCGGCTGCAACGGGGCCGAATGCGCTTCAGCCCATGCCATTACCCTCTGATGGCTGCCCGCCGATGAAAAAGGGCGTTATGACCGGGCCAGCCCCGCAGCCACCCGCAGCAACCCGGTTCTCTCATTTTTCTGCCGACTGGCTGCTGATTGATGAGGCGGCGGCGATCCCCGCTCCGATTCTCCAGCAGCTGGTCACCCGCTTCCCGCGCGTGCTGCTGACCACCACCGTGCAGGGCTATGAGGGCACCGGACGCGGCTTCCTGCTGAAGTTCTGCGCGGCGCTGCCGGAATGCCACTACTGGCGGCTGGATCCTGCGCTGCGCTGGGCGGCCGACGACCCGCTGGAAGCGTTTATCTCTGAGGCGCTGCTGCTGGACGATCGGGTGGCGGATGCCCCGGCGTGCGCCACGCGCTATCTGCCGCTTGAACAAGCGGACTGGGCGCGGCAGCCGCAACTTATGGCCGCAGTCTATCAACTGCTGACCAGCGCCCATTACCGTACCTCGCCGCTCGATTTACGGCGGATGATGGATGCGCCGGGGCAGCACTTTATCGCCGCGCAGCGTGAACACACGGTGCAGGGGGCGTTATGGCTGGTGGAGGAGGGCGGACTGCCTGCAGCGCTGGCCGACGCGGTGTGGGCCGGGCTGCGCCGCCCGCGCGGAAACCTGCTGGCGCAGTCGCTGGCGGCGCACGCGGGCTTCAGCGTTGCGGCTCAGCTGCGCTCGCGGCGCATCAGCCGTATCGCCGTGGCCGCGCCGCTGCGCGGTCAGGGGATCGGCCAGCAGCTGGTGGCGCACGCGCTGCAGGCGGCTGCGCGACTGGACTACCTTTCGGTCAGCTTCGGCTTTACCGCCGGGCTGTGGCAGTTCTGGCAGCGCTGCGGCTTCCTGCTGGTGCGCATCGGCAGCCAGCGCGAAGCCAGCAGCGGCTGCTACACCGCAATGGCGATCCTGCCCCTGAGCGAAGCGGGCCACCAGCTGGCGCAGCTGGCGCAACGGCGACTGGAGCGCGAAGGCTACTGGCTGCGCCAGTGGCTGGACGATCCGGCACTGCCGCTGGCGGCTGGCGGCGATAATCAGCTGGAAGAAGACGACTGGCGCGAACTGGCCGGCTTCGCCTGGGCGCACCGGCCGTGGGAGGCCAGCCTTGCGGCGCTGGGGCGGCTGGTCAGCCAGCCTGATAGCGGGTTACCGCTGCTGCGGGCGCTGATGCTGGAAAAGCGCAGCCCGGCGCAGATCTGCCAGCAATATGGCCTGAGCGGCCGTAAGGCGCTGCTGGCCGCCTGGCGTCAGGAGGCGCAGCAGGGGCTGCAGACGCAGGACCCGCAGCGGGCATCCGCCTGGCGTGAGTGGGTGGGTTCGTTGCAATAAATTCACTAACCCGGTCAAAAATTCCCAGTTTTCTTTGTCCGTAGCGGGCGTATGATCCTGCCAGCACTTAAGGAGAACACCATGAACGATAACCACGAACGCCACCACGTGGTGGTGCAACAGCCGTCGCTGCCGGCCACGCAGCTGTTTCTGCTCTACCATGCGGCGGGGGATAACCCGGTGGCGATGGGCCAGATCGGCCGCTGGTTTGCCGGCGCCTTCCCGCGTGCGCTGGTGGTCAGCCTTGGCGGGCCGCAGCAGGCGCCCGACGGCGGCTATCAGTGGTTCACACCGCTCAGCGCTGAGGATAACGACCCTCAGCCGCGGGTGGATGCGGTGATGTCGACCTTTATCGCCGGCGTCCGCCACTGGCAGCAGCTGAGTGGTTTACGGGCTGACGCCACCGCGCTGGTCGGTTTCGCCCAGGGGGCCACGATGGTACTGGAAGCGGTTAAAGCGCAGCCAGAGCTGGCCGGGCGGGTGGTGGCCTTTAGCGGGGGCTACGCCACGCTGCCGCTGCGCGCGGATAACCGTACCACCATCCATCTGATCCACGGTGATGACGACCGGGTGATGCCGCTGACTCACGCGGTTGAGGCGGATGAGCGTGTAACCGCGCTGGGCGGCGACGTCACCCTGGATATCGTCGACGATCTGCCGCACGCCATCGACGACCGTGCGATGCAGTTTGCTCTCCACCGCCTGCAGACCACCGTGCCGCGCCGCTACTTCGATGAAGCGCTCGGCGGCGGTAAGCCGGGCGAAGATGATGTGATTACGCTGATGTAATACGCAAAGGGCCAGCGCCGCTGGCCCTTATGAGAGGATTACTTCTTCTTCGGCCAGTCGTCTTCGTCATCCCACTTGTGGTTGAAATCACGATGTGGCGGCAGCTCGGGACGGTTATCCATATACTTTTTATGATCGATGCGCTTCAGATCTTTATAGACGTTCATCAGAATGCCGACCATCAGCAGGATCACCAGGATCCACCAGTACTCTTTTAAAAATTCCATCGTTTCACCTTTATGCGATCAACTGCTCCATAATGCGCTGATACATGCGGCTCAGCAGCTGCAGATCGGCGGCCTTCACGCACTCATTGATCTTATGAATGGTGGCATTTACCGGACCCAGCTCCACCACCTGCGCACCCATACGGGCAATAAAGCGCCCGTCGGAGGTGCCGCCGGTGGTCTGCAACTGGGGCTTGATCTCATTATAGTGCTCAACGGCGTTAACCACCGCATCCACCAGCTTGCCGCGTGACGTCAGGAACGGCTGGCCGGAGACATTCCACTCAATGCTGTAGCGCAGCTGGTGACGATCCAGCAGTTCCTGCACACGCTGTTTGATCAGCGCGTCGGTCAGTTGGGTGCTGAAGCGGAAATTAAACTGCACAAAGAAGTCACCGGGGATCACATTGTTGCTGCCGGTACCGGCCTGCACGTTAGCAATCTGCATGCTGGTCGGTGGGAAGAACTCGTTACCCTGGTCCCACACGGTAGCCACCAGCTCATTCAGTGCCGGCATCGCCCGGTGGACCGGATTATCGGCCAGGTGTGGGTAGGCAACATGCCCCTGCACGCCATGGATCGTCAGGCTGGCGGTCATCGAGCCACGACGGCCGTTTTTCACCACGTCGCCGACCACCTCGGTGCTGGATGGCTCAGCAACCAGGCAGTAGTCCAGGCGCTCGTTACGCGCCATCAGCGCTTCCACCACCTTAACCGTGCCGTTAACCGCGCTGGCCTCTTCATCAGAGGTGATCAGAAACGCCAGACGGCCTTTATGCTGTGGGTTTGATGCCACAAAACGTTCGGCTGCCACTACCATCGCCGCCAGCGAGCCTTTCATATCGGCGGCACCGCGGCCAAACAGCATGCCGTCGCGGATGGTCGGTTCAAACGGCGGGTTGATCCAGCGGCTGGCGTCACCGGTGGGGACCACGTCGGTATGGCCGGCAAAGGCGAGGGTTTCCCCCTGGCCGCGCCACGCCCAGAAGTTCAGCGTATCGCCAAAGGTCATCGGTTCAATGGTGAAGCCCAGCGCCTGCAGGCGCGCAATCAGAATGGCCTGACAACCGGCATCATCGGGGCTGAGGGAAGGGCGACGAATAAGCTGCTGCGTCAGCTCAATGACCGGACAGTACATAATTAGGGCTTCTCCTGGATAAACGACGAGTAAGTGGCTTCACTAAAGCCCAGCAGCATAGAGCCCTGTGCGTTGCAGAGCAACGGGCGTTTGATGATTGACGGCTGCGCCAGCATCACTTCCTGCGCGGCTGCTGCATTATTCACCGCATTACGCGTCGCCTCATCCAGTTTACGCCAGGTGGTACCGCGGGTATTAAGCAGCGCCTCCCAGCCAAGCACCTCAACGAAGCGGGCTAACAGCGCCGCATCCAGCCCGTCGGCGCGGTAATCATGAAACCGGTAGTCAACGCCCTGGCTCTCCAGGTACTTGCGCGCTTTTTTGATGGTATCGCAGTTTTTGATGCCGTACATGGTCAGCACATTGTTTTCATTATTGTTGTTCATTGAGTCCCCTGTCGAATGATGGCGCAACAGCTACGGTCTTAGCGCGCTGGGCAGAAAGTCGTAACATGCTGCGGGATGAGGAAGATCATGCACCATGCGCAGGGATTGATCCATCTCTGACGGGAATCGTTCCGCTTGTTTGCACAACAGGGGGTCACCACTGAAAGCCACCACTGTACGCAAAGGTTCATGCACCTTGTCGTCCTGAAGAGGCCTTTAACGTCTCAGTTCGTCGCTAAAATTCAAGAAATTACGATTCAATTAATTTGAAATAAGCCGATGCTTATAAGTTCGCGAAACAGGAAGTACTGATACAACAGGGAGGTAAGATGAAGAAAACAACGGCGATACCTCATGATGCTACCTTCAAAGCTTTTCTCACCCACCCGGAAACGGCGCGTGAGTTTATCGAGCTGCATTTGCCGGCAGAATACCGGGCTGTTTGCGATCTCAGTTCGCTTAAGCTTGAGTCAGGCAGTTTTGTAGAGAGGAGCCTGCACGCCTTCTACAGTGACGTGCTATACAGCCTGAAGACCCGCACTGGCGACGGCTACATCCACGTTTTGATCGAGCATCAGTCTACGCCGGACAAAATGATGGCATTTCGGATGATGCGTTACGCGGTGGCGGCGATGCAGCGTCATCTGGAAGCGGGCCATCGGGCGCTGCCACTGGTGATACCGATTTTGTTTTATACCGGTAAGCGCAGCCCCTATCCTCATTCAACTAACTGGCTGCAGGCATTCGACGACCCACAGCTGGCTGGTCGGCTCTACAGTGGTGATTTTCCGCTTGTTGATGTGACAGTGATCCCTGATGATGAAATTATGAATCATCGCAGCATGGCTGCGCTGACCTTGATTCAAAAGCATATCCATCAGCGCGATCTCGCTGAGCTGCTTGACCGACTGGCTACGATCCTGATAGCGGGTCATATTACGGGACAACAGCTGGTCACGTTGATAAACTATATTACTCAGGCAGGTGAGGCAAAAGATGCCGAAGCCTTCTTACGCGGACTGGCGCAGAAAGTGCCACAGCATGAGGAAGAACTGATGACTATCGCACAGCAACTTGAACAAAAAGGTCTGGAGAAAGGTCTGGAGAAAGGGATCCTGCTTGGTGAGCAGAAAGGTCGCCTGGAAAGCAAACTCGAAATTGCTGGGAGGTTGCTTCTGTCAGGGATGCCACGGGTTTCGGTTCAGGAGCTTACGGGCCTTTCCGATGATGAGCTTGCGCGCATTTAGTACCACCCTGTCGGGCAGGCGTTGACCTGCTCCCAAAGCCCCTCAGGCATTGATATACAGTGGTGCTTACCGATGCCATTTCCCTGATGTCATCTCCGTAAGATGTTCTCCTATGGCACCACATCCCTCAGGCTACAAGCAACTGTGGCCGTTAATGCTGGCAAAGCCCATTCTCAGACTTTCGTACCCTTCTGTTTTTTGTGGGATTCATCTATATTCGGATCTGGCTCAATGCATGACCACAAAAACGAGCGCAACATCCACAGGGTAGAGAACCCGTATCAGGAGGAAGGGAGCGATGAACTATCTGAAAGAGTCAGCCGCGCATACGGTTGAAGAGACGCAGTCCAGCATTGTGATTACCCGTAAAAAACTGTCGCGTTGCGATGATTTCGCACTGGTTGTCGATGCGGTGATCAAGGATCATCCGGATGCTAAAACCCACATCGACAGCGACAGCGGCGGCTACGATAAAGTGATCATCCTGAAGTAATGCCTTTACGGCCCCCGTAGCGGGGTCGGTAAACTCTTCCATGTAATCCTCAACGCGGCAGCTGAACGCCACCAGATATCCTACAGTCCGGCTGGTAAACGTCGCCAGATATCCCCTCAACGAAGCCAATCCACCGCCCGCCGCGTTTGGCATCCTTCGGCTGCTCGCTGAACAGGGGCAGACAATGGGCCATGGCATCCGCTCCAGCCATTGACAGCAAGCTTACCCGGATAATCCCCTGCGAAATCATCAGCAACGGAATGTGCGCCACCCCACAAATCGTTCAATAAACCGGCATAAATGGTTTCAGCGATAGCAGCAAATGAAATTTCCGTATTTTCTTTGCACAAAAAAGCAACTATCATGGCCCCACAATAAAAGTGAGGACGTTATGATTGATTTAGAACTAGGGAACTGGAAAGACTTTATTGAAGCGATGTTACGCAAGTAATTGGCTTCAGCTAAGAAAAGCGCGGCGACGTTATTCACCTGCTTTATCTTCAGTGACCCGTACAACGAAAGGCAGCCCCCAACGGGCTGCCTTTTTCATTTCCGGTCAGGCTGGTGTGTTTGTACCAGGTTTCGTCTTCAGCGGGAAGCGCCTGCGTACCAGCACAAAGAACAGCGGTACAAAGAAAATCGCCAGCACGGTGGCGGAGATCATCCCGCCCATCACCCCGGTGCCCACCGCGTGCTGGCTGGCCGAACCCGCACCGCTGCTGGTGGCCATCGGCAGCACGCCGAAGATAAACGCCAGCGAGGTCATCAGAATCGGCCGCAGGCGCTGGCGTGAGGCAGCAAGCGTCGACTCCACCAGGTCGTTACCACGGGTGTTCAGTTCGTTGGCAAATTCGACGATCAGAATGGCATTCTTGGCCGACAGGCCGATTACCGTCAGCAGCCCCACCTGGAAGTAGACGTCGTTCTCCAGCCCGCGCAGCCAGGTGGCGACCAGCGCGCCAATCACCCCCAGCGGCACCACCAGCATCACTGAGAACGGAATAGACCAGCTCTCATAGAGCGCCGCCAGGCACAGGAATACCACCAGCAGCGACAGCGCGTAAAGGGCAGGGGCCTGTGCGCCGGTCATCCGTTCCTGCAGCGAGGCGCCTGTCCACTGCAGGCCGATGCCGGTGGGCAGCTTGCTGACCAGCCCCTCCATAACGTCCATCGCCGCGCCGTTGCTGACCCCCGCCGCCGATTCGCCGACGATCTCAAGCGATGAGTAGCCGTTGTAACGCTCCAGCCGCGGCGAGCCGGTCTCCCAGCCCGAGCTGGCAAAGGCGCTGAACGGCACCATCTCGCCGCTGCCGTTACGCACGTACCAGCGGTTAATGTCGTCCGGCAGCATGCGGTACTTCGCCGCTGCCTGCACATAGACCTTCTTCACCCGGCCGCGATCGAGGAAGTCGTTCACATAGGTCGAGCCCCAGCCGGTTTGCAGCGTGTCGTTGATGTCGTCCAGCGACACGCCCAGCGCCTGCGCCTTGCGCTGGTCGATATGGATGCGCAACTGCGGGCTGTCGTCGAGTCCGTTGTGGCGCACGCGGGTCAGCGAGGGATTGTTCTGCGCCATTTCAAGCAGCGTGTCACGCGCGCTCATCAGCGCGTCGTGGCCCAGCCCGCCGTGATCCTGCAGCTCCATATCAAACCCGGCTGAGTTGCCCAGCCCGGTAATCGCCGAAGGGCTGCTGGCGATCACCCGCGCCTCTTTAATCTTTTTAAAGGCGGTGGTGGCGCGTTCGATAATGGCGAACGAGGAGTCGTGCTCGCTGCTGCGCGCTTTCCAGTCGGTCAGGCGCACGAACAGCCGCGCCACGTTCTGGCCGTTGCCGCCGGGGCCGGAGCCGACGGTGGCGAACACCGACACCACGTTGTTTTTCTCTTCGGTCAGGTAGTAATGCTCCACGTCCTGCACCACCTTCAGCGTCTGCTGCATCGTGGAACCCGGGGGCAGCTGTACCTGAGTGGTGAAAATACCGCGATCTTCCAGCGGCAGGAACGATGTCGGCAGGCGCAGGAACAGGAAGGCCATCACGCCGATCAGCGCCAGATAGAGCAGCAGCCAGCGGCCGCCTCTGGCGATGATACGGCCAATGCCGCGCTCGTAGCGTTCGGCGTTGCGGTTAAACACCCGGTTAAACCAGCCGAAGAAACCGCGACGGCCGTGGTGCTGCCCTTTTTCCAGCGGTTTAAGCAGCGTGGCGCACAGCGCCGGGGTGAGGATCATCGCCACCAGCACCGACAGCACCATCGCCGCGACGATGGTGACGGAGAACTGGCGGTAGATCGCCCCGGTGGTGCCGCCAAAGAAGGCCATCGGCACAAACACCGCCGACAGCACCAGCGCGATGCCGACCAGCGCCCCCTGGATCTGCCCCATCGATTTGCGCGTCGCTTCGCGCGGCGACAGCCCCTCTTCGCTCATGATGCGTTCGACATTCTCCACCACCACGATGGCGTCATCCACCAGCAGGCCGATCGCCAGCACCATGGCGAACATGGTCAGGGTGTTGATGCTGTAGCCAAAGGTGTAGAGCACGCCGAAGGTGCCGAGCAGCACCACCGGCACGGCGATAGTCGGGATCAGCGTGGCGCGGAAGTTCTGCAGGAACAGGTACATCACCAGGAACACCAGCAATACCGCTTCAAACAGGGTTTTGACCACGTCCTCGATCGACGCTTTTACAAACGGCGTGGTCTCAAAGGCGATTTTGGCTTCCAGGCCGTGCGGGAAGAAACGGGAAAGCTCGTCGAGGCGTGCGCGCACCAGCGTATCGGTCTGCAACTCGTTGGCGCCGGAGGCCAGCTTAACGCCAAGGCCGGAGGCCGCCAGGCCGTTGTAGCGGCTGAGGTAGTCATACTTCTCCGCCCCCAGCTCCACCTGCGCTACCTGGCCTAAGGTTACCACCGAGCCATCGGTATTGACCTTAAGCGTGATGTCGCGGAACTGCTGCGGGGTCTGCAGCAGCGACTGGGAGTTGACGGTGGCGTTCAGCGCCTGGCGGTCGACTGAGGGCAGGCCGCCGAGCTGGCCGACCGCCACCTGGCTGTTCTGCGACTCAATGGCGCTGACCACGTCGGCGGTGGTCAGCGCGAAGTTAATCAGCTTGTTCGGATCGAGCCAGATGCGCATGGCGTACTGGGAACCGTAGGCGTCCACCTGGCCAACGCCGTCAATACGGCTCAGCGGATCCTGAATATTACTGGCGACGTAGTCGGAAATATCCTGCTTATCCATGCTGCCGTCGGTGGAGACAAAGGCCACCATCAGGATATTGCTGTCGCCGGTCTTGTTCACCGTCACCCCCTGCGACTGCACGGCCTGCGGCAGTTTGCGCAGCGCGCTCTGCAGCTGGTTCTGCACCTGCTGGCGCGCCTCGTCGGGGTTAGTGCCGGCGGTGAAGGTCAGGGTGATGGTGGCCTGGCCGGTATTACTGCTCTGCGACGACATATACATCAGGTTGTCGATGCCGGTCATGTTCTGTTCAATGACCTGAGTCACGGTGTTTTCCAGCGTTTCCGCCGAGGCGCCGGGATAGTTAGCGGTAATTCGTACGTTTGGCGGAGCGAGGTCCGGGTACTGTTCCACCGGCAGAGACATCACTGCCAGCCCGCCGGTCAGGCACATCAGAATCGCCAGCACCCAGGCAAATATCGGGCGATCGATAAAAAAGTTGGCCATTATCAGGCTCCGCTGCTGATAGTCAGAATTACTAAAGAAAGCCGCCGCTTTTATGTGGCGTGGTGGTCATTCATCGCGGAGCAAATTTATCAGTTTATTCAACAGACTCCGTCAGCATAACACTGTAGACGCAGCGGCAGCACGAATCGTGGAGAAAATGAGGAGAATGTGTAAATTCACCTCGCTGAAACGGGGGCGTTTTTTACCTTAACGCCGCTCGCAGAGCGGCAGAACGTGCTGTAACGCCGCCGACCCGGCTGACCTGCCACCGACAGGTGTTACCAGAGCAATATCTGCTTACATCCATGCTGATTTACCACAATTGCTGACGTTTGCTGGCAAAACTCGCACCGCTTTTTACCATCGCCGAACGCTGCTTTTCACTGAAAAGTGAATAATCAATCCCGTAACGTTCAAACACCCTGAGGAGCACCAGATGAAAAAAACACTCCCGATACTGTTGGCGGCCACTTTGCTGGCTGGCACCTCGTTTACCACTTTAGCAGCGACCCAGGTCAATGGCAGCCAGGCCACTAGCCTGCAAAGCATCGGCAGCGTGCAGGTCTCTGGCGTCAGAGGCACTCTGGATGACGCCACCCATCAGCTGGCGAAGAAAGCCGATGCGCTCGGCGCCAGCCACTACCGTGTGGTCAGCGCGGACACCCCCGGTGATTCCAGCCTGTGGAGCGGCACCGCTGAAATCTATCGTTAATTTGTGTTAATCCCGTCCAGTACCCCTATCCCTGTAGTAGTCCCTTAGTGATTTCACTGTCCGGCCGCAATATGTGGCCGGTTTTTTTATGCGTAAACGGACAAAAATCACAAAACCTCACGAATTACCCGGCGGATATTTTGCGTCACCTCCACAGAACGGTTAGGATGCATCGCCGCAATTTCCTGGGATTTGTAAATCGTCCTGACGATAAAACCAGGCATATTGTTCAGACTTGCAGCAGTCAACGCAAACGTTTGTATGGCACATAAAAAAAACAGGATTACCCAGGACAGGTAACCGCATCACTTGTGGACAGGACAATAGGGTCAAATATGAAAGCAGATCACAATGCCGGCGCGGACACCCGTGCGGCGAAAAGACGTTGGTTAAACTCCCACGATACCGGCTATAAAAAGGCGATGGACAATCGCCACGTGCAGATGATCGCGATCGGCGGTGCCATCGGTACCGGCCTGTTCCTTGGTGCCGGTGGCCGTCTGCAGGCCGCCGGTCCGGCGCTGGCGCTGGTCTATTTAGTCTGCGGTATCTTCTCGTTCTTTATTCTGCGCGCGCTGGGTGAGCTGGTGCTGCACCGCCCAACCAGCGGCAGTTTTGTCTCTTACTCCCGTGAATTCCTCGGTGAAAAAGCCTCCTATGTGGCCGGCTGGATGTACTTCGTTAACTGGGCGATGACCGGTATCGTTGATATCACCGCCGTTGCGCTCTATATGCACTACTGGGGCGCGTTTGGCGATGTGCCGCAGTGGGTGTTTGCGCTGGGCGCGCTGGCGATCGTCGGCACCATGAACATGATCGGCGTGAAGTGGTTCGCCGAAATGGAGTTCTGGTTCGCGCTAATCAAAGTAGCGGCGATCGTGATCTTCCTGGTGGTCGGCGTGGTGTTCCTCGGCAGCGGTAAAACGCTGGACGGTAACGCCACCGGCTTCCACCTGATCACTGATAACGGCGGTATGTTCCCGAACGGTCTGCTGCCGGCGCTGGTGCTGGTGCAGGGCGTGGTGTTTGCGTTCGCCTCAATCGAGATGGTCGGTACCGCCGCCGGCGAGTGTAAAGACCCGAAAACCATGCTGCCGAAGGCGATCAACAGTGTGATCTGGCGTATCGGCCTGTTCTACGTCGGTTCTGTGGTGCTGCTGGTGCTGCTGCTGCCGTGGAATGCCTACCAGGCCGGTCAGAGCCCGTTTGTGACCTTCTTCACTAAACTGGGCGTGCCTTACGCGGGCAGCATCATGAACATCGTGGTACTCAGCGCCGCGCTCTCCAGCCTGAACTCCGGCCTGTACGTTACCGGCCGTATTCTGCGTTCGATGTCGATGGGCGGCTCTGCGCCAAAAAGCATGTCGAAGATGAGCAAACAGCACGTGCCCTATGTCGGCATTCTGGTCACCGTTGGCGTTTACATCATCGGTGTTTACCTGAACTATATCGTGCCTTCCAGCGTGTTTGAGATTGTGCTGAACGTGGCGGCGCTGGGGATTATCTCCTCCTGGGCGTTTATCGTGGTCTGCCAGATGCGCCTGCGTAAGGCAATTAAAGAGGGGAAAGCGGAAGAGGTGAGCTTCAAAATGCCTTTCGCGCCGTTTACCTCGTGGCTGACCCTGCTGTTCCTGGTCAGCGTACTGGTGCTGATGGCGTTCGACTACCCGAACGGCACCTACACCATCGCCTCTATCCCGCTGCTGGCGGTGATGCTGGTGATTGGCTGGTTCGCGGTGCGTAAGCGTGTCCACTCGCTGAGCGAAGAGCAGCACGCGGCGGCTGACGAAGAGATGAACCGCTAAGACGTTACAGCGTCAGACGGGGCAGGCGACTGCCCCGTCTGTTTCAGATAGCGTTCCCGCAGCAAGCTGTCTAAAATGACAGGCTCCCGAAAAATGCCAGGAGCCCCTCATGTCCGCCAGAATCGACCTCATCAAAAACAAAATCCTCTCTGAAAACTGGTTCGTTCTGCGTAACTACACCTACGACCTGACGGCGAAAGATGGCGCCACGCTGCGTCATAAGCGTGAAGTGTACGATCGCGGCAACGGCGCGACCATCCTGCTCTACAACCGAGAAAAAAACAGCGTGGTGCTGACGCGCCAGTTCCGCATTGCCACCTGGGTGAACGGTAACCCGAGCGGGATGCTGATCGAGACCTGCGCCGGGCTGCTGGACGACGACTCACCCGAAATTTGTATCCGTAAAGAGGCGATTGAAGAGACCGGCTACGCGGTGGGTGAGGTGGAAAAACTGTTTGAGCTGTATATGTCGCCGGGCGGCGTCACCGAGCTGATCCACTTCTTTGCCGCCGAATACAGCGATGCGCAGCGCGCCAATGCGGGCGGCGGCGTCGACGATGAGGATATCGACGTGCTGGAGCTGACCTTCCCGCAGGCGTGGGCGATGGTTAAAGATGGCCGTATTCAGGATGGCAAAACCGTCACCCTGCTGCAGCATGCGCTGCTGGCAGGCTGGCTGCACCTCTGAACTTTTTAATTACGCTGGTGGCGGGTGGGCTAACGCCTGTAACCCTGTCAGCCTGCCAGCACCCGCCTCTGTAATTGTTCAGTTACGGATAAGAGAGGGCAAGAGTGTGATGCGCTCTGCGCTCTGGCCCACAGTCCGATAAATCCGATTGAGGCCACTGCCGCTTGCCGCGATGATGGGCGTTTACCCTCGCCGGAGGTGATACGCGCCATGTTCAGCACTTCAGGGATCGCACAACTCGTGGCTTTGCGTGGCGTCTGGCTCGGCCTGGCACCGCTGTTCTGCATCGCCAGCCTGCAGGCGGAGCCGCTGCAGAAGATCTTCGCCGACTGGCAAATCACCTGTAATAACCTGAACACCTGTGAAGTGCGCAGTTTCCCCGCCAGTAACGGCCTGGTGATGCAGCTGACGCGCGATGCCGGCGAGGATGACCGGCCGCGGCTGAGCATTGATTATGGCAATCGCGACAGCGGTGAACGGCCGGGCGGCACGTTGCAGGACAATCTGCTGCTGGACGGCAAGCGCCTGAAGCCCGATCTCAAAAACTGGCAGGTCACCGCCCACCACTGGTCCACCGCTGATGCCATCGCCATTGAAGAGTTTCTGCAGCAGGTGCGGGATGCCGATAACCTGCAGCTGCTGTATCGCCCGCAGGCGGCGATCTCCCTGCACGGACTGAAGGCGGCGCTGCTGCTGATGGATGAAGTGCAGGGGCGGGTGAAGAGTGGCAGCGCGTGGGTCGCTTCCGGTGCGGGGGACGTCAGCGATCTTCCGCCGCCGCCCGACGTGCCACAGATTTCCTCCGCGCCGCGTCCGCCACGCGCGCTGAGCGGCCGGGAAAGCCGCCAGCTGCTGGATTACGCCAGCTGGCATCTGGATAACGACCTCTGTTCGCTCGACCCGCTGCGTCGCGAAAGTCAGGTAGCCCCGCTCAGTGATAATAAAGCCCTGCTGTTGGTCAGCTGTGAAATGGGGGCTTACAACCTGATTTATCTCGCCTTTGAAGTCAGCCGTCAGCCGCCGTTTATTGCCCGATTGCTGACGCTGACGCTGCCCTTTGTGCCCTCCGGCGCTTCCGGTCGCCAGCTGGAGCTGGTGAACGCCGAATTTGACGCCGCCCGCGGTGAGCTACAGACCTTCAGTAAAACCCGTGGGCTGGGGGATTGCGGCGTCGCCACACGCTGGCAGTACGACGGCCATCAGTTCCGCCTGGCGGAGTACGCGCAACAAAGCCTGTGTGACGGCTGGAACGGTAGCGAACGCTGGCCGACGCTGTGGGTAACGCAGCGCGCTGAGGCGGCGGCGGCGGCGGCGGGCACGGTTGAAATGCTGGCGCAGGGACAGTAACAAAAAAGCCCCCGCGAACGGGGGCCTGAAACGGGTGGTTAACAGGGTTAGTGCGGTTTGAGCAGGGCTTCAGCGTGGCTAACGATATTCTCCACCGTAAAGCCAAATTCCGGGAACAGTTTTTCCGCCGGGGCTGATTCACCAAAACCGGTCATGCCGACGATCGCACCGTTCAGCCCGACGTACTTATACCAGTAGTCGGCAATACCGGCCTCCACCGCCACCCGCGCGCTTACGCCTGCCGGCAGCACCGACTCTTTATAGGCGGCATCCTGCGCGTCAAACAGGTCGGTGGACGGCATCGACACCACCCGCACCCGATGGCCGCTGGCCTGCAGCTTCGCCGCCGCGCCAAGGGTGATTTCCACCTCGGAACCGGTGGCGATCAGGATCACCTCCGGCGTGCCGTCGCTCTCCTGCAGCACGTAAGCGCCGCGTGAGATATCGGCCAGCTGCTGCGCGCTGCGCGGCGGCTGCGCCAGGTTCTGCCTGGAGAGGATCAGCGCGGTTGGTCCGTGATGGCGCTCTACCGCGTGCTTCCACGCTACCGCCGTTTCCACCTGATCGCACGGACGCCAGACGCTCATATTCGGCGTAACGCGCAGGCTGGCCAGCTGCTCCACCGGCTGGTGGGTCGGCCCGTCTTCCCCCAGACCAATCGAGTCGTGGGTATAGACCATAATCTGCCGCGCCTTCATCAGCGCCGCCATGCGCACCGCGTTACGGGCGTATTCGACAAACATCAGGAAGGTGGCGGTGTAGGGCACAAAGCCGCCGTGATGGGCGAGGCCGTTGGCAATCGCGGTCATGCCGAATTCACGTACGCCGTAGTGGATATAGTTACCGGCCGGATCCTCTTTAATCGAGGTCGACTTCGACCAGAGCGTCAGGTTGCTTGGTGCCAGGTCGGCGGAGCCGCCCAGCAGCTCAGGCAGCAGCGGACCGTAGGCTTCCAGCGCGTTTTGTGACGCCTTACGGCTGGCGATTTTCTGCGGATTAGCCTGCAACCCTTCGATATACTTTTGCGTCTCCTGCTGCCAGTTCTCCGGCAGGCCACCGCTCATGCGGCGGGTGTACTCGGCGGCCAGTTCGGGGTGGGCGGCCCGATAGGCATTCAGCTTCTCCTGCCATGCCTGCTCGGCTTTGGCACCGGCTTCTTTCGCATCCCACTGACGATAAATCTCTTTCGGGATCTCAAACGGCGGGTGATTCCAGCCCAGCTGTTTACGCGCCAGCGCAACTTCCTCATCGCCCAGCGGTGCGCCGTGCGCCTCCTCTTTGCCGGCCTTATTCGGCGAACCAAAGCCGATTACCGTGCGGCAGATAATCAGCGACGGTTTATCGGTGACGCTCTGCGCCTCTTTAATCGCGCGGCTGATGGCGTCAGGATCGTGGCCGTCAATCTCGTGCACCACGTGCCAGTGGTAGGCTTCAAAGCGCTTCGCGGTATCATCGGTAAACCAGCCCTCGGTTTCACCGTCGATTGAGATGCCGTTGTGATCGTAGAAGCCGATCAGTTTACCCAGCCCCAGCGTGCCGGCCAGCGAACTGACTTCGTGGGAAATCCCCTCCATCAGGCAGCCATCGCCCATAAACACGTAGGTAAAGTGATCGACAATCTCATGGTCCGGGCGGTTAAACTGCGCGGCCAGCGTGCGCTCGGCAATCGCCAGCCCGACGGCGTTAGCCAGCCCCTGGCCCAGCGGACCGGTGGTGGTTTCCACGCCCGGCGTATAGCCCAGCTCCGGGTGGCCCGGGGTTTTCGAGTGCAGCTGGCGGAAGTTTTTCAGCTCGTTAATCGGCAGATCGTAGCCGCTAAGGTGCAGCAGGCTGTAAAGCAGCATCGAGGCGTGGCCGTTAGAGAGGATAAAGCGGTCACGATCGGCCCACGCCGGATTATTCGGGTTGTGGTGCAGGAATTCGCGCCACAGCACTTCGGCGATGTCGGCCATGCCCATTGGGGCACCCGGGTGGCCGGATTTAGCTTTTTGTACCGCGTCCATACTTAAGGCGCGGATGGCGTTGGCCAGTTCTCTGCGTGAAGACATAAGGTTCTCCATGACGTGTGAGTCGGGCAGGTCGGTGACCCGCCCGAAGAGGAGGTAAAACCGTGGGGGTTACAGCCGGGCGGCCAGCACGTCTTCCAGCTTCTGCTGGTCGCTGGCGAAATTACGGATGCCGTCGGAAAGTTTTTCCACCGCCATCGGGTCCTGATTATGCAGCCAGCGGAACTCGGCTTCCGACAGCGCTTTCGGCGGGTTCAGCACCTGAGTGGACGGTGTCAGCTTACGTTCTACCGCGGCATCGCTGGCCTGCAGCTCTTTCAGCAGGTCCGGGGAGATCGTCAGGCGGTCGCAGCCGGCCAGCGCCAGGATCTGTTCCACCTTGCGGAAGCTGGCGCCCATAATCACCGTGTTGTAGCGGTGCTGTTTGTAATACTCATAAATGTTGCGTACCGACACCACGCCCGGATCCTCATCCACCACGTACGGGTCGAGCGGCTTGCGACTGTTGTACCAGTCATAAATACGGCCGACAAACGGCGAAATCAGGAATACGCCGGCTTCAGCACAGGCGCGCGCCTGCGCCATGGAGAACAGCAGCGTCAGGTTGCACTGGATGCCGTTTTTCTCCAGCTCCTCCGCCGCTTTGATCCCCTCCCAGGTGGAGGCCAGCTTGATCAGAATGCGCGAGCGCGGAATGCCGTTCTCTTCATACATCCGCACCAGCTTCTCGGCTTTGGTCACGCACATGCCGCGGTCAAAGGAGAGGCGCGCATCCACCTCGGTAGAGACGCGTCCGGGTACGCTTTTCAGGATCTCCATACCGAGGTTGATGGCGACTTTATCGCTGGCGTTGATGATCTGCGTCTCTTTGCTGCCACCCTGCCGTTTGGCATAGTCGATGGCATCGGTAATCAGGTGCTTGTAGGAGTCAAGACCGGAAGCTTTGAGAATCAGCGACGGGTTAGTGGTCGCGTCTTCAGGATGGTAGTTACGAATCGATTCGATATCGCCACTGTCAGCCACCACGGTGGTGAATTGTTTCAGTGCGTCTAACTGGTTCATCGGTTTAAGCTCCTTGTAAAGCGGGTCAGTCTCGGGGTGAACAGGATGAGGGGGATCACATTGCAACAGGCGCAGGACAATAGAAATACGCTTTTTCTGATTGTTGCAATGGGTCAGTCCAATGGTGCCTTGCAGCGGCCGCAGTGGGGCAAAAGCACTCCACCTTGCCACGCTGCGCTCATCCTGTTTTGTTGAACGGTGCCGGTTGCAGTACGGACAGCGCGGCGTTATCTCAGCAACATCGGCGACGAAGCCACCATAAAGCATAGCAGATGAGGAAAATTACGTGGCGGGGAAGGTCTGCCGGGGGGGGCGGCCGAGCCACTGAGGGCTTCCGTTTAGTGACTGGCCCGACAGCACGTTTTTGCCTGCGAAAGTCATTCATACGCGATGTGCTTTTCCCCAATGGCCGCAGAGGCTGCCAAAACCTGTTGCCGTTTTTTTGCGCTACTTCAAGTTTTTACGTCTTTACGCCCCTCTATACTGACTGGTCAAACCTCTCCGAAAAAAAGGAACTGCGAATGGACGACCAGTTAAAACAGAGCGCGCTTGATTTCCACCAGTATCCGGTGCCGGGAAAAATCCAGGTGTCCCCCACCAAGCCGCTGGCAACCCAGCGAGACCTGGCACTGGCGTACTCCCCCGGCGTGGCGGCCCCCTGCCTGGAGATCGCCGCCGATCCGCAGGCGGCGGATAAGTACACCGCACGCGGTAATCTGGTGGCGGTGATCTCCAACGGCACGGCGGTGCTCGGGCTCGGTAATATCGGCGCGCTGGCCAGCAAGCCGGTCATGGAAGGCAAGGGGGTGCTGTTTAAGAAGTTTGCCGGTATCGACGTGTTTGATATTGAAGTGGATGAGCTGGACCCGGACCGGCTGATTGAGGTGGTGGCGGCGCTGGAGCCGACCTTTGGCGGCATCAACCTGGAGGATATCAAAGCGCCCGAGTGCTTCTATATCGAGCAGAAGCTGCGCGAACGGATGAAAATTCCGGTGTTCCATGACGACCAGCACGGTACGGCGATTATCTGTACCGCGGCGGTGCTTAACGGCCTGCGGGTGGTGAATAAACAGATTGCCGATGTGCGGCTGGTGGTCTCCGGTGCCGGGGCCTCGGCGATAGCCTGCCTCAATCTGCTGGTGGCGCTGGGTATGCAGACGCGCAACATCGTGGTCTGCGATTCGAAAGGGGTGATTTACCAGGGGCGCGAGGCCAGTATGGAGCGCACCAAGGCGGCCTACGCGGTGGCGGACAGCGGCAAGCGCACGCTGGATGAGGTGATCGACGGGGCGGATATTTTCCTCGGCTGCTCCGGACCGCGGGTGATGACCCCGGAGATGGTGAAAAAAATGGCGCGCGACCCGCTGATCCTTGCGCTGGCCAACCCGGAGCCGGAGATCCTGCCGCCGCTGGCTAAGGCGGTGCGCCCGGACGCGATTATCTGCACCGGTCGTTCCGACTTCCCGAATCAGGTCAACAACGTGCTCTGTTTCCCGTTTATCTTCCGCGGCGCGCTGGACGTGGGCGCCACGGCGATTAACGAAGAGATGAAGCTGGCGGCGGTACACGCCATCGCCGAGCTGGCGCTGGCCGAACAGAGCGAGGTGGTGGCCTCTGCTTACGGCGATCAGGAGCTGAGCTTTGGCCCCGAGTACCTGATCCCGAAACCCTTTGATCCACGGCTGATCGTACAGATCGCCCCGGCGGTGGCAAAGGCGGCGATGGACTCCGGCGTGGCGCGGCGGCCAATTGCGGACTTTGACGCCTACCGCGAGAAGCTGACCGAGTTCGTCTACAAAACCAACCTGTTTATGAAGCCGGTGTTCTCGCAGGCGCGTAAGGATCCGAAGCGGGTGGTGCTGGCGGAGGGCGAAGAGGCGCGGGTGCTGCATGCCACCCAGGAGCTGGTCAGCCTTGGGCTGGCGAAGCCGATCCTGATCGGCCGCCCGAGCGTGATCGAGATGCGCATGCAGAAGCTTGGCCTGAAATTTGAGCTGGGGAAAGACGTGGAGGTGGTGAACAACGAATCCGACCCGCGTTTTAAAGAGTACTGGAATGAGTACTACCAGATTATGAAACGCCGTGGCGTCTCACCGCAGGAGGCACAGCGCGCGGTGATCGGCAATCCGACGCTGATCGGCGCGATTATGGTCCATCGCGGCGAAGCGGATGCGCTGATCTGCGGCACCGTCGGCGACTACCGGCAGCACTATGAGATCGTTGAAAAGCTGTTTGGTTTCCGCAATCAGGCCGGGGTGGCCGGGGCGATGAACGCGCTTGAGCTGCCGAGCGGCAACACCTTTATTGCCGATACCTACGTCAATGAGGACCCGACGCCGGAACAGCTGGCGGAGCTGACGCTGCTGGCGGCGGAGACCGTGCGCCGCTTTGGGATTGAGCCGAAGGTGGCGCTGCTGTCGCACTCCAGCTTTGGTTCATCGAACGCGCCGGCGGCGCGCAAGATGCGCGAAACGCTGGCGCTGGTGAAGGCGCGTGCGCCGGATCTGGAAATTGACGGTGAGATGCACGGTGATGCGGCGCTGGTGGAGAGCATCCGCCACGACCTGATGCCGGACAGCCCGCTGAAAGGCTCGGCCAACCTGCTGATCATGCCCAACGTTGAAGCGGCGCGCATCAGCTACAACCTGCTGCGCGTCTCCTGCTCGGACGGCGTGACGGTCGGCCCGGTGCTGATGGGCATTGCCAAACCGGTCCACGTGCTGACGCCGATCTCCTCGGTCAGGCGCATCATCAATATGGTGGCGCTGGCGGTGGTCGAAGCGCAAACCTCCCCGCTCTGAACCCGACGGCCGGGGCCCGCCCGGCCGTCTGTCACCTCACCGTGCCTGCCGCACGCGGCGGTGAGGGGATCCATCGTTTATCATGGCGGAACAGACTTAAATCCAGTTTTTTACCGGCAGGAAGTCGCTGTAGAGGGCCGCTTCCGGGCTGCCCGCTTCCGGCTGATAGTCATACTCCCAGCGCACCAGCGGCGGCATCGACATCAGAATCGACTCGGTGCGCCCGCCGGTCTGCAGGCCAAACAGCGTGCCGCGATCCCACACCAGGTTGAACTCAACGTAGCGGCCGCGGCGGTAAAGCTGGAACTGCCGCTCGCGCTCGCCCCACGGCAGCGCTTTACGCCGCTCGACGATCGGCAGATAGGCGTCGAGGAAGCCGTTGCCCACCGCCTGCATAAAGCCGAAGCTGGTATCGAAATCCGGGGTGTTCAGATCGTCAAAGAACAGGCCGCCGATGCCGCGCTGCTCATTGCGGTGTTTGAGCAGAAAGTAGTCGTCGCACCACTTTTTATAGCGAGGGTAAACGTCGTCCCCAAACGGCTGACACAGGTCGCTGGCGGTCTGGTGCCAGTGCACGGCATCCTGTTCAAAGCCGTAGAATGGCGTCAGGTCGAAGCCGCCGCCGAACCACCACACCGGATCGGCACCCGGCTTTTCGGCGATAAAGAAGCGTACGTTGGCGTGGCTGGTCGGTACATACGGGTTTTCCGGGTGGATCACCAGCGACACGCCGAGCGCTTCAAAACTGCGGCCCGCCAGCTCCGGACGGTGCGCGGTCGCCGACGCTGGCATCGACTCGCCGTAGACGTGCGAGAAGTTGACGCCGGCCTGCTCAAACAGGCTTCCCTGACGCAGCACGCGGCTGCGCCCGCCGCCGCCGCCCGGACGCTGCCAGCTGTCCTCTTCAAAACGGCCGCTGCCGTCGGCCTGAGCCAGCTGCTGGCAAATATTATCCTGCAGCATGAGCAGAAACTGTTTAACCTGGGCGATATCCGGTGCGTTCATGAAGTGACCTTATAGCGAGAGACGCGTGGATTATACCTCAGCCGGTGCGGCGGCTGGCATCATACTCATCAAAAAAGCTGACGATACCGTCTGAGATCGCCGCGGCAATCTTCTGACGGAAGGCGGTGGTGCCGAGCAGCCGCTCCTCCGCCGGATTGGTGATAAATGAGGTTTCCACCAGTACCGAGGGGATGGAAGGCGATTTCAGCACCGCAAACGCCGCCTGTTCGGTGTGCTGGCTGTGCAGGTGGTGTACCGGACGGATCTGGCCGAGCACGTGTTTGCCGAGGATCAGGCTGTTCTTAATGGTGTCGGTCTGCACCAGGTCAAACAGCACCTGCTGCAGATAGTGATCCTTCGCTGCCACCTGCGCGCCGCCAATCTCATCGGCGGCGTTCTCTTTCTGCGACAGGTAGCGCGCCATGGTACTGCTGGCGCCGCGGTTGGAGAGGGCAAACACCGACGCGCCGTTGGCCGTCGGGCTGGTAAAGCCGTCGGCGTGGACCGACATAAACAGGTCGGCACCGTGCTGGTGGGCGATCTCCACCCGTTCACCCAGCGGGATAAAGTGGTCGGTTTCACGGGTCAGCCGCACCTCAATACGCGGATGATTGCTCAGCCGCTGGCGGATGTGGTTGGCGATCTCCAGCACCACGTGCTTTTCCTCCGAACCTTCATGGCCGACCGCCCCGGAGTCAATACCGCCGTGGCCGGGGTCGATCATCACGATTTTTTTGCTGCCTGCCGGGCGCGGCGGCGGGCTGGCCGGCGTTTTACGCTGCGGCTGGCCGACGTGCAGGGTGACATCCTCCTCACGTGCGCTGGCGTTGCGGCCGAACAGCGCCAGCGCCAGCCCGGAAAGCAGCAGCTGGCGGCGGGTGGTCAGCGGCGTCAGCCTGGAAATCATTTTCATAGCAGCATCCTGAATGGCGCGTTGGCGGTAAGTAAGTACGAATGGATCCGTTAATGGCAGCTGTTATAGCGTAACAATCCGTGCGCCGCGAGACGGGAACTGTTTCAGACTTTTAAGCTTTATTTCAAGGTAATACCTCAGGGATTAAGGTTTTTTTGCCACCGGCGGCGTTACAGGGGTTGCACGCGTGAAATAATGCGTGATAATCAGCAAATTGTGCTTAAGGTCAGGGTAATTCCATGGAAATCCGCGCTTTCCGCCAGGAAGATATTGAAGAAGTGATCACGCTCTGGGAGCGTTGCGATCTGTTACGGCCGTGGAACGATCCGGAAATGGATATTGAGCGTAAGCTGAATCACGACCCCGACCTGTTTCTGGTGGCGGTGGTCGGCGGCGAAATTGTTGGCACGCTGATGGGTGGCTACGACGGCCATCGCGGGTCTGCCTACTATCTCGGCGTGCATCCGGACTATCAGGGGCGCGGCTTTGCCAACGCGCTGATCAACCGGCTGGAGAAGAAGCTGATCGCACGCGGTTGCCCGAAAATTCACGTGATGGTGCGGGAAGAGAACGATGCGGTAGTCGGCTTCTACGAGAAGCTGGAGTATGAAACCGTCGACAGCATGCTGCTCGGCAAACGGCTGATCGAAGACCGCGAGTATTGATCGCTTACGCGGGATGCCCTGATTCAGCCCTGAGAAAGATCGCGCCGGCTGTGCCGAAGCGCCTGCTGGTGCCGCCGGAGCAATGCTCACGATGGAGAGGGGCCATGTCGTATAAATGTTGCTGATGATGACGGTGCCGGCGTGGCAAAACTCCTGCTAAAAATTACAGGGCCATCGCAGCCTTACACGTGCCCAAGATGGCACTGTTGCCGCAATTGACATATTTGATGATGATAATAACCGTACCGCCGTGAATTACTCCCCCGATGATTACGATAATAAAGGCCAGCTGCGCCTGCCGCTGAGCTTCTGGGCGATCCTGCTGCTGCAGGCCCGCACCTGGGTGCTGTTTGTGGTGGCCGGTGCCTCACGTCAGCAGGGGGCCAGCCTGCTGGAGCTGTTCTATCCGGATACCCACGCCTTCTGGCTGGGGCTGGCGCTGGGGCTGCCCGCCGCCGCCGGCCTGCTGTTGACCGGCTATCGCCAGCGGCTGCCGCGCCTGTGGCAGGCGTGGCGTTGGGTGCTGTGCGCCACGCTGCTGGTGATGCTGGCGCTGCAGGCTGCGTTGCTGTGGCAGGGGGATGAACCGCCGTCGCCGCCGGTTATCGGCGTGATGCTGCTGGACGTGCTGGCACTCTGCGCATTACTGTGGCAGCGCCGCCTGCGCGACTGCTTAGATCCGCTGGAAAATCAGTAATTTTGCACTGCTAAACCCTGCGCAGCCGGGCTGGCAGAGCCGGTGAGCGGTACCCTTAACCACCGTATCGTCGGAGCCGTATCTCCGCATCCGGGCCACAGGCCGTCTGTAAACAGGGGGGATGATGGCCCGGTTTATGCGCGATCCTTTGCCGTCTAAACTTTTTCAGCGTTCTGCACTCCAAGCACCGGAAGCTGTGAATACTGAAAATCAGGAGTTGTTATGAAAAATTCTCGTCCGGCGCTGTTAATCGCCACGCTGCTGCTGGCGGGCTGCGCCGGTTCCTCTGCGCCCGCTGACTCTGCCAGCTCATCGACCTGGTGGAATCCGATCTCCTGGTCGTGGTCCAGCCTGTCGCCAACCCACTGGTTTGGCTCGTCGCTGCAGGTGACCGAAGCGGGCGTCGGTGAGGTCACCGGCAGCACCGCCATGACCGAAGCCGCCATCGGTAAAGGGCTGGACGGCAACTACGGCCTGCGCCAGGGAATGCGCAGCGAGGGCGGCAACGTG
Organism: Erwinia sp. Leaf53; assembly: GCF_001422605.1. Classification (NCBI taxonomy): domain Bacteria; kingdom Pseudomonadati; phylum Pseudomonadota; class Gammaproteobacteria; order Enterobacterales; family Erwiniaceae; genus Erwinia; species Erwinia sp. Leaf53. The sequence goes on from NZ_LMLK01000023.1 coordinate 227,125, forward strand.
GTGTCGTTCTGGCAGGCGATTAACGGCGATAAGCAGGTGAAAATAGAGCTGAGCGGGCAGGGCACGGTAAGCCGCATTGACGTCAGCGACGCCGGGGTGAAAACCGCCGGCGGCGTCAGCATCGGCACGCCGTTCAGCGACCTCTACGGCAAAGCCTTTGGCGCCTGCCGCAAAGGCCAGGGCGCGGACGGCGACGGCGTCGAGTGTAAAGCGCCGGGCAGCGAGCACATCAGCTACCTGTTCAGCGGCGAATGGCACGGCCCGGAAGGGCTGATGCCGGCGGACGATACGCTGAAAAGCTGGAAAATCAGCAAGATTATCTGGCGCGGATGTTGCTCCTGCTGGCCCCACATCTGCCGTAATTTCACCGTGACCGACCCCTCACGCGCGCGCACTGCGCTCCCTCCTGAGAAAACGTGTCATCGCAGTTATCCCGCCGCGGGTAGCCGTTGCCCTTTGCTATCCTGCCGACAAAATATTTAATCGCAATTAAGCCGCCATTTTCTGACGATCTTGCGGTCATTGCTCTCACCTGTAATACAGACGCGTGAATAAAGCTGAATTCGCGCTATAAGCCGCTGTCTGTCAACGGACGTTCGGGTTTGCTCGCCTCTGTTCCCGATGTTAGCAACGTGGATTAGCCATTTAGAGGTTAAGCATCTTGTGGACTCACATTGACGGAACGGTTTTGTGCAAGGTGTGTGTTTCCCCTCTATGTCAGGGTTGTTGACGTCTAATAGGTTTGGGTTAAGTTTTGCCTGATGTATGATCGACCGGTATTTAACCAGAGAAATTAAAAGGATTTAAAACTATGGCAGACGAGACAGACAATACGACAGTGACCTGTCTGAGTCACAAGATGAAGTACAAAGAAGTCCCTTGTGGCAGGCAACTGAAACACTGACTGGAGTTGCAGTTTGTGGATGAGAACAACAACCCGGTTTCCGGCCTGAACGTGCAGTTGGAATACCATCCGCTGGCCACGGCGGCAGAAATGGCGATGTTGAGGCGGGGTGGCGACACCCGGTTCGATCCCACACCGCCGCCTAATCCGCCCGCTGGCGTCACCGACAGCCAGGGGCTAGTGCGGTTCGATGACCTGTACTGGCTGGCCGTTGACGTGAAAATGGACGGGCAACAGCTGGCCGATGAAATGGAGCAGCGCCCGCTGGGTATCAGGCGTAACCCGAACAGCCAGCCGGTGAGTGGTAATGCCTTTCGGCGGGAGACGCGGGACAAAAGCTGGCGCACGGACGTGCAGGAGAAGGCGGAGGTCGCCGGATACCGGCATCACTATGTGACCATCGGGGAGCTGTGCGACCGGTTACCGGAGATGCCGGGCTGGGACTCGCCTGAGCCACCGGTGTTCCATTTTCCGCCCGGAAAGTCGCTGAAAGGGACGAAAATTGCGCGGGATGCGCTGGAGCAGCGCCACGTGATTGAGGTCTGCCCGTTCCGGGCGTGGGTGCTGCCCCTGCACGACACAAAGGACTATGACCTGGCGAACGCGCTGAACCTCGGCATCATGGCCGACCTTGTGTATGCCGCCGAGGCGAAGGACCCGACCATCGATTATTTTTTCCGGCAGAAGTGCCTGGATCTGTCCTGCATCCCGCAGTTTGCCGAGTATCCGTCTTACTTTCACACACTGGCGGTGGATGTACCGTTCCGGGAGCGCTACCAGCCTCCTGTCTACATGAATACTGGGGTGGGGGCAACGGGGGAAGGTGATGCCCGCCTGTTTACGGTGGAATGCGGGGCGCACGTACTGGTTGCCTGGTGCGGTACCGACACTCTGCTGAATATCCTGACTGATTTGTCCTTCGCACCGAAGCGGTGTCTGCCGGAGCTGGCTGGGGCGGGCAACGTGCACGGTGGTTTTCTGGAAGCCTGGCAACTGGCTAAACGGAAGTTCGGGGATAAGCTTGACGCTGTTAAGACTGGTTTAGGTATGAGAAAGAAGCTGTTCGTCTGCGGTCACAGTCTGGGCGGGGCGCTGGCGCTCCTGTATGCCGCCGAGATGAAAGCCTTTAACCCCGTGCTGTACACCTACGGAATGCCGCGGACCTTCACCCGCGCGGCGATCGCCTCTCTGGATGGCATCACGCACTTCCGTCACGTCAACGACAATGACACGATCACGCAGATCCCGCCGGATGCCGATCTTGATAACGCGTTTTACAGGTCATGGGGGCCCCTGGGCGACAAACTGGGGTTTGACTGGTCACTGACTACGGCCGCCGGACTCAGTGTGGCGGTGCGGGACCTAACGTTCCAGTCGACAGGGCTTGTGGAGAAAAAAGACCCGTACTGGCACCATGGCAGTACGGTGATATTTTTCCGGGCGCAGCAGTGCGCGATGCGGGCCGCCAGTCCGAACCAGAAAAGCCTGGTCGACGGGCAGGTCTATACCCGGCATTTTGTGTCCACCAGGCTGTATGTCGTGCCGTCCCTGAATGAAGAGTGCCTGAAATCCACCGCTGAGCATCAGGCAGCGTTTATCCAGTGCCTGAACCCGGCCAGCCTGGCAAAGACCTTTCCGCAGAATACTAATCCGGCGCTGAACGGCATCGGAACCGACCCCCGCAGCCACTCGATGGCGCACCGCTACCTGCCCTATATTCACAATCAGGTGCTGGAGCTGGCCGATCCGGGCAGGGAGATGCACCGGAAAGAGATGCGGGTCATGTTCCGGGATCAGGTTGAGAGGGGCGCGGCCTACAGCAATCCGGATGAGGTTGAACGTAACCGCGAATTTCTGGTACTTCAGGACATGCTGCCGGTGGCGCTGAGGCGGACAGAGGCAGATGAGACCGGGAAAAATGCCCTGCTGCGTTTTGCGGCGGTAACGGAGGAAGAAGTTGAACTTTCTCAGTAAAACCACCGTCATCGCGTCAGCTGTGATGCTGCTTTCCGGGTGTGATAACCGCCCTGACAGGACGCTCTCCCCCCCGTCTGGCGCAAAGTGGGTGGATGTGACTTTCCGTGTCCCGGAGGGGATAACGCTGCAGCCCGCCGAGCTGCTTTACCGTTCGGCGCAGTGCAAATCAGTCCGCTATAACTCAAGCAGTGAACCGCATGATATTCCGGGCTATAACGATGTTGAACGGCCATTCGGTGCGCCCGATGGCAACAATGTCCGGCGTCTGCGGATCGCCGTGGATGGTGGCGGCCCGTGCCAGTGGCAGCTGAACTCGCTGAGGGTGAGCTTCAGAATTGCGGACGATGTTCCACTGGTGAAGGGGAAAGAGGTTATCGATACCAGTTATATCTTCGATTTCGGTGACTACGGACTCAGTGACGGTTACGGGACCGGGCTGGCCAAAGCATTCAGCGGGGTGCGGCAGGAACTGAAAACAGACTTTTTCCCTATTGTCTCTAATCACATCGACAATACGGTCAGCTTGAAGTTTTTTGGGGGGGAGACCGGAACAGAAAGGTGGCGCAGACGTTTTAGTCTAAGTAATACACGATATATAGCTATAGAACCTGCTGTTCATCTTATGAAAGTTGTTGTATTAAATCCGCCTGATCATCCAGGCGATCTGACAGCAACTTATCCTGATGGTAGCAGTGAGGATGTACCGAATATTTTCCCTGATTATGACAAGTTGCTGTCAATGAAATAGGCGATCTATATACCTAATAAAGAAGGATTTTCTTGAGATCCTTTTTTTACTTCCAGCCGCTGACTCCCCCAGCGCCTCGACCTGGTGGAATCCGATCTCCTGGTCGTGGTCCAGCCTGTCGCTGACCCACTGGTTTGGCTCGTCGCTGCAGGTGAGCGAAGCCGGCGTCAGCATCGGCACGCCGTTCAGCGACCTCTACGGCAAAGCCTTTGGCGCCTGCCGCAAAGGCCAGGGCGCGGACGGCGACGGTGTCGAGTGTAAAGCGCCGGGCAGCGAGCATATCAGCTACCTGTTCAGCGGCGAATGGCACGGCCCGGAAGGGCTGATGCCGGCGGACGATACGCTGAAAAGCTGGAAAATCAGCAAGATTATCTGGCGTGAATTCGCGCTATAAGACGCTGTCTGTCAGCGGACGTTCGGGTTTGCCCGCCTCTGTTCCCGGTGTTAGCATCACAGATTAGCCATTTAGACGTCTATTTCTGCCCGCCGCATTGCCGCCTGTAGGCCGTAAGCGGGAGCCGGGCAGCGTGAACAGGTGCTGACCTATGGATTTTTATCTCGGCATTGATATTGGCACCTCGCGGGTCAAATCGGTGCTGTTTGACGCTGACTTCAACGCCGTGGCCAGAGCGGCGGAAAATACCGCCCCTGACCTGTCGGCCTGCGGCCATGCCGAACAGGATATGCAGCTGATGCTGGATTCGGTGCTGCGCACCCTTAGCGAGGTAGCGCGTTCACCGCTGCTGGCGCAGGGGCGTATCGCGGCGATCGGGCTGGCCGGTCAGGGAGAGGGCGTCTGGCTGAGCGACGCCGACGGCAATCCGGTTGGGCCGGGCATGCTGTGGAGCGATACGCGCAGCGCCGGATTGATGCACGAACTGTTGCAGCGGCCGGGCCTTGACCGGCGGCTGTTTGCCGAAACAGGCACCCACCTGCAGCCGTGCAACAGCAGCCTGCAGCTGCACTGGCTGGCGCGTTATCAGCCGGAGCGGCTGGCGGCGGCGCGCTATATCTTCTGCGCCAAAGACTGGGTGCGCTTCCGGCTGACCGGGGTGGCGGCGCTGGAGCTGACCGATGCCAGCGCCTCGCTGCTCGATCAGCAGGCCGGTACGCTCTCCTCGCTGATGCTCGACGAGCTGGGCCTCAGCCACCTGCGCGATAAGTTTCCGCCGCTGCTGGCGGCGGATGCCCCGGCGGGTGCGCTGACCGCTGAAATGTCGCAACGCTGCGGCCTGCCGGCGGGCATTGCGGTGGCCGCCGGCGCGCTGGACGTTAGCAGCGCGGCGCTGGGCTGCGGCGCGGTACACAACGGCGACATCTACACCATTCTGGGCACCACCTGCTGCACCGGCATCGTCTGCACCAGCCGCGAGACGGTCAGTGACGGCACGCGTTTTGTCGGCAGCACCGAGGCGGGCAGCTTTATTAATCTGTTCCCGATGCAGGCCGGCACGCCGAATATCGACTGGCTGCGCCAGCAGATCGCGCTGACGCCGGACCTGCAGCAGCTGGAGGTTGAGATAGCAGGCGTAGCGCCCGGCAGTAACGGCGTGTTCTGGCAGCCCTACCTCAATGGCGAACGCGCCCCGTTCTACAGCCCGACCGCCCGCGCCGGCTACTTTGGCATCGGCCAGCACACCACCCGCGCCGAACTGCAGCGCGCGGTGTTTGAAGGGCTGGCTTACGCGATCGTCGACTCGCTGCAGGAGTACCCGTCCGGCGGCGAACTCTACCTAACCGGCGGCGGCGCGGCCTCGGCCACCTGGCTGCAGATCATCGCCGACTGCACCGGCAGAACGGTGATCGCCAGCGAATTCAACGAACTGAGCGCGCGCGGCGCGGCGCTGCTGGCCGCGCGTAGCGTTGGCGCACTGCGTCAGGTGCCGCCGGTGGCACAGACGCGTTATCAACCCGACCCTAATGCGCACGCCTGTTACCGGGAGCTGTTCCCGGTCTACCGGCTGCTGCGCGACCAGCTGCAGCCGGTGTGGCAGGCACGCCACCAGGCCCTGCAACGTTTAAAGGAATCATAATAATGAAGATCGTGTTTACCGCCGAGTACGCCGGTGATTTACAGGCGTTTCGCCAGCTGGGAGAGCTGGTGGTGGACGGCTGGGCCATCGGCAAGCCGAAGTTTACGCCGCAACAGCTGATCGCGCTGGCGCACGACGCTGACGTCATCGTCACCAGTTACGATAACGTCACCGCCGAGGTGATTGCCGCCTGCCCGCAGCTGAAGGTGATTGCCTGTACCCGCGCCAATCCGGTGAATATCGATACCGCCGCCGCCAAAGCGCGCGGTATTAAGGTGCTGTTTACCCCCGGCCGCAACGCCGATGCCGCCGCCGAGCTGACCTTTGGTCTGATGCTGGCGCTGGTACGTCATATTCCACAGGCGCATGCGGCGCTGAAGCGCGGTGACTTCACCCGAGACGCGCAGCAGGAGCAGCAGACGTCGGCCGGGTTGAAGCGCGACGTGGTGTGGGACGTGACGCCGGAGAGTCCGTATGAAGTGTTTAAGGGCAGCGAGCTGCGCAATAAAACCCTCGGTCTGATCGGCTACGGCAATATCGGCCGCCGGGTGGCGCGTATCGCCCGCGCGTTTGGCATGGCGATTCTGGTGGTGGATCCGTTTGTGGCGGCGGAGGAGATTAACGAGCCGGGGCTGCAGAAGACCACGCTGGACGCGCTGTTCCGAGAGGCGGATATCGTCAGCCTGCATCTGAGCAGCGGCGCGCACAGCGACGGTCTGGTGAACGCCGCGCTGTTGGGCAGTATGAAGCCGGGGGCGCTGCTGATTAATACCTCGCGGGCGGCGGTGGTGGTAGAAGCCGATCTGATCGACGCACTGCGCAAGGGGCCGTTGGGCGGTGCGGCGCTGGACGTTTATCATCAGGAGCCGCTGTGGCGCGATCATCCGTTCGTTAGCGAGCTGGAAAACGTGATTATCACGCCCCATATTGCCGGTGCGACCCGCGAGAGCATTGAGAAGCACACCGCGATGATCGCCGCCGATCTGCAGCGCTTTGTGGCGGGGGAGCCGCTGCTTTATCAGTGGAAGTGATACGGTTAGCGCTGGCGCGGTGCGGGTCGCTTCAGGTTGGGGGCCTGGTTTAAGTGAGAGCGGCTTCAGGGCCGGCCGCTTTGAGGTTGGGTGTCTGGTTTAAATGATAGTGGCTTTGGGGCAGGGGCGCTTTGAGGTCGGGTGCAGGGCTTAATCGGGGTTATCCGGAACGCGGACACGCTGTAAACACGTCCGTGTGCGCTCGGCGGCGCGCGTCCCTGCGCGCCGACGGTCCGCTAACCCGGATAACCCCGATTGCCTGTAATCATTGGTGTTGCTGCCCTGAAATATTCTACATCTGCGCTCAAACATCAAACATCAAACATCAAACATCAAACATCAAACATCAAACATCAAACATCAAAACATTAATACGGGTCTTTTAGGTTTTTAAGGCAGCAACTCAATGACTGAAAAGGGAGGACGTTGGTGGACAGGTTAGCCGGGCGTACGGCGCAGGGATGCGCCGTCCGAGCCTCCACGGACGGATTCACGGCGACCCGGCGTTCTGCCACCAACGGCCGAACCCGGCATCAGAACCCAAAGCCATGCCCTTAAGCAGCAACGCGAATCTCAGTAAGCGTGACCGACGAAGGGCAGGTAGCCCGCCCTTAATCTGTCAACCAAGCAACGGCGTCTCGGCCATAAACGCCTCGGTATGATCCCAGTCAACCACCCCGGCATCAGAGCCTAACCCGGTTGCCACCAGCGCTGCCACCGCAGAAGCCACCCGACAGGCCGCCGCCGGCTCAAGACCTCGCACCAGCGCCGCGATAAACCCGCCGCAGTAACCGTCGCCGCAACCGGTAGTATCCTGCACCACCACCTGCCAGGCAGGAATACGCTGCCCCGGCTGCCCCGACTGGAACAACCACGAACCCCGCTCGCCGTCCTTAAAGATGCAGTTGCCCGCGCCCAAATCAAAGAAAAACGCCGCAATCGCCTCCGGATCGCTCAACCCGGAAATCGCGGCGGCCTCCTCCAGCGACGGCATAAACCAGTCCACGTACGGCAGCAGCGGCCTCAGCAGCGCCAGCGTATCCGGGCCGGGGGCGATCAGATCGAAACTGGTCACGATGCCGCGCGCTTTGGCCGCTGCCAGCAACAGCGCACTCTGGCCGCCGTCCATCGCCGCCAGCAAACCGCTGCCGCCGTGGTGCAGATAACGGCAGTCGAGCACTGCGTCAAACTGCGCCTTGCTGACGAACAGATCGTCAGACGCACCGCGATAGTGCAGCGCCGGGCGCTCGCCGTTGGGGCGGATCGGCAGAATGGTCGCCGAGGTTTCCCGCTGCGGGCTGAACTGCAGTAGCGACAGATCGATGCCCAGCCGGCGATAGCTGCTCTGAATCAGGTCACCTTTCTCATCGTCCCCCAGACAGGCCACCGCCGCGGTGCGGATGCCGAGCTTGGCGGCGTTGATATTCGCCCCGGCCGCGGTACCCGCCGGATTCAGGCGGATCTGCTCGATAAACGTCACGTTGCCGCCCTGCGGAATGGCCTGCACCGGCCGCCCGGCAATATCAAGAATGGTCAGCCCGACAAACACGGCATCAAATTTGGACATGGTTACGCTCCGGAAAAAATACCCGCCGCACTGGGCGGGCGTGAAATCAGACGTGCTGCTGGCGCACGCGCGCCTGCCAGAAGGAGACGGCCAGCGCCACCACCAGGATCACCCCGGTCAGCGCATCCTTCACCAGATAGTTTAGCCCCATCAGGTTCAGGCCGTTGTCGACCACCGCCAGAAACAGCACCCCGCCCAGCGTGCCGGCAATGCTGGCGCGGCCAAAGCGGTTAAATGCGGTGCCGATAAACACCGCGGCGATGGCGTCCATCAGATAAGCCTGCCCGGCCAGCGGTGTAAACTGGCGCAGGTTGGCGGAGAGGATCACCCCGCCCACCGCACACAGCGCCGAGGCGGCCACCAGCACCAGCAGCAGGGTACGCGCGTTGCGAATACCGGCAATCCGTGCCGCCTCGCTGTTCTGGCCGATGGCACGCACCCGCTTGCCGAACAGGGTGCGCTCGGTCAGCAGCCACACCGCCAGCCACAGCAGCAGCGCAATCACGATCGGCATCGGGATGCCCCACAGATTGCCTACCGCCAGGTCATGGTACTCCGTCGCCATCCGGCGGTAAGAGATCGCGCCGCCGCCGTCGGTATAGATACGTTCGACGCTGCTGGCGATAAACCAGGTGCCGAGGGTGGCGAGGAACGGCCTGATGCGGAAGACCAGGATCAGCAGGGCGTTAAAGCCACCGATCAGCGCACCGCCAAACAGGGCACAGAGCACCGCCGCCTGCCACGGCAGCCCCCAGGTTTTCAGCGCCACCAGCGCAAAGGCGGCACCAAAGTCCAGCGCCACGCCCACCGACAGGTCAATCGCGCCAGCGCTGACCACCAGCGTCATCGCCATCGCCACGATCAGCAGCACCGCGCTGCCCTGCAGCAGGTTGCCCCAGTTATCCAGCGTCAAAAACACCGGATTGGCCCAGCTGAACAGCACCACCGCCAGCAGCATCAGCAGACCAAAGCCGCCGCGTGACGCTAACGCCAGCAGGTTGTTGCGGTTGCCTGCCGCCGCACTATTTTGCAGGATCTGACTCACTGTGCGCTCCCCCGATTGAGCAAGGCTGGCGCGGCCAGCACCACCAGGATCAGCACGCCTTTAATCGCCCCCATCCAGAAAATATTGACGCCGAGCAGCCCAAGCCCGTTAGACAGCGCATTGACCAGCACCGCGCCGAGCAGCGCGCCCCAGATGGTCACCACCCGGCGACGGGAGAATGCCGCGCCGATAAAGGTCGCCAGCACCGTCTCCAGCAGCAGCGGCGTGGCGGTGCCGCTGGAGCTGCCGGAGCCCTGCGCCAGCAGCGGCAGCACCGCCAGCCCGGCGGCCACGCCGGCCAGCAGCCACACCCGCAGCGTCAGGCCACGCACCTTAAGGCCGGACATCCGTGCCATATCGGCATTGCCGCCTACCGCCTGAATATGCTGGCCAAAACGCGAATGGTGGACGATAAACTGAAACAGAATAAACACCGCCGCCAGCCACAGCAGCGGGTAAGGAATACCCAGCAGCGTATTGTCGCGGAAGGCGCTCATCAGCGGATCGCTGACGCTGATGCGGCGCTGGCCGGTCAGCAGATCGGTCAGCCCGGTAAAGGCTACCGAAGTAGAGAGGGTGGCCAGCAGCGGCGGCAGCCCGGCCACCAGCACCAGCAGCGCGTTCACCGCGCCGCAGGCCAGCGACAGCGCCACTACCGCCAGCAGCAGCAGCAGATACGGCGTGTGCCACTCCACCATGCCGAGGCTGAGCAGCGCCACGCCAAACACCGCGATGGCGGGTAGCGACAGGTCGATGCCGCCGGAGACCACATCGTCGCCGCCCACCGCCACCACGCACACCAGGCCAAAGCTTAAGATCGCCAGCGGCACGCTCTGCACCAGCATCAGGCTGATATTCTGCCAGCTGAGGAAGTACGGCGACTGCACGCTCAGCCAGACCAGCAGCGCGACAAACAGCAGCAGCGGAAATTTTTCCAGCAGAACCGTCAGGCGCGGCGCGCCCCGGCTGTGAATCAGATTACTCATAGTGCCTGTTCCTGCCCGCCGTTAATCGCTATCAGCAGAGCATCGAGAGTGAGCCCCTGCGTGGGAATATTCGCCACCAGCGCCCCGCGCCACATCACCAGAATGCGGTCGCACAGGCCGAGCAGTTCGCTGGCGTCGCTGGAGGAGACCAGCACCGAACGGCCCTGGTCGGCCAGCTGGCGGGTGCGCAGATAGATGTCGCTGCGTGCGCCAATGTCCACCCCCAGCGTCGGTTCATCAAGGATAAACAGCCGCGCGTCGGTGCCCAGCCAGCGGGCGAGGATCACCTTCTGCTGGTTGCCGCCGCTCATATGGCGCACCGGCAGCGCCGGTTTATTCGGGCGGATGCTCAGCCGTTCAAACCACTGTTCGGCGTTCTGCCGGGCGCGGCCGCGGTGTTCCCAGCCGAAGGTGGCGGTCTGCGGCAGCGTTGCCAGGTTGATGTTGTCGGTGGCGCTGAAGGGCAGGATCAGCCCCTGATGGCGGCGGTCGCGCGGCACTAACGCCATGCCGGCCTTGATCGCCTGCTGCGGCGAACGGATGCGCCGCACGCGGCCGTTGAGCACAATCTCACCCTGGCGCGCGCGCTTCAGGCCGTAGAGCGTGTCGACCAGCAGGTCGCGTCCGGCACCGAGCAACCCGGCCACGCCGACAATTTCGCCGGGCTGAATAGCGAAGCTGATGTTATCCAGCTGCTGGCCGTCAGAAAGGTTACGCACCTCCAGCACCGGCGACTGCACGGCGGCGGCGCGGGGCTGGCGTGGGGTGTAAAGCTGGGCGATATCGCGGCCGACCATCATGTTGATCACCGCATCGGTGTTCTGCAGCAGCTCACGGTCCGGGTAGCCGACCACCTCGCCGTTGCGCAGCACGGTGGCGTTGTGGCACAGCGAGGCGATCTCATTGAGATAGTGGGAGATATAGAGAATGGCGATGCCCTGCTGCTGCAGGCGCAGGATCGCCCCGGTCACCAGGCTGGCCTCGTGGGCTTCCAGCGGGGCGGTCGGTTCATCAAACACCACCAGCCTTGCCGCACCGTCGATCAGCGCGCGGGCGATCTGCACCAGCTTGCGTTCGGCCAGACTGAGATCGCGGATCAGGCGGTTGGCGTTAATCGGCAGCTGCCAGTTATCGCGGAAAAAGGCTTCAGTGGCGGCGATCATTGCCCGCCGGTTCAGCGCGCCCCACGGTCGGCGCAGCTCCTGGCCGAGGAACACCGACTCCGCCACGGTAAAGTGCGGGATCAGGTTCAGCTCCTGATGGATCACCCGGATACCGCGCGCCTCGATGGCGGCCGGGTCGCCCAGCGGCAGGCTCACGCCGTCCAGCGTGGCGCTGCCGCTGTCGGCCTGGTATACGCCGGCGAGGATCTTAATCAGGGTGGATTTCCCGGCGCCGTTCTCGCCGATCAGGCCATGAATTTCACCGGGGGCGATACGCAGCGTGACCGCCGTTAAGGCGGCCACGCCGGCAAAACGTTTACCGATCTGGTCCATCACCAGACCGGTAGCCGCTGCCGTAGTTTGCAGGTTGTCAGCGCTCACTACTTCAGCTCACCGTAACCCAGCTGTTTGTAGACGGCCTTCGCTTCCGCTTCACCCTTCACCGGCAGCACCGGGATAAAGGTTTGGGTTGGCAGCTTCTGGCCGGCGAAGTAGCGGGCCACGTTATCCGCCGAGGTCTGACCGATCAGGTGCGGCTGCTGGGCGACGTTGGCCACCAGCGGGCTGCCCGGCTCGGCCATGATCTCCAGCGTTTCCGGGCCGGCGTCGATGGCGGTCACCTTGACGTCTTTGTCACGGCCGGTCTCTTCCAGCGCCTGTACGATACCGATTGCCGGCTGGTCCCAGCAGGCCACGTGGATCGCGTCCAGCTTGCCTTTCGGATACTGGCTTAACAGCTCGAGGGTTTTCTTACGCGCGTCTTCCGGCGAGTTGGCAAACTGCTCGGCCAGTTCAGGCTGGATAATATGGATGCCCGGGTAGTCTTTCAGCACATACTTCCACTGATCGTAACGAATGCCGCAGATCCGCAGGGCATTGGAGAAGGCGTTAAATACCGCCACGTTGCCTTTACCGCCCAGTTCGTCCGCCATATAACGGCCGATGGTCGAACCCAGCGTATAGTTATCTGACGTGGTGTTATTCACGGAATATTCGGAGACGTGGTCAACGGTAAAGACCGGAATATTCGCCGCGCGCAGCGCTTTAAATTTCGGTTCAACGGCGCTGTCGCCGAGAATACTGATCACCGCATCGACTTTACGCGACAGCAGAATATCGTGGTTATTGGCGTGAACCTGGTTATCTCTGCCGCCGTCAACGCCGACCACCTTGCCGCCAAGCTTCTCCACCTCTTCCGTGGCGCCTTTATAGGCTTCACGATCCCAGAAATGCTGGGTGCCAACCACCGCAATACCGATGGTTTTACCCTGCAGGGACGGGGCGTCAGCGGCGTAAGTGGCGGCGGAGGCAAGCGATAATAATGCCACGGCAACCGGCAACAGTTTTACGTTGTGTTTCATTGTTATTATAACCCTGTGTAAGTAGTAAACTGGTGGACGGCTAGCATGACAATTCAGCCCGGCAACCCGAAATAACAAAAGCGTCTATCTTATAGCTGAAAATGTTATAAAGGAAAACAGCCGTCGAGGATATTCGACTTTCTTCATGTCGAAAGTGAAATTAATTCATATAAGCCATTTTACGCCTGCGCTATGATGGCGAATTGCCGTATTTTCCCTTTTTTGTGAGCCAGAGATGAAAGACGAACACCACCTTGCCGTGATGCACTGGGGCACCTACCGCGTCGCCACCGATAACGGAACCATTACCAGCGTCTCACCGGTTGAGTGGGATAAAAATCCGTCTCGCATCGGGCAGTCGCTGGCGGACGGCGTCACCAGTGAGGCCCGCGTGAAGCGCCCGTCGGTGCGCCTCGGCTATCTGCAGCACGGCCCGGCATCGCGCGAAGGGCGCGGCAAAGAACCCTTTGTTGAGGTGAGCTGGGAGGTGGCGCTGGACCTGGTGGCGCGGGAGATGCGATCGGTCAAGGCGCGTTGTGGCAACGAGGCGATCTTCGGCGGCTCCTACGGCTGGGCCAGCGCCGGCCGTTTTCACCACGCGCAGAGCCAGCTGCACCGCTTTCTGAAAGGCTTTGGCGGCTATACCGCCAGCACCAACACCTACAGCAGCGCGGCGGGCGAGCGCGTGCTGCCGCACATTCTCGGCCCGCTCAGCCCGCTGCACCGCCAGCATACCCACTGGTCGGAACTGGAGCGCGAGTGCCAGCTGTTCGTCGCCATCGGCGGCCTGCCGCTGCGCAACGCGCAGGTTAACGGCGGCGCGGCCAACGACCATATGCTGAAACACTGGCTGGATCGCCTGCAGCAGCGGGGCGTGCGCTTTATCAACATCAGCCCGGTGAAAAACGACCTCAGCGCGGTGCCGGACGCCAGGTGGCTGGCGATTAAGCCGGGCACCGATACCGCCCTGCTGCTGGCGCTGTGCCAGGTGCTGGTCAGTGAAGACCTTGTCGACCACGGCTTTATCGCCAGCCACACCGTCGGCTTTGCGCCGTTCCGCGCCTATCTGCTGGGCGAGAGCGATGGCGTGGTGAAAACGCCGCAGTGGGCGGCGGCGATTACCGGGCTGGACGCCGGTGACATTACCGCACTGGCGCGCACCATGGCCGCCAGCCGCACGATGATCAATATCTCCTGGTCGATCCAGCGCGCCCGGCAGGGGGAGCAGGCCTACTGGGCGACCGTGGCGCTGACCGCGCTGCTCGGCCAGATCGGCACCCCGGGCGGCGGGCTGGCCTTTGGCTACGCCTGCACCAACCTCGCCGGCGCGGCGCGCGCGGTGTTCTCCGGCCCGCGGCTGCCCGCCGGTAAAAATCAGGTTAACAGCGTAATCCCGGTGGCGCGGCTGTCCGATATGCTGCTTAACCCCGGCGGCGAGTATGCGTTTGACGGCCAGACGCTGCGCTATCCGGATATCCGCCTGGTCTACTGGGCGGGGGGCAACGCCTTCCATCACCATCAGGATCTGAACCGGCTGGTCGAGGCCTGGCGGCAGCCGGAAACGGTGGTGGTTAACGAGCAGTACTGGACGGCGCAGGCGCGCCACGCGGACATTATTCTGCCGGTGACCACTTCTCTGGAGCGCGAGGACATCGGCAGCGGCGGCCACGACGGCTTTATGATTGCCATGCGCCAGCTGATTGCACCGGTGGCGGAAGCGCGTGACGACTACGCGATCTTCTGCGGGCTGGCGGAGCGGCTCGGTTTCGGCGAACGGTTCAGCGAGGGGCGCAGCCCGGCGGCGTGGCTGCGCAAGCTGTATGATGATTCGCGGCCGCGCGCCCAGGAGGAGGGGATTACGCTGCCGCCGTTTGACGATTTCTGGCAGCAGGGAGTGCTGGAGTACGCGCCGCCGGCGAAGCCGCAGGTGTTTCTGGCGGAATTCCGCGCCGATCCGCAGCGCTATCCGCTCTCCACGCCGTCCGGAAAAATCGAGCTGTTCTCGGACACCGTGGCCGCTTTCGGCTACCGCGAGTGCCCGGGCCACGCCTGGTGGGATGACGAAGAGGCGCAGTATCAGCAGCAGCAGGCGCAGCAGTGGCCGCTGCACCTGCTCTCCAGCCAGCCGCGCACCCGCCTGCACAGCCAGTTCGACCACGGCAGCGTCAGCCGCGCCACCAAGATTCAGGGGCGCGAGCCGCTGTGGATGCACCCGGACGATGCCGCCGCCCGTGGTATTACGCACGGCAGCGTGGTGCGGGTATTTAATCAGCGCGGCGCAATCCTCGCCGGGGCGCAGGTCAGCGATCAGATCCTGCGCGGCGTGGTGCAGATCTCCACTGGTGCCTGGTACGATCCGCTGGACCCGAGCCAGCCCGGATCGCTCGACAAACACGGTAACCCTAACGTGCTGACCGAAGATCGCGGCAGCTCGCGGCTGGGGCAGGGCTGTAGCGCGCAGAGTTGCCGGGTGGAAATTGAAGCCTGGCGGGAGCCGCTGCCGCCGATCACCGTGTTTGACCAGCCGGCGTTTACGGCCTCTCCGCAAGACGTGGGCTGAACCTCCTTGCATCCCGCGCCGGGCTAACGGACTATGCCCGGCTGAATGCCTGAATGCCTGAATGCCTGAATGCCTGAATGCCTGAATGCCTGAATGCCTGAATGCCTGAATGCCTGAATGCCTGAATGCCTGAATGCTGAATGCCCTTAGTACCTGCAGTGCAGGAAGCGGCTGGCTTCTGCTCCCCCCAGCTGCCCTCTGCCTGCCCCGGCGGGCGAGGCTGCCAGCAGTCAGCCCGTGGCTTAGCGCTTCTTCGCATAATCATTTCCACACCCTTATAGCGTTTTCTCATTCCAAATCACGAAACGGTATATAAAACCGCTACTGCTTTTAGTGAGGTTATAAATAAACTGAACGTCTCCGGGCGCGAGCCAGTTCAGCTTATCAGGGTGTACCATGACGTTACCGACGCTTAAAACACGGCTCAGCGCCGCCGTACTGGCACTTTTCTTATCCGGTTCTGCCGCCGCGACCGAGCTGCTTAACAGCTCTTACGATGTGTCACGCGAGCTGTTTGCCGCGCTGAACACGCCGTTTGAAAAACAGTGGGCGGAGCAGCACCCTGGCGACACCCTGACCATCCGTCAGTCGCACGCCGGCTCTTCAAAGCAGGCGCTGGCGATTTTGCAGGGGCTGAAAGCCGACGTGGTCACCTATAACCAGGTGACCGACGTGCAGATCCTGCACGACAAAGGCCAGCTGATCCCGGCCGACTGGCAGCAGCGCCTGCCGAACGCCAGCTCGCCGTTCTATTCGACCATGGCGTTCCTGGTGCGCAAGGGCAACCCGAAAAACATTCACGACTGGAACGATCTGGTGCGTGATGACGTGAAGCTGATCTTCCCGAACCCGAAAACCTCCGGTAACGCCCGTTATACCTACCTGGCGGCCTGGGGCGCGGCGGATAAAGCCGACGGCAAAGATGCGGCAAAAACCCAACAGTTTATGACCCGCTTCCTGAAAAACGTGCAGGTGTTTGATACCGGCGGCCGTGGTGCCACCACCACCTTCGTGGAGCGCGGGCTGGGTGACGTGCTGATCAGCTTTGAGTCGGAAGTGAACAACATCCGTAACCAGTATGAGAAAGACGGTTACGAAGTGATCGTGCCGAAAACCAATATTCTGGCGGAATTCCCGGTGGCGTGGGTCGACAAAAATACTGAGGCCAACGGCACCACCGAGGCGGCGAAAGCCTACCTGAACTACCTCTACACCCCGGCGGCACAGCAGATTATCACCCAGTACTATTACCGCGTGAACAACCCGCAGCTGATGGCCGAGCAGAAAGCCCGTTTCCCGCAGACCGACCTGTTCCGGGTTGAAGACGCGTTCGGCAGCTGGGAGCAGGTGATGAAAACCCACTTCGTCAGCGGTGGCGAGCTGGACAAGCTGCTGGCGGCGGGGCGTTAATTGATGTTTGCAAACACGAGTAAGCGCGTGCTGCCCGGCTTTGGACTGAGCCTCGGCAGCAGCCTGTTTTTCACCTGCCTGATCCTGCTGCTGCCGATCAGCGCGCTGCTGATGCAGCTGTCGCAGATGACGCTGGCGCAGTACTGGGAGGTAGTCACCAACCCGCAGGTGGTGGCCGCCTATGAGGTAACGCTGCTGGCGGCGGGCGTGGCCTCAATCTTCAACGCGCTGTTTGGCATGCTGATGGCGTGGATCCTCACCCGCTACCGTTTCCCTGGCCGCGCGCTGCTGGATGGCCTGATGGACCTGCCGTTTGCGCTGCCGACCGCGGTGGCCGGCCTGACGCTGTCGGGCATCTTCGCCGTGAACGGCTGGTACGGTGAGTGGCTGGCGCAGTTTGGTATTAAGGTTTCTTACACCTGGCTGGGCATCGCGGTGGCGATGGCCTTTACCAGCATTCCCTTTGTGGTGCGTACCGTTCAGCCGGTGCTGGAAGAGCTGGGGCCGGAGTATGAAGAGGCGGCTGAAACCCTCGGTGCCAGCCCGTGGCAGAGCTTCCGCCGCGTGGTGTTGCCTGAAGTGGCACCCGCGCTGCTGGCCGGCACCGCCTTATCCTTTACCCGCAGCCTCGGCGAGTTTGGCGCGGTGATTTTTATCGCTGGCAATATCGCCTGGAAAACCGAAGTCACCTCGCTGATGATTTTCGTACGTCTGCAGGAGTTTGACTACCCGGCGGCCAGCGCCATCGCCTCGGTGATCCTTGCCGCGTCGCTGCTGCTGCTGTTCGCGATTAACACCCTGCAGAGCCGCTTTGGCCGCCGTATCGGAGGTCACTGATGGCAGAGGTAACCGATTTGAAACAGGCCGGACGCGCCCCGCTGCCGTGGGGCAAATGGATCCTGATTGGCCTGGGCATGCTGATCTCTATTTTCCTGCTGGTGGTGCCGCTGGTAGCGATCTTCGCCGCCGCCTTTTCTGAAGGGCTGCTGGCGACGTTCAGCAACCTGCAGGACAGCGACATGCTGCACTCGATCTGGCTGACGGTGCTGATTGCGCTGGTGGCCGTGCCGGTTAACCTGGTATTCGGTACGCTGCTGGCCTGGCTGGTGACGCGTTTCACCTTCCCTGGTCGCCAGCTGCTGTTAACGCTGTTTGATATTCCGTTTGCCGTGTCGCCGGTGGTGGCCGGGCTGATGTACCTGTTGTTCTGGGGCGTTAATGGTCCGGCAGGCGGCTGGCTGGATGCGCACAATATCCAGCTGATGTTCTCCTGGCAGGGGATGGCGCTGG
The DNA here is from genome assembly GCF_001422605.1 of Erwinia sp. Leaf53. Classification (NCBI taxonomy): domain Bacteria; kingdom Pseudomonadati; phylum Pseudomonadota; class Gammaproteobacteria; order Enterobacterales; family Erwiniaceae; genus Erwinia; species Erwinia sp. Leaf53. Next base: position 245,200 of record NZ_LMLK01000023.1, read on the forward strand.
TCACCATTTTCGTCACCTGTCCGTTCGTGGTGCGTGAGCTGGTGCCGGTGATGCTCAGCCAGGGCAGTCACGAAGATGAAGCGGCGGTGCTGCTGGGCGCGTCCGGCTGGAAGATGTTCTGGCGCGTGACCCTGCCGAACATCCGCTGGGCGCTCCTGTACGGCGTGGTGCTGACCAACGCCCGCGCCATCGGCGAGTTTGGTGCGGTGTCGGTGGTATCCGGATCGGTGCGCGGGGAAACTTACACGCTGCCGTTACAGGTTGAATTACTGCATCAGGATTACAACACCGTCGGCGCGTTTACCGCCGCGGCGCTGTTGACCCTGATGGCGATAGTGACGCTGTTTTTAAAGAGCGCGGTGCAGTGGCGATTAGAGAGCCAGCAAAAGCGTTTGCAACAGGAGGGGAATCATGAGCATTGAGATTGGTAGCATCAACAAATCCTTCGGCAAGACGAAAGTCCTGAACGATATTTCGCTGGATATCCCTTCCGGCCAGATGGTGGCGCTGCTCGGGCCGTCCGGCTCCGGCAAGACCACGCTGCTGCGCATTATCGCCGGGCTGGAGAACCAGAACAGCGGTCGCCTGAGCTTCCACGGTAAGGACGTCAGCCGGGTACACGCCCGCGACCGTCAGGTGGGGTTTGTGTTCCAGCACTATGCGCTGTTCCGCCATATGACGGTGTTCGACAACATCGCCTTTGGTCTGACCGTGCTGCCGCGCCGCGAACGCCCGTCGACGGCTGAGATTAAGCAGAAGGTGACCCGCCTGCTGGAGATGGTTCAGCTGGCTCATCTGGCAAACCGCTTTCCGTCACAGCTCTCCGGCGGCCAGAAGCAGCGTGTGGCGCTGGCCCGTGCGCTGGCGGTGGAGCCGCAGATCCTGCTGCTGGATGAGCCGTTCGGCGCGCTGGATGCCCAGGTGCGTAAAGAGCTGCGCCGCTGGCTGCGTCAGCTGCACGAAGAGCTGAAGTTCACCAGCGTGTTCGTCACTCACGATCAGGAAGAGGCGATGGAAGTGGCCGATCGGGTGGTGGTGATGAGCCAGGGCAACATTGAACAGGTCGGCACGCCGGAAGAGGTGTGGCGCGACCCGGCGACCCGTTTTGTGCTGGAGTTCCTTGGCGAAGTAAACCGTTTTGACGGCGAAGTGCACGGTTCTCATTTCCACGTAGGTGCGCACCACTGGCCGCTGGGCTACACGCCGGCGCACCAGGGGGCGGTGGAGCTGTTTCTGCGTCCGTGGGAAATCAGCGTCAGCCGTCAGAGCAGCCTGGAGTCACCGCTGCCGGTGAAGGTGCTGGAGATCAGCCCGCGCGGCCACTACTGGCAGCTGGTGGTGCAGCCGGACGGCTGGAGCAGCGAACCGATCACCGTGGTGCTGGAGGGAGAGCAGACCTCGCCGCTGCGCGGCGAGCGCCTGTTTGTTGGCCTGGCGCAGGCGCGTCTCTATCAGGGTGATACCGCGCTGCGCGCGGTTGCCTTCGCGCAAAGCGCCTGATATTTTGATGGGCTTATAAACAGGGGCTGGATAATTCCAGCCCCTGTTGTTTTCGGCGTACGGGATGCGACTGTGACCACACTTGAACAAACTATCGGCAATACGCCGCTGATCCGCCTGCAGCGGCTTGGGCCTGACAACGGCAGTGAGATCTGGCTGAAGCTGGAAGGCAACAACCCGGCGGGATCGGTGAAAGATCGCGCGGCGCTGTCGATGATCCAGCAGGCCGAAGCCCGCGATGAGATCCGTCCGGGTGACGTGCTGATTGAGGCCACCAGCGGCAACACCGGCATAGCGCTGGCGATGATCGCCGCCATGAAAGGCTACGCGCTCAAGCTGCTGATGCCGGACAACATGAGCGTTGAGCGGCAGGCGGCGATGCGCGCCTACGGTGCGGAGCTAATCCTGGTCAGCCGTGAACAGGGAATGGAAGGGGCGCGTGACCTGGCGCTGGAGATGGCAGCGCGCGGCGAGGGTAAGGTGCTGGATCAGTTTAATAACCCGGATAACCCGCTTGGCCACTATCTGACCACCGGGCCGGAAATCTGGCAGCAGACCGCCGGGCGCATCAGCCATTTTGTCTCCAGCATGGGCACCACCGGCACCATCAGCGGCGTTGGCCGTTTCCTGAAAGAGCAAAGCCCCGAGGTGCAGGTGGTTGGCCTGCAGCCTGCCGAAGGCAGCAGCATTCCCGGCATCCGTCGCTGGCCGGCCGCCTACCTGCCGGGGATCTACCGTCCGGAGCTGGTTGACCGCGTGCTGGATATGTCGCAGCAGGAGGCAGAACAGACCATGCGGCAACTGGCGCGTCAGGAAGGGGTATTCTGCGGCGTCAGCTCCGGCGGTGCGGTGGCCGGCGCGCTGCGTATCGCGGCTGAACAGCCGGGCAGCGTGGTGGTTGCGATTATCTGCGATCGCGGCGATCGCTATCTCTCAACCGGCGTCTACTGAGCCGCAAGCGGTTTATTTCTCGCTGAGCGTGGAATTATTTGTGCCGGTGTGGCTCAAACGGGGATAACACCGGCCCCCGATCCTGTGCTAACTGTAAGGATTGGGTAAAAGCGGCTGCGTCTTCACCCTTGCCAGGTGAAAATAGCGGCGATACCACTGAGAGATCCCGTATGAAAATTTTACTGGTCGATGACGACCTTGAACTGGGCACCATGCTCAGCCAGTACCTGATTGCCGAAGGTTTTGACGCCCAGCTGGTGCTGACCGGCAAAGCCGGCGTCGCGGGCGCGCTGTCCGGCGACTTTAACGCCATGATCCTCGACATCATGCTGCCGGATATGAGCGGCATCGACGTGCTGCGCCAGGTGCGTCAGAACAGCCGCCTGCCGGTGATTATGCTGACCGCCAAAGGTGACAACATTGACCGGGTGATCGGCCTGGAGATGGGCGCGGATGACTACGTTCCAAAGCCCTGCTATCCGCGTGAACTGGTCGCCCGCCTGCGCGCGGTGCTGCGCCGGGTGGAAGAGCAACCGGCGGTGGTGGAGAACAAAGACGTCATCGGCTGGGGCGATCTGACCCTCAATCCGGCTACCCGCACCAGCGAGTGGAAAAATGTTCCGTTCGACCTGACCGCCTCCGAATTCAACCTGCTGGACCTGCTGCTGCGTTCGCCGGATCGGGTGGTGTCGAAGGATGAGCTGTCGGAAAAAGGGCTGGGACGGCCGCGCGAAGCCTACGATCGCAGCGTTGACGTGCATATCAGCAATATCCGTCAGAAACTGTCGGCCCTGACCCGGGAGACGGTCAATATCGAAACGGTGCGCAGTATCGGCTACCGTATCCGATGAAGTCTCGCTTTCGCGGCATTCTGTTCTGGAAAATTCTGCTCGGCTTCTGGTTAACCTTTATCGGCATCAGCCAGATTATGTGGCTGAGCTTTAACTTTTACGGCAACAAACACCACGAGCCGCCGGAGATGCAGGCCGCCCGGCGCATCGCCGAGCTGCAGATGGCCTCTGCGGCCTCGGTGCTGCAGTACGGCGGCCTGAACGCGCTGCAGGGGACCATCGCCGGCTGGACCCAGGACGAGCGCCGCTTCTTCTCGGTGCAGCCGCTGGGCAGCATATCGCCCGATCCGTCCGCCAGCGCAGGGGCGTCGGCGTCTGCCATCCAGCGATCGCCTGCCGCCGGGGCCGCTTCTCCGCCACTCTTAACCACCGGTGAAGGTTCGCCACGCCGCGATCCGCAATCGACAGCGGCGGAGGACGCCGCAGAGCCCAGCGGCGCGCCGCCGGGTGAGTTTCCTGCCCGACTGACGGAGCGTGTCACTGATGCGCAGGGCCAGCAGTGGCAGCTGAGCTATGACGTTGCCAGCCTGCGTGAGGATGAGCGTCAGGAGCGGCGGCACGGCGACATTCTCAATATGCCGCTGCCGCTGTTTATCGCCGGCGGCGGCTGCGGCCTGCTGTTCAGCCTGCTGCTGGCGTGGAACCTGACCCGGCCGATGCGTCAGCTGAGCGAAGGTTTTGCGCGCATCTCGAAAGGCGATCTTTCGGTGCGGCTTTTTCCGGCCATGCGCCGTCGCCACGATGAGCTGTCGGTGGTGGCCGCCGACTTCGACGCAATGGTGGAACGCCTGTCGGTGCTGGTCAGCGCCCGCGAAGAGCTGCTGCACGACGTCTCCCACGAACTGCGCTCGCCGCTGGCCCGTCTGCAGCTGGCCACCGGCCTGGCGCGTCAGACCCCGGCCTCGGTGGAGGCCTCGCTGGACCGCATCGATGAAGAGGCGCGGCGGCTGGATAAAATGATCGGCGAACTGCTGTCGCTGTCGCGCGCCGAACACCAGAAGCTGCCTGATGAGCAGTATTTCGACCTGCTGGGGCTGCTGGAGGCGGTGGCCAACGACGCCCGCTACGAGGCGCAGATCCCGGGCGTGGAGGTGCTGCTGCACGCCGATCAGCAGCAGGATTACACGGTGAAGGGCGATGCCAATCTGATCCGCTCGGCGGTGGAAAACGTGGTACGCAACGCGCTGCGTTTCTCGCTGCAGGGGCAGCAGGTCACTATCGACCTGCGGCGCGATCATCACTGGCTGAGTATTACCGTGCGCGACCGCGGGCCGGGCGTTGACGCCGAAAAGCTTTCCAGTATTTTTGATCCCTTTGTGCGCGTTAATTCACCACTTTCAGGCAAAGGCTATGGCCTCGGGTTATCGATCGTGCGTAAAGTGGTGCTGGCACATCAGGGTGAAGTGAAGGCCGTTAACGCCCGTGATGGTGGGCTGGAGCTCACCATACGTTTGCCACACTGGGTTATTTGAGGGCCGGATCGCCCGTTTTTAATTTTTACCTGGAGGGGGAGCGCGATGAGCACTCGGGTCATCAGTGCAAGGCAGCAGGAAGTACAGCGCATTATCGATGCGCTTTCACGGGCGATTGCCGAACAGCGCATTGCGCCCGGAACGCGGCTGGTCGAGGCGCAGATTGTTGACGCGCTGGCGGCTAACCGCAATCACGTTCAGGCTGCGCTGCAGCGGCTGGCCTTACAGCACGTGGTGACGATTTCCCCCAACCGCGGCGCGCGGGTGGCAAAGCCCGGCGCGCGTGAGGCGCGGGAAGTGTTCAGCGCGCGGCATGCGCTTGAGCGCGCGCTGTTGGCGGAGATCACCGTTGAAAAAATGCAGCGTCACCAGGCGGCGATCGACAGACATATGCAGGCTGAACAACAGGCGATTGCCAGCGGCGATCGCCGTGAGGTGGTCAGGCTGCTGAGTGCATTTCATCTGCTACTGGCCCGTATAGCAGATAACCGGGTGCTGGATGAGATGCTGACCAGCCTGATGGTGCGCAGCGCGCTAATCGTCTCGCTCTATCAGCGTAACGCCTCACCCTGCTGTCAGTCGGATGAGCACGCCGCGATTATCAGCGCGCTCAGGGCAGGGGAGCAGGAGCAGGCTCAGGTGCTGCTGCATAGCCACCTGGCGTTGCTGGAGGATCTGCTGCGGGTGACCGACAGCGACGCTGTCCCCGATAACCTGCGTGAAGCGCTCTCATTTGAGCCATAAAAAAAGCCCTCTGACCGGCTGGCCAGAGGGCTTTCTGTGACGCATCAGATTACTTTTTGATGCGGATAACCGGCGTTTCACCTACGGTGACGCTACCCGTCAGTTTGACCAGCTCTTTGATCTCATCCATGTTAGAGATCACGACAGGCGTCAGGGTAGATTTCGCTTTCTCTTCCAGAAGTGCCAGATCGAATTCGATGACTACGTCACCTTTCTTCACTTTCTGACCTTCTTCAGCGATGCGCTTAAAGCCTTCGCCCTTCAGCTCAACCGTGTCGATACCAAAGTGGACAAACAGCTCAATGCCGCTGTCAGACTCGATGGAAAACGCATGATTGGTTTCGAAAATTTTACCGATGGTGCCATCAACCGGCGCAACCATTTTATTGCCAGATGGTTTGATAGCGATGCCGTCGCCAACAATCTTCTCCGCAAACACCACGTCCGGTACGTCTTCGATGTTGACGATTTCACCAGACAGCGGCGCTACGATCTCAATGGCACCAGATGCGGAATCCGACTTATCGCCAAAAAGTTTTGAAAACAAACCCATGTTTTTCTCCTAAGCAGTCATATTGGGCCAGCGTCTCCGGGCCTTAGCAGAGTGTTTTTTCTTCAATGAACTTGTTAACCAGCTGCATCAGCTCATCCGCGGTCGGTTGAGCCAGCGCCTGCTCTGCTAATGCCTTAGCATCTTCGAAATTCGTATTACGAATAATTTTCTTGATGCCTGGGATAGAAATGGCACTCATGCTGAACTCATCCAGCCCCATTCCCAATAACAGTAGTGTAGCACGTTCATCGCCTGCCAGCTCACCACACATGCCGGTCCATTTACCTTCCGCATGCGAAGCATCAATAACCTGCTTAATCAGCGTCAGTACGGATGGTGACATTGGGTTGTAGAGATGGGAGATCAGATCGTTACCGCGATCCACTGCCAGAGTATACTGCGTCAGGTCGTTTGTCCCAATACTAAAGAAATCAACTTCCTTAGCCAGGTGATGGGCGATCACGGCTGAAGCAGGTGTTTCGACCATGATGCCGACTTCAATGCTCTCGTCGAAGGCTTTGCCTTCCGCACGCAGTTGCACTTTCAGCTGTTCCAGCTCTGCTTTCAGGAAACGCACTTCCTCAACGGAAATCACCATCGGGAACATGATACGCAGCTTGCCAAAGGCGCTGGCGCGCAGGATGGCGCGCAGCTGCGCATGCAGAATTTCGGTACGATCCATCGCGATACGGATGGCGCGCCAGCCGAGGAACGGGTTGTCCTCTTTCGGCAGGTTCATGTACGGCAGGTCTTTGTCGCCGCCAATATCCATGGTACGCACGATCACCGCCTGCGCACCCACGGCTTCAGCCACGGCTTTGTACGCCTGGAACTGCTCGTCTTCGGTTGGCAGGGCGTCGCGGTCCATAAACAGGAACTCGGTACGGTACAGGCCCACGCCTTCTGCGCCATTACGCTCTGCGCCGGCGACGTCGCGCACGGTGCCAATGTTAGCGCACACTTCTACCTGATGGCCGTCCAGCGTAATGGCCGGCAGGTCTTTCAGTTTGGCCAGCTCGTTCTTTTCAGACAAATACTGATTGGCAACCGCTTTCAGTTCGTCGATTTTCTCGCTGGTCGGGTTAACGTAAACTTCGTTGTTTACGCCATCCAGAATGATGTAGTCACCGTTGTTGATCACGCTGGTCACGTTGCCGGTACCGACGATTGCCGGCAGCTCGAGAGAGCGAGCCATGATCGAGGTGTGCGACGTACGGCCACCGATGTCGGTGATAAAGCCCAGCACCTTGTTCAGGTTCAGCTGTGCGGTTTCTGACGGGGTCAGATCGTGGGCAATCAGCAGGACTTCTTCCTGAATCGCGCTGAGGTCAACAATGTGCAGGCCGAGAATGTTCTGCAGCAGACGTTTACCGATATCACGCACGTCCGCCGCGCGCTCCTTCAGGTATTCATCGTCCAGCTCTTCCAGCGCTTTCGCCTGGCCATCAATAACAGAAAAGGCAGCCGCATCGGCAGAGGCGTGATCGTCTTTGATCAGGGCAATGATTTCCTGCTCAAGTTCTTCATCTTCCAGCAGCATGATGTGCCCTTCGAAGATGGCCGCTTTCTCTTCGCCTAAGGTTTCCCCGGCTTTAATGCGGATCGCTTCCAGCTGCACGGCAGCCTTGCCACGACCGTCAAGAAAACGCTGAACTTCCTGCTCAACCTGGTCAGCAGAAATCTTTTTCCGGTTAATAACAATCTCATCTTCTTTCAGCAAAAGCGCTTTGCCGAAAGCGATACCCGGTGATGCTAAAATGCCTGAAATCATAACCTTACCTATTCTGTCTTAGATTATCACCGGCGCTGTGCGCAGGATGACTGCATCAGTTTATCCAGTCAGCGTACTGGCCTGAGCGCCGTTTTATTAGGTATCCGCGTCAGAGTACGCAAATAACATCGCGGACAGGCTGTCCGCGATCAAGAAAACTGCACTCTGCGCCACAACGCTGCGGCTCACGAGCTGAAAGCGGTCTGATTACTCGAGCTCTGCCATCAGTTTAACCAGGTGCTCAACGGCTTTCTGCTCGTCTTCGCCTTCAGCAGACAGGGTCACCACGGTGCCCTGAGTCAGACCCAGGGTCTGCAGCTTGAACAGGCTTTTCGCGCTGGCGGATTTGCCGTTAGAGGTCACGGTGATTTCAGACGCAAAGGCTTTCGCTTCTTTAACGAACTGAGCAGCAGGGCGGGTGTGCAGGCCGTTTGGTGCGGTAATGGTCACTTCTTGCTGGAACATGGTGTTTCCCCAACTAATTAGGTTTGGTGTTGTAAGTCCAAAGCTCCGGGTTAACGAGGCTCTGGCCTGTATGGGTGAGCGTCCGGCAATAACGTTGCAAAAAGACGCGGGTAAGCAGGAATCAAAACGGGAGAAAATCACGGACTCGCCACCGTTTTTCCACTTTACATTATGCCGCGCTTTGCCGTAATGCGCCAAATCAGTAAATCGATTCAGCCCGATCCATGTCACGCTACGATTAATTTTACGGATCGAAATAATTGCCAGCTTAAATACCAGACACCCGAGGGTAAAAGCAATCTGTAACGTGGCAAAACTTTGACGTATGCCACAAAAAAGCACCCAAATGGGTGCTTTTTTGTGCAGATGGCGGTATTGGGCTTACTGAAGTTCTTTTTCAGTGAACAGGTCGGCAAACAGTGCGGTAGAGAGGTAACGCTCACCGGAAGAGGGCAGAATCACCACGATGTTTTTGCCAGCAAAAGCCTCTTCTTCCTGCAGTTTCAGTGCGGCAGCTACGGCGGCACCGGAAGAGATACCGGCCAGAATGCCTTCCTCTTCCATCAGACGGCGGGCGGTAGCGATAGCGTCTTCATTAGAGATCGCCACTACGCGGTCAACCAGGTTCAGATCGAGGTTACCCGGGATAAAACCGGCACCGATGCCCTGAATTTTGTGCGGGCCCGGTTTAATTTCGTCGCCGGCCAGCGCCTGGGCGATCACCGGTGAGTCGGTTGGCTCAACCGCCACGGAGATCAGCGCTTTTTTGCCTTTGGTATTCTTGATGTAACGGCTGACCCCGGTCAGGGTGCCGCCGGTGCCGACGCCGGCGATAAACACGTCCACTTCGCCTTCGGTATCTTCCCAGATTTCAGGGCCGGTGGTCTGTTCATGGATCGCCGGGTTGGCCGGGTTGCTGAACTGCTGCAGCAGCACGTATTTGTTCGGATCGCCGGCGACAATCTCTTCCGCTTTGGCGATGGCGCCTTTCATGCCTTTAGCACCTTCGGTCAACACCAGGTTGGCACCCAGCGCCTTCAGCAGCTTGCGGCGCTCGACGCTCATGGTTTCCGGCATGGTCAGCGTCAGTTTATATCCGCGCGCCGCGGCCACGTAGGCGAGAGCAATACCGGTGTTACCGCTGGTCGGTTCAACCAGTTCGATACCCGGCTTCAGGATGCCGCGTTTTTCCGCGTCCCAAATCATATTGGCACCGATACGGCATTTGACGCTGAAGCTAGGGTTACGCGACTCCACTTTAGCCAGAATGCGTCCATTACCGATGCGGTTCAGTCGAACCAGCGGCGTATGACCGATTGTTAAAGAATTGTCTTCATAGATCTTACTCATAGCCTGTCCTTAACTGTATGAAATATTGGGAACGACCTAGAGCATACCTTGTTCAATTTCTCAAGGAAGTGAAGAAATCGTATATATATATGTTCTGCTGAAATAAGCCCTGAAGAAAAGGCATAAGCGCGGGCGGACTAAGAGGTGGGCACCATCACCACCATTTTTGCCCTGAACCGCAAAAGGTGGTGATGATGCCGGTAGATCAACCGCTGGCGTCGTGAGAAGGGGGGAGGTTAACGGCCCGAAGCGCTGCTGGCCAGCTGCGAGCGATAGCGATCCACCCACAGCGCCGTGGCACCGCAGACGGCAACCGGCATAATCACCAGGTTCAGCACCGGCACCAGGGTAAACAGGCTGACCAGCGCACCAAACTGCATATTCACCGTTTTATGCTGGCGCAACGCGGCCCGCATCTGCGGAAAACTCACCTTATGGTTGTCGAACGGGTAGTCGCCATACTGGATCGCCAGCATCCATGCGCTGAACAGGAACCACAGGACCGGGGCAACGATCTGGCCAAATCCCGGGATAAAATAGAGCAGCAGTAACACCAGCGCCCGCGGCAGGTAATACGCCAGCTTCTGCCATTCGCGTTTCATAATGCGGGGAATATCTTTCACCATTCCGGCCCAGCCGCCGTCCGGCAGCGCCTCGCCGGTAAGCCGTGCTTCCAGCTGTTCCGCCAGCAGCCCGCAAAAAGGTGCCGCAATCCAGTTAGCTACGGTGGAGAAAAAGTAACTAAAGACTAAAATGATAGACAGCACCACCAGTGGCCACAGCAGATAGCTCAACCACTGCAACCAGTCCGGCACCCGCGCCATCAGGTCAGGCATCCACTGGCCCAGGCGACGGAACAGCCAGATAAACGCGCTACCCATCAGCAGGATGTTAACCAGCAGCGGCATGATGACAAATCGGCGAATACCGGGCAGCGTAATCAGCCGCCAGCCTTCGGTGAAATAATGGATTCCGCTATGATCCGGATCGCTATTTGGACGTGCCATGAACGGCGTTACTCCTGTGAACGGTCAATGATTCGCTATCATAACTCAGCTTTTTCCGCTTTACAGGACGGCGCTGGCTGAAAAAACAGCGATAAAACGCCCGATTAATGAGATATTTGTCAGAAAATACTGCACAGACTTGCACTTGTGTACGCTGGCAAATACAGTTAGAGGGTAAAGTTTGCCGCGGTGGCAAGGTATTGGAACAACAGAGAATACAATGATGCAGGATTTGCGTCTGATATTAATCGTTGTTGGCGCGATCGCAATCATAGCGCTGTTACTGCACGGTCTGTGGACCAGCCGTAAAGAGCGCTCATCGGTATTTCGCGATCGCCCGCACAAGCGCTTAAAGCAGGAACCAGAAGAGTCTTTCGAGGATGACCACGAAGGCGTGGGTGAGGTGCGCGTGCATCGCAGCCAGCCGGAGCCGTCAGAACCGTCGCTCAGCGGATTTAACGCCGGGGATGAGCCACCGCGTCAGCCTGAAATTCGTCAGGAAACGGCCCATTATGCGCCGCCAGCGCCTGCAGCGGAATCCGATCCGTTGTTCGGTACGCCGCGCCCTGAAGCGCGCTATGCCGACCCGCAGGAGCCACATTACGCCCCGGCGCGTGAGCCGGCTCACGCCGTACCCCAGCCGCACGCCGCTGCTCCGGTTCAGCCTCACACGGCTGCTCCTCAGCCGCACGCCGCTGCTCCGGTTCAGCCTCATACGGCTGCACCTCAGCCGCACGCGCCAGCGCCGGTAACAGCGCCGCATCAGCCTCAGCATCAGCCTGGGGTGGTGCCACATGCCCCGGCTGCTGCTCAGCCGACGCATGCGCCGGCGGCGCCGCGGGTTGAGGCCAGTGCGCCTCGCCACGAGCCGCATGCTCAACCGGCACAGCCTGCCGCATCCTCGCCACGTGAAGAGGCGCGCCGTAAAGAGACGGTGTTGGTGCTGCACGTTACCGCCCACGCCGGTAGCACCATCAGCGGCGAAGCGCTGCTGCAGGGTGTGCTGCAGGCCGGCTTCCAGTTTGGCGAAATGAATATTTTCCATCGTCACCTGAACCCGGCGGGCAGTGGCCCGGTGCTGTTCAGCCTGGCGAATATGGTTAAGCCCGGCTCCTTTAACCCGGATAACATGTCGGACTTTACCACCCCTGGCGTATCAATCTTTATGATGGTGCCCTCTTACGGTGATGCGCATCAGAACTTCAAGCTGATGCTTCAGTCTGCCCAGCGTATCGCCGACGACGTCGGCGGCGTGGTGCTGGATGACGACCGCCGGATGATGACGCCGCAAAAGCTGGAAACCTACAAGTCGCGCATTCGCGACGTGATTGACGCCAACAGTCACTAAGGTTTCACTCACCGACCCGTTTTCTGAACCCCCGCCCGCCGGGGGTTTTTTATCTCTGATGGTGCCGCTATGCAATCCGTACACGACCAACTAACCCATTTACGCACCCTGCTGCGCCACCACGAGTACCAGTATCACGTGCTTGATGCGCCGGAGGTGCCGGACGCCGAGTATGACCGGCTGCTCGGTGAACTGCGCGCGCTGGAAGCCGAGCACCCTGAGCTGATCACGCCGGACTCCCCGACCCAGCGCGTCGGTGCGGCCCCGCTGGCGGCGTTTGGCCAGGTGCGGCATGAGGTGCCGATGCTGTCGCTGGACAACGCCTTCGATGAAGAGAGCTATCTCGCCTTTAACAAGCGCGTACAGGACCGGCTGAAAAGCAGCGATGAGGTCACCTTCTGCTGCGAGCTGAAGCTGGATGGCCTGGCGGTCAGCCTGCTGTATGAAAATGGCCTGCTGGTGCGTGCGGCCACGCGCGGCGACGGTACGACCGGTGAAGATATCACCAGTAACGTGCGCACCATCCGCGCCATCCCCCTGGTGCTGCGCGGGGAGCAGATCCCGGCGCGGCTGGAGGTGCGCGGCGAAGTGTTTATGCCGCAGGACGGCTTTGAGAAAATGAACGACGAGGCGCGGCGCACCGGCAGTAAGGTGTTTGCCAACCCGCGCAACGCGGCGGCCGGCTCGCTGCGCCAGCTGGACCCGCGCATCACCGCCAAACGTCCGCTGACCTTCTTCTGCTACGGCGTTGGCGTGGTGGACGGTGGCGAGATGCCGCGCAGCCATCTGGCGCGTCTTGAGCAGCTGCAGGCCTGGGGCCTGCCGGTCAGTGACCGGGTGCGCCTGTGCCATACGGCGCAGGAGGTGCTGGCGTTCTATCAGCAGGTGGAAGCCGACCGGCCGACGCTGGGCTTTGATATTGATGGCGTGGTGATCAAGGTGGATTCGCAGGATCTGCAGGAGCAGCTGGGCTTTGTTGCCCGCGCGCCGCGCTGGGCGGTGGCCTTCAAGTTCCCGGCGCAGGAGCAGCTGACCACCGTGCGTGACGTGGAGTTCCAGGTCGGGCGCACCGGGGCGATCACGCCGGTTGCCCGGCTGGAGCCGGTGCTGGTGGCCGGGGTGATGGTTAGCAACGCCACGCTGCATAACGCCGATGAAATTGAACGGCTGGGGCTGAAGATCGGCGATCGGGTGATGATCCGCCGCGCCGGCGACGTGATCCCAAAAGTGGTCAGCGTGGTGGAATCGGCCACTGATGCGCGTAAGGTCGTTTTTCCTCGCCACTGCCCGGTATGCGGCTCGGACGTTGAGCGCGTCGAAGGTGAAGTGATCGCCCGCTGCACCGGCGGCCTGATCTGCGGCGCACAGCGTAAAGGCGCCTTAAAACACTTCGTTTCGCGTCGCGCGATGGATATCGACGGCATGGGCGAGAAGATCATCGATCAGCTGGTGGATAAAGAGTACGTCAAAAATCCGGCCGATCTGTTCGACCTGACGGCGGGGAAACTGACCGGGCTGGATCGTATGGGGCCAAAGTCGGCGCAAAACGTGGTTGATGCCTTGCAGAAGGCGAAGCAGACCACGCTGGCGCGGTTCCTCTACGCGCTGGGCATCAGCGAAGTCGGTGAAGCGACCGCCGCCAACCTCGCCGCGCATTTTGGCACGCTGGACGCGCTGATGGCGGCCGATCTGGAAGCGCTGATCGCGGTGCCGGACGTCGGCAGCGTGGTCGCCAGCCACGTGCGTAACTTCTTCGATGAGGAGAGCAACCGTGAGGTGATCCGCCTGCTGATTGAGAAGGGCGTCGTCTGGCCGGACGTGGTGGTTGTGAGGCCGGAGGAGATCGACAGCCCGTTCGCCGGTAAAACCGTGGTGCTGACCGGTTCACTGAGCATCCTGTCACGTGATGAAGCCAAAGACCGGCTGGTGGCGCTGGGTGCTAAGGTCAGCGGCAGCGTCTCGAAAAAGACCGATCTGCTGATCGCCGGTGAAGCCGCTGGCTCCAAGCTGGCGAAAGCGCAGGAGCTGGGCATTGCGGTGATTGACGAAGCGGAGATGGTCCGCCTGCTGGGAGAGTAAGATGGAAAGGCAGCACCTGCTGGAGATCGCCAATACGCAGATGCCGTTCGGTAAATACAAAGGACGGGTGCTGATCGACCTGCCGGAGGAGTATCTGCTGTGGTTTGCCCGCAAGGATGAGTTCCCGCAAGGGCACCTGGGTGAGCTGATGCAGCTGACGCTGGCGATTAAGATCGAAGGCCTGGAGGGGCTGATAAACCCCTTAAAACGTGGTTGAGCCGCATTAAAACTCCTTAAATAATAAGGTTAAGGTTCTCCGCTGTCCCTTTTTTAGCCAGAGTGAGACTCCTGAAAATGAGTCACTACCTGACCTGAAAAGGGACATTATTATGCCTGTTATAAAACATACCCTGCCGCTGGCCGCCCCGGCCGCGCTGCTGTTGTGCACCACCGCTGCCTTTGCCCAGCCTGTCGCGCCAGGCTGCGATAATCCCGCCGACGGCTTTAGTGCGGTGATCCCATGCTATCGTGCCGAGCTGGCGAATGCTCCGCTGGACTATCATTTTGTCGGCAATGAAACCCTGACGGATGTGGTACTGACCCATTACCGCCTGAAGTCCCAGTCCTGGTCCCCCGCCGGAATGGTGCTGCCCGCCGAGTGGTTCCACAATGTGGATATCTACATTCCGGAAAACCCGCTGACCCGGCGTGCGGTGGTATTTATCAATAACGGCACCAACAAACCGGCCGCAGGAAAACCGCCGGGCGTTCCCAGCGATATGACCCCGGATAAGCTGGCTTCGCTGGCGCGCAACACCCGTACCATCATTGTGTCAGTGAGCGATGTACCCAATCAGCTGCTGACCTACACCGATGACCAGCGCGCCCGCGCCGAAGACGACAGCGTCGCGCACAGCTGGTCACTGTTTATGAAAGCGCCCGACGCCCTGCCGCGAATGTCTCTGCATGTGCCAATGGCGGCAGCGGTCTCACAGGTTATGTCGCTGGCGGAGCGTGAACTGTGGCAGTGGAAAGTGGATAAATTTATCGTCTCGGGATTATCCAAGCGCGGGTGGGCAACCTGGCTGACTGCGATAGCGGATGAACGCGTTGAGGCGATCGCACCGTTTGTCATGGATCTGCTGGGGATCCAATCATCATTAACCCATATGTATCACAGTTATGGTGATAACTGGCCGATGGCCTTTAATCCCTATTATCAGGAAGGGATCGATACCCGCGTGGAAACCCGCGAGTTTGCCAGCCTGCTGCAGATCGAGGATCCGTTGGCCTATCAGCAAACCGAATATGGCGAACGACTGTCGATTCCCAAGTACATCATCAACGCCAGCGGCGATGACTTTTACGTACCCGATAATTCCCGGTTTTACTTCGATAGCCTGCCAGGGGTTAAATCACTGCGCTATGCGCCAAATACCGGGCATGCCGGCATCCGGAATTACGCTGAGCAGTCGCTGACCACCTTTGTGAAGCGGATTCAGCAGGGGAGTGCGCTGCCTGAGGTAACCTCTGCGGTGCAGAACGGTCAGTTGAACGTGGCATTTTCAGAAACGCCCGCGTCGATAAAGATGTGGCAGGCGGTCAACCCGGAGGCACGTGATTTCCGCTTTGCCTGTGATATCACCTATCAGCCCTCGTCGTTACCGGTCAGCGATAAGCTTAACCTGATGCTCCCGTCGCAGGAGAAGGGCTGGCAGGCGACCTTTGTCGAAGCCACCTCCAGTGATGGCTATGTTGCAACGACGCCAGTGTACATCACGCCGGACGATAAATTCCCGACCGTAGCACCGCCGGACAAGGCTCCGGCCTGTAAAACCCTGCCGGGGCGCGGGCTCGGCTCTTAACGGGCGTAAACGCTCAACGGGGAGCCGGTAAAGCCTGTCAGCATTACCGGCCCTCGCAGGGCGTTATTTTTGCGATTCCACCGCCACGCTGCCCGTTTTTTCTCGTTTAGCCTGCTTCTCACCGGCTTTTTTATAGCGCTGCGCCAGCATAGAGCAGACCATCAGCTGTACCTGGTGGAAGATCATCAGCGGCAGCACGATAATCCCCACCGCTGCGGACGGGAACAGAATATTGGCCATCGGCACGCCGTTAGCGAGGCTCTTTTTCGAGCCGCAGAACAGGATGGTGATTTGGTCAGCCCTGTTGAAGCCAAACAGCCGTGCGGCGGCGAGGTTAATCGCCAGCACCAGGAACAGCAGCGCCAGGCTCCCTACCACAATCCACAGCAGCGTCATGCCGCTCACGCGCTGCCAGATGCCGTTCACCACCGCTTCACTGAAGGCGGAATAGACCACCAGCAGGATCGACGCCTGGTCGGTTTTGCCAATCAGACCACGATTTTTCTCAACCCAGCCGGCGATCCAGCGGCGTGAAAGATGGCCAAGTACAAACGGCAGCAGCAGCTGCAGCATAATTTTACCAATCTGCTCAACGCTGCCGCCGGCGGCGTCACTGTGCACATTCATCAGCAGCCCGACCAGCAGGGGGGAGATAAACACCCCAAGCAGGCTGGAGGCTGAGGCGCTGCAGACGGCGGCGGCCACGTTGCCTCCGGCCAGTGAGGTCAGGGCAATCGATGACTGCACGGTGGCCGGCAGAATGCACAGATACATAAAGCCGGTGTACATCTCGGTGCTGAGCGGCAGCGGGTGCCACCAGACAAACAGCATGCCGAGCGCCGGGAACAGCACAAAGGTGCTGAACATCACCCACAGGTGCAGCCGCCAGTGGCCGCCGCCGGCGATGATCTTCTCACGAGAGAGCTTGGCACCGTGCATAAAGAACAGCAGGGCGATAGCGGCGGTGGTCAGCCACTCAAAGAAATCAACGAAGTGACCGCGCGCCGGCAGAAAGCTGGCCAGCAACACGGTGATAATCAGTTTCAACATCAGTGGATCGATACGGAAAATGCCCATTGTTAATGCCTGGTTAAAAAATCATGGATGCTATTGTGCATCTGGCCGGTTTATAAATAAAATCGATTTATTGAATCCATATATGAAATAAACAGATGAATTACTCCTTACGTCAGCTCAGGGTGTTTGTGGCGGTGGCGCAGCAGGGCAGCTTCAGCAGGGCCGGGCAGCTGATTGGCCTCAGCCAGTCGGCGGTCAGCCACAGCATTAAAGAGCTGGAGACGGAGATGGGCATCCGTCTGCTGGATCGCACCACAAGGGAAGTCCTGCTGACCGAAGCCGGCGAGCAGCTGGCCAGCCGGCTTGAGCGGCTGCTGGAGGAGCTGAACAATACGCTGCTCGACGTGCGCAGCTACGGTCAGCAGCGCAGCGGGACGGTGCGGGTGGCGGCCAGCCAGACGGTTTCCGCCCATCTTATGCCGCAGTGCCTTGCAGCCGGCCAGCAGCACTACCCGGAGATTAAGGTGATGCTGCGCGATCGCCCGCAGCAGTGGGTGTTGCAGAGCGTGCGTAACGCCGAGGTGGATTTTGGCATCGTTATCGGTCCGCTGCAGGATGACGACCTGGAGTGCGAGGCGATTCTGGAAGAACCCTTTCTGCTGCTGTGTCGCCGCGACGATCCGCTGGCGCGGGAAGCCGCGGTCAGCTGGCAGATGCTCAACCAGCGTACGCTGGTGCTGCAGGACTATGCCTCGGGTAGTCGGGTGCTGATCGATCGGGCGCTGCGGGAGCAACGGGTGCAGGCGGAGATTGCTCAGGAGATCGGTCACCCGGTGACCCTCTATCCGATGGTGGAAGCGGGCATCGGCATCAGCATTCTGCCCGCACTGGCACTGCCGTTGCCGGAGGGACGGCCGCTGCTGGTGCGGCGGCTGCTGCCGGAAATAAACCGTTCCGTTATGCTGGTACGGCGTAAAAACCGCTCGCTGACGCCCGCCGGTGAGGCAATCTGGCAGCTGGTGCGCCAGCAGGCCGAACTGCTGACGCAACAGCGCCGCCTGACATCACCGTTTTAGATATAGACGTTCAGGGTATTGGTTTCGGTTGGACGGTTGACGCCGTCGGCCACCTTGCTGCTGCCGCTGTCGGCGGCTTTACTCTGCTGCGCCTGGGCGGCGGCCTTTTCCGCCTGCTGCTGCTGGATTTGCGCCAGCTGCGCCTCCAGTAGCTGGATCTGCGCCTGAATCAGCTGCTGTTTTTCCTGTTTCTGCTCGGTGGTCAGGGTATTGTCCGAGCTGAGGTCCTTCAACTGCTGCTGCAGGGCGGTGATCTGTTTAGCAATACTGGCCGTCTGGGAAGCCCCGCCGCTGCCGGAAGATGAACCGGACGTCACCGAGGGGGTGCTGGTACTGATAGTGGACATGGTTTACTCCTTTCTGGTTAACCATTAACGGTTATCGGAGCGGGGGCGCAGAGCTTGAGGCAGTAAAGCGTAAAAGAAGCGATAAGAAAGTGAAAGGGAAGCCGTTGCCGCTGGCAACGTTGTCTCGCTGTCGCTCGACCCGAACCTGCTGCAGGTTCGAACCCTGACGATTTGCGCACAGCAAAAAGGCGCCTTTAGGGCGCCTTCTTAACACTGGTGGGTCGTGCAGGATTCGAACCTGCGACCAATTGATTAAAAGTCAACTGCTCTACCAACTGAGCTAACGACCCGATATGGTGGGTGATGACGGGCAACTGAGCTAATCACCCATATCGTTACTGCTGCCGGACATATCGCAAATTATGGTGGGTGATGACGGGCTCGAACCGCCGACCCCCTCCGTGTAAAGGAGATGCTCTACCAACTGAGCTAATCACCCATAACGCGAATTTCCGGGTACTGCTTAACACTGCGGGCATCATTCAATTTGAATGGTGGGTGATGACGGGCTCGAACCGCCGACCCCCTCCGTGTAAAGGAGATGCTCTACCAACTGAGCTAATCACCCCCGCTGTGTGGAGTCGCATTATAGGGAACCGCCAAAATGAGTCAACGCTTTTTACGGGGAAAAGGTGCGTTCGTCGTAAAAATAATCAACCTGCTGTGTTTGCAGGCAAAAACCGCCGCGGGCTGGCGGATTTTATTCATGCAACTGCGGCATAAGGGGGGATTGGCGTTGAGGATTCGCCCTGCGGTGATAGAATATGTGCCACTCAAAGCAGGGCCGGTATCGGCTCTGCCTCAGGCCAAAGCATTCGCGTAATAAGGCAGTCATTAATGAAAATCAAAACCCGTTTCGCTCCCAGCCCAACCGGCTATCTGCACGTTGGTGGCGCACGCACGGCGCTCTACTCCTGGCTGTTTGCCCGTAACCTCGGCGGCGAGTTTGTGCTGCGTATTGAAGACACCGACCTGGAGCGTTCCACCCAGCAGGCGATCGATGCGATCATGGATGGGATGAACTGGCTGAATCTTGACTGGGATGAGGGCCCGTATTACCAGACTAAACGCTTCGACCGTTATAACAGCGTGATCGACCAGATGCTGGAAGCGGGCAGCGCCTATAAATGCTACTGCTCAAAAGAGCGGCTGGAAACCCTGCGTGAAACGCAGATGGCCAACGGCGAGAAGCCGCGCTATGACGGCCGCTGCCGCGACAGCCACGACCATCACGCGGATGATGAACCGCACGTGGTGCGTTTCCGTAACCCGCAGGAAGGCTCGGTGATTTTCGACGACCAGATCCGCGGACCGATCGAGTTCAGCAACCAGGAGCTGGATGACCTGATCATTCGCCGTACCGACGGCGCGCCGACCTACAACTTCTGCGTGGTGATTGACGACTGGGATATGGGCATCACCCACGTAATCCGCGGTGAAGACCATATCAATAACACCCCGCGTCAGATCAACATCCTGAAGGCGATTGGCGCGCAGGTTCCGGTTTATGCGCACGTGTCGATGATCCTCGGCGACGACGGCAAAAAACTGTCCAAGCGCCACGGCGCGGTGGGCGTGATGCAGTACCGCGATGACGGCTACCTGCCGGAAGCGCTGCTGAACTACCTGGTGCGCATGGGCTGGTCTCACGGCGATCAGGAAATTTTCAGCGTGGAAGAGATGACCAGACTGTTCTCGCTGGATCAGGTCAGCAAGTCTGCCAGTGCCTTTAATACTGAGAAACTGCAGTGGCTGAACCACCACTATATCAATACGCTGGCGCCGGAATACGTGGCTACCCAGCTGCAGTGGCATATCGAGCAGGAAAACATCGACACCCGCACCGGGCCTGAGCTGGCGCAGCTGGTCAGGCTGCTGGGCGAACGCAGCAAGACGCTGAAAGAGATGGCCGCCTCCTGCCGCTACTTCTATGAAGAATTTGATGAGTTTGACGCGGACGCCGCGAAGAAGCATCTGCGCCCGGTAGCGCGTCAGCCGCTGGAAGTGGTGCGCGACAAGCTGGCCGCCCTGAGCGACTGGACGGCGGAAAACGTGCACGCGGCGATTCAGGCCAGCGCGGATGAGCTGGAAGTGGGGATGGGTAAAGTCGGTATGCCGCTGCGCGTCGCGGTGACCGGTGCCGGGCAGTCACCCGGGCTGGACGTAACCGTTCACGCTATCGGTCAGTCGCGCAGCGTGGCGCGGATTGGCAAAGCGCTGGAGTACATCAGCGCCCGCGAAGCGCAGTAAGCGCAATAAAAAACCGGCCTGATGGCCGGTTTTTTTTCAGCTGTTACCGATGCCCAGCCGCTGCAGAATACCCTGAATCCCTTCCCGCAACAGCAGTGCCGCCAGCTGTTCCTGCTCTTCGTTGCTGAGTTGCTGTAACGAACTGACCAGCAGCGCCGGTAACGTATTCTGATTAACGCGATAATGCGCCGCCGGCTCGGCAGCGTGGCGTGTTGATTTCAGATACTGCCTTACCCGCTCATCAATATGGATGATGCGCGCTTTTCCACCCTGAACGCCCGGTTTCGGCGCGGTGGTCCAGCCCTCTTTCTTCACCCACTTGTTGATGGTTTGTCTGCTGAAGCCCGTTTGCTGTGCCAGTTCTTCCGGTGTTAACCAATCCTTTTTCACTTTAATGTCCCTTTTGCCGAATAAAGTAATTGAACATATTACAACAATTCATCACGCGAACAACCAATTAGAATGCCGAACCTTGCAGCAAAACGAGCGAAAAAGAGCGAAATGACGGGAAATGCTCCCCCGCTGACCGCAGGGGAGGGAGCGATCAGCGGGAAAGGGCGCTCTCTTCCGGGCGCGGGCGGTAAGCAAGGTAGTAGGCGAGGCCAACAAACACCGCGCCGCCAACGGTATTGCCGAGGAACACGGCAACAAAGTTAGGCAGGTACTCGCCCCAGCTCAGATACCCCGCAAAGATTGCCGCAGGTACCACAAACATATTAGCCACCACGTGCTGGAAGCCGATCGCCACGAAGGCCATGATCGGGAACCACATGCCGAGGATCTTGCCGACCACGTCTTTACTGGAGTACGCCAGCCAGGTAGCCAGGCACACCAGCCAGTTGCAGCCGATGCCGGAAATAAACGCCTGCAGGAAATCCGCGTTGACCTTGGCGTTGGCAATCGCCAGCGTCTTCTTCAGAAACACGCCTTCGGTCATACCCAGCATATGGCCAAACAGCCATGCAACGGTAATACTGCCGAGGAAGTTGGCCAGCGTCACCCAGAACCAGTTTTGCAGCACGTGTTTCAGCTGGATCTGGCGTGAGAACCAGGCCATCGGCAGCAGCATCATATTACCGGTCAGCAGCTCACCGCCGCACAGAACGGTCAGGATAATCCCCACCGGAAACACCGCAGCGCCCAGCAGCAGGCTGAATGAACCCCATTCAGCAGGCAACTGGTAAACAATATGGATATAGAGCAGGAAGCCGAAGCTAATAAAGGAACCGGCCATGAAACCGAGGATCAGAATGGCGGAGATCGGGGTATGACTTTTCGCCACGCCGGATTGCACGGCAATGGCGGCGATTTCTTTTGGTGTATGCAAAGACATGGGAGACTCTGGATGTAAGTAACAGGAGAAACTACCGGAGGCGGCGGCGCTTATCCTGCGCGATAACGGCCCCGGTATCCGTAAGCGGGCGCAGTTTTGCATGGGATTTTAACAAATACAAGTGTGAATTTTCTTCATAATAACGATTACTTAACAGAAAATGCTAAATTACTGATGTGTAGTGCTATTTCTTAACCTTGCCCGCTTTGTGGTCAATGTGCGTTGCTGCGCATTCGCCCAAAAGCCGTGACGTGACTCACTTAATGATGTCCCCACCGCCGCCGATCTTTCCATTGTCTGCGAACTGGCAAGGCACTTCTCACCCTTGTCACCCATTGACTAAAGCATGAGCCGCGATCGTCATCATCTGCCTCACAGGGCAAAAGCCATTATCACGGTTATCTGCCTCACAGGGTAAAGCCGTTGTCATGCTCATCTGCCTGTCGGCCCGCACTCTTTTCTCCAGTTGCTGTCTGCAAACGCCTTTTTGCTCTGCGCAGTGGTGCGAATTGCCGCCTTCTTTTTGCCTTAGCCTGTTGAATTAACCGACAAATTAGTGCTTTTTTCAGCGCGGTGGCGGCTTTTTCAGCGATCGGTCGCAGTTTTAAAATTTGCCGTTGACACTCCGGCCCCCGTTCCATAATATGCACCCCGTCAACACGACACGGCTTTTCGGACTGGGGGTATAGCTCAGCTGGGAGAGCGCTTGCATGGCATGCAAGAGGTCAGCGGTTCGATCCCGCTTATCTCCACCAAATCTTTACCAGAGGATGAGGTGGCACCGAAAGCCGAAGTTTTATGCAGTGGGGGTATAGCTCAGCTGGGAGAGCGCTTGCATGGCATGCAAGAGGTCAGCGGTTCGATCCCGCTTATCTCCACCAAAATTCTTAAATCTTCTGATTTAACACAAAATCTGCTCAGGCGGATTTTTGTCGTTTCTGCGGTCTGAAATCGGCGGGTGGCTATTTTAATCACGCCCCGAAAACAGAACGGGCCGGCATTGCCGACCCGCCACCCGCTATTCATCACTCACTGCTCACTGCTCACTGCTCACTGCTCACTGCTCACTGCTCACTGCTCACTGCTCACTGCTCACTGCTCACTGCTCACCGCTTACAGCCTGCAACCCATAGTTCACGATTCACAGTTCACAGTTCACAGTTCACAGTTCACGTTTGACGATGCACCGTTCGTGGCTGGCCGCTCACCACGCTGCGCTTTACGCGGCCAGCACCTTAAAGCGGTGGCTGCCGTCACGCGCCAGCTGCGCAGGCAGGCCCTGGCGCCAGGCGTCCTGCAGGGCGATTTCTGCCGCGCTGGGGTTGCTGCGCTCCTCCGGGCGGAGAAAGCGGTCGATGCGTGGCAGCAGCAGCGTGGTTTCACCCTGTTCCACCGGCAGCCCGGCCGCTTTCCACGCGGTATTGCCGCCGGTCAGCACCTGCACCTCTTTGCCGGTCAGCTGGCGCAGCTGCTCCGCAGAGTAAGCGGCCAGCAGGCTGCTGCCGCAGGTCACTACGTAGCGCTCTGCTGCGGGCAGCGCGTCTGCCCCGGCGGTGGTCAGCGCCGCGCGTTGCAGCCAGGCCGCGCCGGGAATATGCGCGTTGACGTAGTTGGCGCTGGTGGTGAAGTCCAGTACCTGGGTATCACCTTCCGCCAGCCGCGCCGTCAGTTCGGCCGGTGTCACCTGAGGCTGAGCATCCAGTTCAGGCACCTTCGGTGACCAGCCACCGCTGACGCTGAAGTCTGCCGCCTGCAGGCCATCAACGATCGCCACCTGCCAGCCCTGCTGCGCCAGCCAGCTGGCCGCGACGGTGGCACGCACGCCGTCACCGTCGTCGATCAGCACGATGCGCGCATTCAGCACGCTGGCGAACTGATCGGTCTCTTTTACCAGCTGCGCGGCAGGTACGGAGCGTGAGCCAGGCAGGTGCCCCTGCTGATACTCCGCCAGCACGCGTACATCAAACAGGTACAGCGTCCGCTCCTGCTGTTGCCACTGCTGCAACCCGGCCAGCGTGATGCGCTGCACCCCGGCACGATCGGCCAGCGTACGCGCTTCCACCGCGCTTAACCGTGCGCCGTTGTCCTGGCTCTCCAGCTGCAGCGCCAGCTGTTCTGTGCCAAGCAGTGGGGTGGCCGTAGAGTTGTCGACCAGGCTGGCAAAGCCGTTTGCCGGGCTGTTAACGCCGCTGAACAGCTCACCGCCGCCTTCCACCCAGCCTGCCAGCCCACCGGCCAGCAGGGCGACGTCGGTATAACCAATCTCCCGCAGCCGCTCGGCCGCCACGCGTGCCAGGCCCTCGCCGTTATCGTACAGGGTGACCGGCGTGTTCAGCCGGGGAATGCGGTTCAGGATCTCAATATCCAGCTTTGATACCGAGATATTGACTGCAAACAGCGGATGTCCACCGGCAAACGGCACCTCTTCACGGGCGTCGACCAGCGCCAGCTCTTCGCCGGCGTTCAGCGCGTTCAGGAGGTGTTGTGTATCACGGATTAACAGGTTTTTCTCAGACATATCAGCGGTTCCGAATCGGGGCGATGACGCGAGCGTCGTTCGCGGGGCAGGGGAGGTGAGGCTCAATCCTGGATCCGAAAGGCAGCGAGGGGAAATGCGTAATAATTGATAAGAAAGAAAAAATCAGCAATTACGGGCGGGGCCGGGCGGCCCCGCCAGAGAATTACAGCACCAGACCGGCGATGGAAGCGGAGAGCACGCTCACCAGCGTCGAGCCGTACAGCAGTTTCAGACCGAAACGTGACACCACGTTGCCCTGCTCTTCATGCAGACCTTTAATCGCACCGGCGACGATGCCGATCGACGAGAAGTTAGCGAAGGAGACCAGGAACACCGACAGGATACCTTCCGCACGTGGCGACAGGGTACCGGCGATCTTCTGCAGGTCCATCATGGCAACAAATTCGTTAGAAACCAGTTTGGTGGCCATAATACTGCCCACCTGCAGCGCTTCACCGGCCGGAACGCCCATCACCCATGCAAACGGGAAGAAGACGTAGCCGAGAATGCCCTGGAAGCTGATGCCGAAGATGGTGTCGAACAGGGCGTTAATGGCGGAGATCAGAGCGATAAAACCGATCAGCATCGCGGCCACGATCACTGCCACTTTGAAACCTGCGAGGATATATTCGCCAAGCATTTCAAAGAAGCTCTGTCCCTGATGGGTATTGTTCAGCTTCAGATCTTCTTCGCTGTCCACGCGGTACGGGTTGATCAGCGACAGCACGATAAAGGTACTGAACATGTTCAGCACCAGTGCGGCGACCACGTACTTCGGCTGCAGCATGGTCATGTAGGCACCGACGATTGACATCGACACGGTCGACATCGCGGTAGCTGCCATGGTGTACATGCGGCGTTCAGACATTTTGCCGAGGATATCTTTATAAGCGATAAAGTTCTCTGACTGTCCCAGAATCAGCGAGCTGACCGCGTTAAATGACTCCAGTTTCCCCATGCCGTTCACCTTCGACAGCACCGTACCGATGGCGCGGATGATGATCGGCAGGATGCGGAAATGCTGCAGAATACCGATCAGCGCGGAGATAAACACGATCGGGCAAAGCACGTTCAGCCAGAAGAAGGCCAGTCCCTTATCGCTCATATTACCGAAGACGAAGTTAGTCCCCTCTGCGGCATATTTAAGCAGTTTTTCAAACAGATCCGAAAAGCCTTTCACGAATCCAAGGCCGGCTTCTGAGTTCAGGAAGAACCAGGCCAGCACAACTTCAATCACCAGCAGCTGTATGACAAAGCGGACGCGGATATTTTTGCGGTCACGGCTGACCAGTAAGGCCAGCACGGCAACCAGCGCCAGCGCCAAAGCGAAGTGAAGATAGCGGGACATGTATGCTCCAAATTTGAGGGCAGTTATATTTCGTTGCACATTCTATGTAACAAGGAGCGGAAAAACGAGAACTGCGTCGCAATATAACAATTACCTATTGCATGGGATTGCAGAAAAGCTTGAGGCGTCACAGGTTTTTGGCCGTAAACGGCCGTCAGCGTGGTTGATTATCCGCGCAGGGGGGCCTTTAGTGCAATACGCGCTCAATGATGATGAAAAAAACAGCCTGCGTCTGGAAAGCAGATTCTCAATCCCCTACAGTGTCTGAGGACGCATTTTTGCGCCATGCTGACATATTTATACAAATTATAGCCATTGCTATAACTTTTAGCGCTTGCTATTTTGGTGGATATAAAACACCCGATATGCCGGTGTATTCATCACTACGTTGTCAGAACCGGGCGTGAAGCCACGCCAACCAGGGGTAACCACCATGCAGGAAAGTCGTACTGCAGAACAGCGCATCCGCAGCCAGCGAAAAGTCAAATTTGCCCTGATGGGGCCGGCTTTTATCGCCGCAATCGGCTATATCGACCCCGGCAACTTCGCCACCAATATCCAGGCCGGCGCCAGCTACGGCTACACGCTGCTGTGGGTGGTGGTGTGGGCCAATATCATGGCGATGGTGATCCAGCTGATGTCCGCCAAGCTTGGCATAGCTACCGGCAAAAACCTTTGTGAGCATATCCGCGACCGCTATCCGCGCCCGCTGGTGTGGTTCTACTGGGTACAGGCGGAAATCATTGCCATGGCCACCGACCTTGCGGAATTTATCGGCGCGGCAATCGGCTTTAAACTGGTGTTTGGCGTCAGCTTACTGCAGGGCGCGGTGCTGACCGGCGTGGCCACGTTCCTGATCCTGATGCTGCAGAACCGCGGGCAGAAACCGCTGGAGCTGCTGATCGGCGGCTTGCTGCTGTTCGTTGCCGCGGCCTACATTATTGAACTGTTCTTCTCGCAGCCCAACGTGGTCGAGCTGGTGAAAGGGATGGCGATCCCGTCACTGCCGACGGCGGACGCCGTGCTGCTGGCGGCCGGGGTGCTCGGTGCCACCATTATGCCGCACGTCATCTACCTGCATTCGTCGCTGACGCAAAAGGATGAAGGCGGCACGCGCGGCGAGCGCTACAGCGCCACGCGGATGGATGTGGCGGTCGCCATGACCATCGCCGGTTTCGTTAACCTGGCGATGATGGCCACCGCCGCCGCCGCTTTCCACTTTAGCGGCCACAGCGGCGTGGCCGAGCTGGAGGAGGCGTGGGTCACCCTCGACCCGCTGCTGGGCCGCTCCGCCGCGCTGGTGTTTGGCCTGAGCCTGCTGGCGGCGGGGCTCTCCTCGACGGTCGTCGGCACCATGGCAGGCCAGGTGGTGATGCAGGGCTTTATCCACTTCCATATCCCGCTGCTGGTGCGACGGGTGATCACCATGCTGCCGTCGTTTATCGTGATCCTCTCCGGGATCGAGCCAACGCGCATTCTGGTGATGAGCCAGGTGCTGCTGAGCTTTGGTATCGCGCTGGCGCTGGTGCCGCTGCTGGCCTTTACCGGCAACCGTCAGCTGATGGGCGACATGACCAACTCGCGGCTGATGCAGAACATCGGCTGGCTGATCGTCATCCTGGTGGTGATCCTGAACGGCTATCTGCTGGTATCGATGCTGCGCTAGGCAACGCTGCGATCGTCACCACCTGCGCTGATGGCGTTACCTGAGCTCATCCGGGGAAGACCTGAACCCTTACGCAAAAAAGCGGCTCCTGATGAGCCGCTTTTTTTTAACTGCGCAACGCTGTCACTCGCATGATGCCTTAGCGATGGCGTTCAGTTAGCTGCGCCATGATGCGCTGTGCTGTGGGTTAATGGTGACGACGCCACTCCTTTTCGTGATGGCGACGTTCTTTCTCGTGGTGACGCCACTCGCGCTGCCGCTCACGCTCGTGCCAGCGGCGCTCTTTTTCCCACTGATGATGGCGGCGCATCTGCTCATGGCGTCGCCATTCGGCGTGCCGCCACCAGCGCCCTTCGTCGTAGCGGTAATTATTCTTCCACCAGCCCCGGTCGCGCCAGCGGCCGCCGTCCCAGTAGCGGCCACGATCGTCCTGGTCGCCTAAATGGAGGGTGACGCCGGGCAGCAGTGAAATGCTGGCACCGGTGGCCTGTGCTGTGTTGAAAAGCGGAAGTGCTAAACCTGCCAGCAGGCTGGCAATAATCAGAAAGCGTTTCATTGTTTCTCCTTATCAGCGGCATAACGTCACCGCTCTGACGGGGAGAGTATAAGGCGTCGTCCGGTGAGACTATCTGGCTGATTCTGAAAAATCGGCCCCGGCGCGGATTTAAGAGTTGTCTGGAGAAGGTCTCTGGACACAGGGCGGGGTTCACTGCGCTGCTACAGACGTTATGACAACGTGAAACCGGCTGGGCAGATCGGCCGGGAACTAACGGGTAAGCACAGGTCCGGATACGCTGAAAGTGCAAAACAGCCTGGTAACAGGTCCGGGAGCCGTCAGATTTCAGGCTCCCGTCAGCCTGGGGCATAAAGCAGGATTCAGGGCAGCCTGTCAGGGCCCATCGCCCGTAACAGACTGCAAAGAATACGGTTTCGCTCAGAGGATCGTGTCAGCCCAGAATAGCGTCGATCTGCGCCAGCTCCTGCTCGCTAAAGGTGCGCTGCTGCAGCATGCCCAGCGCATCGTCGATCTGGCTGACCTTGCTGGCACCGATCAGCACCGAGGTCACGCGGTCGCCGCGCAACACCCACGCCAGCGCCATCTGCGACAGCTTCTGCCCGCGCTGCTGCGCCAGCGCGTTCAGGCGGCTGACCTTATCCAGCGTCTCCGGCGTTAAGCGGTCGCTGCTGAGGAACGGGCTGCCGCTGGCGGCGCGCGAGTCCTGCGGAATACCGTTCAGATAGCGGTCGGTAAGCATGCCGCCGGCCAGCGGTGAGAAGGCGATTGAGCCAACGCCCTGCTCAGACAGCACGTCCAGCAGGCCACCTTCCGGCGCGCGGTCAAACATCGAATACTTCGGCTGGTGGATCAGGCACGGGGTGCCCAGCTGTTTCAGCATCGTAATCGCCTCTGCCGCCAGCCCGGCCGGGTAGTTGGAAAGCCCGACGTACAGCGCCTTGCCCTGACGCACGATGTGGTCCAGTGCGGTCATGGTCTCTTCCAGCGGGGTTTCCGGATCGGGACGGTGGTGATAGAAGATATCCACGTACTCCAGCCCCATGCGCTTCAGGCTCTGATCAAGGCTGGAAATCAGGTATTTACGTGAACCCCAGTCGCCGTAAGGGCCATCCCACATGGTGTAACCGGCCTTGCTGGAGATCACCAGCTCATCGCGCCACGGGCGAAAGTCTTCGCGCAGGATGCGGCCAAAATTCTCCTCGGCGGAGCCGGGCGGCGGGCCGTAGTTATTGGCCAGATCGAAATGCGTGATACCGTTATCAAACGCGTGGCGCAGCAGGTCACGGCTGTTATCGACGCGGGTGCTGTCACCAAAATTGTGCCATAACCCAAGAGAAATCGCCGGAAGCTTAAGGCCACTGCGCCCGCAGCGGTGGTAGGTCATGCCGTCATAACGATGTCCATCTGCCTGATAAAACATAATATTATCCCATAAAAAGAAGATGAGTCCGGTAACGCAGCGGTTTAGTGTATACGTTTACACTATGCGAAAGCGCGCGGCAGATCGCAACTCAGAGACTTTGTAGCGCGTAACGCTGGCTTGCCAGTTTTGCCGTGGGAATTCTGCGGCTGTCGCACGTTCGATTGCGGCCAGAGGTCTGATTATCGCAGATACTCAAAGCGTTAGCTCAACCGGAGAGTGTGCGATGAACAGCTATACCGTTAGCGACTATCTGCTGGCCCGCCTGAATGAGATCGGCATCGATCATCTGTTTGGCGTGCCCGGTGACTACAACCTGCAGTTTCTCGATCACGTGATTGCGCATCCGCAGCTGGCGTGGGTCGGCTGTGCCAACGAGCTGAACGCCGCCTACGCGGCAGACGGTTACGCCCGCTGCCGCGGCGCAGGGGCCCTGTTGACCACCTTCGGCGTGGGGGAGCTGAGCGCGCTGAACGGCGTGGCCGGCAGCTACGCCGAGTATCTGCCGGTGGTGCACATTGTCGGTGCCCCGGCGCAGGCCTCGCAGCGCAGCGCGGAACTGCTGCACCACACGCTGGGCGACGGCGACTTCCGCCACTTTCTGCGTATGCATCAGGAGGTGGTGGTCGCCAGCAGCGTGCTGACCGCCGACAACGCTGCGGCGGAAATTGACCGGGTGCTGGTCTGCGCCCTGCGCGAGCGCCGCCCGGTCTACCTGCTGCTGGCGACCAACGTAGCGGCCAGCCGCATCCTGCCGCCGGTAACGCCGCTGGATCGCGCTCAGAGCGTGGATAGCGAACAGCTGCAGGCTTTTAGCGTGGCGGCAGAGCGGCAACTGGCCGCCGCTCAACGCGTTTCCCTGCTGGCCGACTTTCTCGCCGACCGGGCGCAGCAGCGCGAGCGGCTCAGCGCCTGGCTGAGCGAGGTGCCGATGCCGTTTGCCACCCTGCTGATGGGCAAAAGCGTGCTGCCGGAGTCGCTGTACGGCTTTGCCGGCACCTATGCCGGCCGCTGCAGCGCCCCGGCCACCCGCGAGGTGATTGAACAGAGCGAGGTGATTATCACCGTCGGCGTTAAGTACACCGATACCATCACCGCCGGTTTCACCCAGCAGATCCCCGTGGAAAAAAATATCGACGTTGGCCTGTTCAGCAGCCAGGTCGCCGGCCGCGAGTTCAGCGGCATCCCGATGGCGCAGGCGCTGGCGGAGCTGCACCGGCTGGCGCTGCGGTACGGCAGCGGGTGGCAGCGGCAGATTATTGCCCCGCCGGAGATGGAGCAGGAGGACGCGGACGACCTGACCCAGCGGGGGTTCTGGCAGGCGATACAGGCCTTCCTGCGCCCCGGCGATATCCTGCTGGCCGATCAGGGCACCGCCGCGTTTGGCGCGGCGGCGCTGCGTCTGCCGGCGGAGGCGCGGCTGGTGGTACAGACGCTGTGGGGATCGATCGGTTACACGCTGCCCGCCGCCTTTGGCGCGCAGACGGCCGACAG
Organism: Erwinia sp. Leaf53; assembly: GCF_001422605.1. Classification (NCBI taxonomy): domain Bacteria; kingdom Pseudomonadati; phylum Pseudomonadota; class Gammaproteobacteria; order Enterobacterales; family Erwiniaceae; genus Erwinia; species Erwinia sp. Leaf53. The sequence goes on from NZ_LMLK01000023.1 coordinate 276,082, forward strand.
CGGGCGCCGTACGATCCTGATTATCGGTGACGGGGCCGCCCAGCTGACCATCCAGGAGCTGGGCAGCATGCAGCGCGACGGGCTGCACCCGCTGATCTTCGTGCTGAATAACGACGGCTACACCGTCGAACGGGCGATCCACGGTGCCGAACAGCGCTACAACGACATCCCCGGCTGGGACTGGACGCGCCTGCCGCAGGCGATGCAGCTCGGCAGCCAGGCGCAGTGCTGGCGGGTGACCCAGGGCGTGCAGCTGCACGGCGTGCTGGAACAGATTGCGGATGCCTCGCGCCTGTCACTGATTGAGGTGGTGCTGCCGCAGCAGGATGTTCCGCCGCTGCTGGCGGCGGTGACGCAGTCGCTGGAGCAGCGTAACAGCGTGGAGTGAGGGCGGCAGTTGTTGTTTTGCCTGCAGATACTTATAGTAACGCTCATTCTTTTCAGCGGAGCTAAACCACCATGACGCAGTTTGCCCTAGTCGGCGACGTCGGCGGCACCAACGCGCGTCTCGCGCTGTGCGAGATCGAAACCGGGGCCATTTCACAGGCCAAAACTTTTTCAACCTCTGATTACGCCAGTCTGGAGGCGGTGATCCGCACGTTCCTGGACGAGCAGAAGCTGGAGATCCGCGAGGCGTGCATCGCTATCGCCTGCCCGATTACCGGCGATCGGGTTGAGATGACCAACCATGACTGGAGCTTCTCCACCCGCGAGATGCAGGGCAACCTTGGCCTGCATCAGCTGGAGATCATCAACGACTTCACCGCCGTTTCGATGGCGGTGCCGATGCTGTCTGCCGACGATCTGCTGCAGTTCGGCGGCGGCGCGCCGGTCAAAGACAAGCCGGTAGCGATTTACGGTGCCGGTACCGGGCTGGGGGTGGCGCATCTGGTTCACGTTGACCAGCGCTGGGTCAGCCTGCCGGGCGAGGGCGGCCACGTTGACTTCGCTGCCAACAGTGAAGAAGAAGACCAGATTCTGGAAGTGCTGCGCGGCGAGCTGGGCCACGTCTCCGCCGAACGCATTCTGTCGGGCGGCGGGCTGGTTAACCTCTACCGGGCGATCGTCAAATCCGATGACCGGGTGCCGGAACCGCTGAAGCCGCGCGACGTTACCGAACGCGCGCTGGCCGACAGCTGCACCGACTGCCGCCGCGCGCTGGCGATGTTCTGCGTGATTATGGGGCGCTTCGGCGGCAACCTGGCGCTGAACCTTGGCACCTTCGGCGGCGTCTATATCGCCGGTGGCATCGTGCCGCGCTTCCTCGAATTCTTTAAGGCCTCCGGCTTCCGCGCGGCCTTTGAAGATAAAGGGCGTTTTAAAGCGTACGTTGCCGATATCCCGGTGTACCTGATCACCCACGATCAGCCGGGCCTGCTGGGCGCCGGTGCGCACCTGCGCCAGGCGCTGGGCCGCGTGCTGTAAGCCTAAGCTTCGCCAGCCGCTGCGCTACAGGCGCATCAGCTGGCGGAAGGCTTTCACCTTGCTGCGGCTGACCGGCACCTGAAACTCCAGGTCGCGAAGCTTGAGGATATAGGTGCTGTTAAACCAGGGTTCGATCTCGCGGATCTTGCTGATATTGACGCAGTACGAGCGGTGGCAGCGGAAGAATTCCGCTTCCGGCAGCCGGCTGCAAAACTCGCTGATATTCACCGACATCACATACTCTTCCCGCCGCGTATAGACAAACGTCAGCTTCTCATGGGCTTCCACGTAGTAGATATCATTGATATCGGTAACGATAATCCGCTCATCCTTCACCAGATTGACGGTGTGCGCCGCCGGGCGTGACGCCGCGCTGCTCAGCGGCGGATGCTGCTGGCTGTGGCTCTCCAGCTTGCGCAGCAGGGTGATGATGCGCATCTCGTGATACGGCTTCAGTATGTAGTCAAACGCCTCCAGCTCAAAGGCGTCCACCGCATGCTCTTTGTAGGCGGTAATGAACACGATCAGCGGTTTACTGGCAAACTTGCTGATATTTTGTGCCAGCAGCATGCCGTCCAGCGACGGAATGTTGATGTCGAGAAAAATCACGTCCACCTGGTGGGTCTGCAGGTACTTCAGCACCTCCAGCCCGTCGTCAAAGGTGGCGACAATCTCGATCTGGCTGTGCTGGCGCACCAGCCAGCTCAACTCCTGCTGGGCGAGGAACTCATCCTCAACGATAATCGCTTTCATATGTTTATCCGCCTCAGACCGACAGCGTTACGCGTGGGTTTCCCGGCAGCAGGTCGCCGTTTTTACTCACGCAGAAGGAAATTTCGGTACCGGGATTCAGGCGCTGAATGGACAGCCCCTCGCCATATAACAGGCGGACCCGGTGGTGAACGTTAAGCAGGCCGATTTTATTGCCGGGCAGCTCGTTGTTTCTCACGCGCGCCATCACCTCTTCGCTGATGCCGTTGCCGGTATCGCGCACGGTAATCCGCACCCGATCGCCGAGGTCGTTGATGCCGAGCGTCACCACGCCTTTGCCGCGGCAGGGGTGGATGCCGTGCACGATGGCGTTCTCAATCAGCGGCTGGATCAGCAGACTGGGCAGCGAGCAGCTGACGTCCTCTTCAATATCGTAAAATACCGACAGCTTGTCGCCGAAGCGCGCCTGCTCAATGGCGATATAATCCATCACCTGATACAGCTCTTTCTTGATATCGATTATCTCATCGTCATTCAGCTCAAGGTTATAGCGCAGATAACGTGACAGATTGGTGATCAGCTGGCGGGCGGTGTCCGGATTGAGGCGGATCGAGGCGGAAATTGCGTTCAGCGCGTTAAACAGGAAGTGCGGGTTAATCTTGCTCTGCAGCGCGCGCAGCTCGGCTTTATTGGCCATTTCCCGCAGCTGTTCGGCGCGGGAGACCTCCAGCTGGGTGGAGATAATCTGCGACAGCCCGACCGCCATCTCCTTCAGTGACCAGGTGATACGGTGCGCGTGGCGGTAGTAGATTTTCAGCGTGCCGGTCACTTCGCCTTTTTCCCACAGCGGGATGACGATCATCGAGTGGATTTCCGGCGTGCGGTGCGCCTCATCATTGTTCTTAATGATGATTTTACCCTCGGCGATCGCCGTGGCGGTGGTCGGGCTGATGCCGTCATCGCCGTTATGGTAATTTTCCTCGCCGACGCCGACGTAGGCGAGGATCTGCTCTTTACTGGTCATCGCTACCGCGTCGGCGTGAATATCCTCGCGGATAATGGCGCAAATCTGGCTCAGCGACTGGCTGTTGACCTGACGAAACAGCGGCAGGGTTTTATTGGCGATATCCAGCGCCAGTTTGGCCTGGCGGGCGGCTATCGCCTCGCGCTCTCCCTCCACGCTCTGCACCAGCAGCACGATAATGCCGATGCTGGTGGTGCCGAGGATCATCGGCAGCGCAATATCGCTGACGATCGCCACCCCCAGCGAGGTCGGCGTCGCCCACAGCACGATCAGCAGCATGGTCAGCGATTCGCACAGCATGCCGCCGAGAATACCCACGGTCCAGCGCTGCTCCCTGAGCACCTTAAGGTTGATCCAGCCGGAAATAATGCCGGCGGTGATGCTGGTAATCAGGCAGGGCACCGAGGTGACGCCGTGGATGTCGATCAGGAAACGGTGGGTGCCGGCAATCACCCCGGTGGCGATGCCGACCCAGGGGCCGAACAGAATGCCGCCGGACATAATGGCGATGGTGCGCACGTTGAGCAGCGAGCCGTCGACGTTGACGCCGGTCCAGGTGCTGAACAGCGCGAACAGCGAGAAGATGGCGGTGACCGCCGCCAGCTCCTGACGGGAGTGCTCCTCCTTTTGCAACAGCTGACGAAAATGGCGGGTGCGGGTGATAAAAAACAGGCAGATTAGCATCAGCGCTGCGCGATCAAACACGGCGAGCAACATCTCAAACATCGAATGCACGGGCGTCTCGGCTGGCGGAACAGAATAGGCCTATGATAGGGAAAGCCAGCGTAATCCGCTACTTCATCTGCCGTTCTCCCGTCACCGTAAGATCGGCTGGCGTAAGGCGGCCGTGAAAATCCGTCTCAAAATCGTCCGCCACGTCGTCCAGCTGCTGGCCGGTTGAAAGATCTGAACATGCTCCGGCAGCGCCCTGCGCAGCCGCGCGGCGATCGGTCGAATCGCGTCCGGAATATTGTCGATTCTGAGACGGGTCATGGTCGTTCTTCGCGAAGTTATCTGCGATGATGGTCCACTACACGACGAAAAGCGGCAGGTAATAGAGAGGCATTTTCGTTGAGACTTCCCCTTTTAGTGAGCAAAAAATGCAGCTGAACAGTGAACGACTGACTCTGAGCCTGATGCAGCCGACAGACTGGCCGCTGTTCCTGCAGATCCACTCTGATCCGGTGTGCATGGAATTTATCAGCGCCGTACCGCAGCTGGCGGATATTCGTCAGCGATTCCAGGACCGGCTGGCACCCTGGCAGGTGACCAGTTTTCATATGCTGTGCCTCGTCATCCGTCGGCGGCAGGACGGGCGGTCGCTGGGGATGATCGGCGTTACCGCCGAGTGGGCACCGTACCGCCAGGCAGAGATCGGCTACACCCTGTGCAGCGACGCCTTTGGCCAGGGCTACGGCACGGAAGCACTGGGGGTGGTGAGCCGCTGGCTGTTTGCCGACTGTGAGTTTCACAAGCTCAAGGCGCAGGTGGTGGAGGGCAACAGGGCATCACGCCGGGTGCTGGAAAAAAACGGTTTTGAACTGGAAGGCACGCTGCGTGATAACTACCTGCTGCGCGGCCGCTGGGTCAACGACTGGCTGTTCGGACGCATCAATCCCGGCGAATAAAAATTTTAATCAGCCTCTCGACAGCGGTTCCGTTCTCCGGTTATGTTCATTGCTCGACCACCGCAGTGGTCAGCGTCGCTCGGATGGTCCGGGCGCTAACGTTAAGAGAGAAAATAACTATGGCTGATAACAGCTCCGCTCGCCGTTTTTCCCGTATTGAACGCCTGCCCCCTTACGTATTTAACATCACCGCCGAACTGAAAATGGCCGCGCGCCGACGCGGCGAAGATATTATCGATTTCAGCATGGGTAACCCGGACGGCCCGACGCCGCCGCACATCGTGGAGAAGCTCTGCGCGGTGGCGCAGCGTGACGACACCCACGGCTACTCAACCTCGCGCGGCATTCCGCGCCTGCGCCGGGCGATCTCGCGCTGGTACGCCGATCGCTACCAGGTGGAGATCGACCCGGAATCGGAAGCGATCGTCACCATCGGCTCGAAAGAGGGGCTGGCGCACCTGATGCTGGCCACGCTGGATCACGGTGATACGGTACTGGTGCCGAACCCCAGCTATCCGATTCATATTTACGGCGCGGTGATCGCCGGGGCACAGGTGCGTTCGGTGCCGCTGGTGGCCGGCGTGGACTTCTTCAACGAGCTGGAACGGGCGATCCGCGAAAGTTATCCCAAGCCGAAAATGATGATCCTCGGCTTCCCGTCTAACCCGACCGCGCAGTGCGTGGAGCTGGACTTCTTCGAGCGGGTGATCGCGCTGGCGAAGCAGTACAACGTGCTGGTGATCCACGACCTTGCCTATGCCGACATCGTTTACGATGGCTGGAAAGCGCCGTCGATTATGGAGGTGCCGGGGGCGCGCGACGTGGCGGTGGAGTTCTTTACCCTGTCGAAAAGCTACAATATGGCCGGCTGGCGTATCGGCTTTATGGTCGGTAACAAAGAGCTGGTGGCGGCGCTGGCACGCATCAAAAGCTATCACGACTACGGCACCTTTACACCGCTGCAGGTGGCGGCGATCGCCGCGCTGGAGGGCGATCAGCAGTGCGTGCGTGATATCGCCGAGCAGTACAAGCGCCGCCGTGACGTGCTGGTGAAAGGGCTGCATGAGGCGGGCTGGATGGTGGATAACCCGAAAGCCTCAATGTACGTCTGGGCGAAAATCCCCGATCGCTATGCGCAGATGGGCTCGCTGGAGTTCGCCAAACTGCTGCTGGAGAAGGCCAAAGTCTGCGTTTCGCCGGGCATCGGCTTCGGTGATTATGGCGACACCCACGTGCGCTTTGCGCTGATTGAAAACAGCGATCGCATTCGTCAGGCGGTCAGAGGAATTAAGGCGATGTTTCGAGACGACGGCATTGCCCCGCCGGTGGCAAAACCGGGCGCGGAAGAGGGCTGAGAAACGTTGCGGGGCAGGCCACGGCTTGCCCCGCCGTTTTACCTGCTACAGCATCAGGTAAAATGTTCCTGCCCAGATAAACAGGATAAAAGAGATCCCCATCATCGCGTATTTCACGTACTGCTCCTCTGCGCGGTTACGGCAATGGCGATCCCGGACCTGCGTAACGCGAACAGAATCGATCCCGGCCGGGCAGAGCACCACGGTAGCGGGATCGGGTCGCCGTGAGTAACTCACGGCAGGATCGTCGGCTAATCTACCCGCAAACCCTTGCAAAATAAAGATCATCTTGCTGCGATCTTTATCACATTTATGGCATCTCTAATTCAGGCACCACCGACATCCCCACGCGCAGCCGGGCCAGATCGGCTTGCCCTTGATCCAGAACGATTTTTACCGGCAGCCGCTGAACCACTTTGGTGTAATTCCCGGTGGCGTTGTCGGCGGTAATAGCGGCAAACGTCGAACCGGTGGCCGGCGCGATGCTGTCCACATGACCACGCAGGGTCACCCCCGGCAGCGCATCCACGATGATGCTAACCGGCTGCCCCTGGCTGACGTGCGCCAGCTGGGTTTCAAGGAAGTTTGCCAGCACGTAGCTCTGCTGCAATGGCACCACCGCCAGCATCCGCGTACCGGCCGACACCCACGCTCCCTGACGCAGCGCGCGCTGGCCGACGGTACCGGCGATCGGCGCGGTAATGCGCGTATAGGAGAGGTTAAGTCTGGCCTGGTCGACGCTGGCGGTCGAGACGGCGATATCCGCCTGCGCCTGCTTCAGGCTGGCCTGCAGCACCGCCACCTCTTTACGGGCGGCCAGCGCGGCGGCCTGATACTGCTTCACCTGGGCGGCGGCGCTGAGCATGGTCGAACTGGATTTCTGCTGCTCATCGGCGGTGGCGGTGCCGCTTTTCAACAGCTGACGGTAGCGCGCCGCGTTTTGCCCGGCATAGCTCAGCGAGGCCTGGCTGGCGCTGACCGCCGCTTCCGCCTGGGCGATGCTCGCCTGCTGCTGTTCCAGCTGCGCCTGCACGCTGCTCAGCTTCGCCTCGCTGACCTGCAGGCTGGCTTCGGCGGTTTCCAGCGCCACGCGGTAGTCGCGATCGTCCAGCGTGGCCAGCACGTCACCGGCCTGTACCTGCTGGTTATCACGCACGTTGACCTCACGGATATAGCCGGAGATTTTCGGTGCCACCAGCGTGTAGTCGGCGCTGACCACCGCATCATCGGTGCGGTAGCTGTGACGGTTGACGGCGAGCCAGACCCACCACGCGGCCGCCAGCAAAATCAGCAGTAACAGAACGAGGAGGGCGGTGCGTTTCGCAGGTGTAAAGCTCATTATTATGTTCTCGCGGATGGCATAACGGGGGATAAAAGGGTTTGTGGCGGCCAGACGCGCTTCGGCAGCCAGGCGGTCAGCAGCACCAGCAGCAGCGCGAAGCCGATAATCATCAGATAGGCGTCGCTGATGCTAAGGATCGTCGCCTGGTGCCTGAGCAGCGTGCTGAAGTGGCCAAGGTTTTCCGCGGAGCTCACCGACCCGTCGGCCAGCAGCGGCCGCAGCGCGCTGGCGCTGTTGGCGTCTGCGGCGGTCAGCAGCCACGGGCGGTTACCCAGTCCGTCGACCAGCACCTGCGAGTGAAATTTCTCGCGATGGCTGAGAAAGTTCTCCACCAGGCTGCCGGCCGCCACGCTGGAAAAACCGCGCACGGTGTTAAACATCGCCGACGCAAACGGCCCTTCCGGCGGCTGTACCACGCTGGTGGCGCTCATCAGCACCGGCAGGATCAGCATCGGCTGGCCAAAGGCCTGCAGGCTCTGGATCAGCCAGAAGTTCTGCCGCGCCCAGTCGCCGGTCAGCTGGCTGCCCAGCAGGCAGGAGAGGATTATCAGCCCGGCACCGGCGGTCAGCACCCAGCGACAGTCGATCCAGCGCAGATTGAGCAGCGACGCCACCAGCGGCGCAATCAGCAGCTGCGGCAGGCCAATGGTCAGCGCCAGTGGGGCAAACTCCGCGCTGCGGAAGCCGGCCACCTGGCCAAAATAGGCGGAAGGCAGCGCAGAACCGGACAGCGACACCATCAGCACCCCGGCCAGCACCAGCAGGCCGTGGGTGAGATTTTTCCGCGCCAGCATCTGCAGCTTAAACAGCGGCAGCGGGTGGAACCATTCGTTAATAAAGAACACCAGCAGCAGCGCCAGCGAGGCCAGCAACATGCCGCTAATCAGCGGCGAATCCCACCACTCCAGCCGCTCCCCCTGGGTGAGTGACAACACCAGCAGGGCGATGCCGCTGCAGCCGGTCAGCGCGCCCAGCCAGTCGGCCTGACGAAAGCGCTCCAGCCGCAATGGGTCCTGCGGGATGCCCCAGCCGACCAGCAGCGCGGCAATCAGGCACGGCGGGATCACCTGCCAGAAAGTGAACTGCCAGCCGACCGAGTCGGTCCACAGCGCCGCCAGCGAAGTGGCCATATTCGGGCCGAAGGTGGCGGTCAGCGCATAGGCCGCCAGGCCATACAGCTTGATGGTCGGCGGCAGAAAGCGCAGGGCGACCGTCATCAGCATCGGCGGCAGCGCGCCGCCAGACAGACCCTGCACCACCCGCAGGCCGATAAACAGCGTCGGGTTAACCACCAGCGGCTGCAGCGCGGCCAGCAGCGCAAATGCCAGCGTGATTACCAGCGTAAAACGGCGCAGGGAAAAGGTCACCGCCAGCCAGGGTGCCAGCATCATCATCGCCACTTCGGCGGCCTGGTAGGCCGAGGTGATCCAGCTGCCGGCGTCATAGTCGATGCCGATCGCCGCACGGATATCGGCCAGAGCAATGTCGGTGACGCGATCGTTTAAGCCGGAACAGAGCGTCGCCATCAGCACGCCGACCAGCCCCAGCGCCAGGCGAAGCGAAAAGGGATGCGGCGGCGGCAGCACCGCGGGCTGGGGATTCATAGCAGGACTCCGAAATTTTCATTATCGATGCAATGTATTGCATCGTGGTACATTGGTCGTGAATATTACAGCGTGATTCGCTGTATTGCAATGTGGTACAGCGTGTCCGGACGTGCATTTAGTGGTAAAGTGGGCTGCGATAGCAAGGAAAGAGACTTTTTTATGGCTGAATCTGCACAGTGCCGCGATGATGATAAGACCAGTGGAATTCAGGTCATCAGCCGCGCGGCCAGAATTCTTGATGCGCTGGGCGCGACACCGAACGGCATGAGCCTCGGTGAGATCGCTCAGGAAGTTGATTTACCGCGTTCCACCGTGCAGCGCATCGTCAGCGCGCTGGATTCGGTGCAGCTGGTGCGCAGCAACGGTACTGCCGGTGGCGTGCGTCTCGGCCCGGCGCTGCTGCGCCTGATTGCCAGCGTGCATACCGACGTGGTGGCCATTGCCCAGCCGTGGCTGCAGGCGCTCTCTGATGCTACCGGCGAAACGGTGTCGCTGGCCAGGGCCAGCGGCCTGCAGCTGGCGATCGTGCATTACGTGGTCGCCGACCGCGAACTGCGGGTGGTGCCGCGTATCGGCATGAATCTGCCCCTGTACAGCACCTCCGGTGGCCGGGCGCTGCTGGCGCTGGAAGATGACGCCGCCGCGCGTCAGCTGGTTGGTGAAGCCTACGAGGCGATGACCGACCTGACGGTGCGCGACTTCCCGGCGCTTACCGCTCACCTGGCGGAAATCCGCCGTACCGGTCTGGCCTATGACCGCGGCGAAACGCTGGAAGGTATCTCCACCATGGCGGTGGCCATCGATACCATCCTCGGGCGCTTTTCCATCAGCCTGCTGATCCCCGGCGCGCGTTTCGCGCAGCATGAAGCGCGTAACCGCGCCGAAATTCTCAAATGCAAACTGGCGCTGATTGACGAAATCGGCAAAGCCGCTTTACGGGATTAAGGAGAGGGATATGAAAACGTTACTGGTCGCCGTTGATAATTCGCCGGCGGTGCGCAAGGTGGTGTCGCTGGCGGCTGAACAGGCGCTGGCGCAGCAGGCGAGGGTGGTCGTGCTGTGCTGCGTGGATGCCAGCTATGCGGTTAGCGGCATCAACGAAATTGAAGCCGGTGAAGATCCCGGCGACTTCAGCCTGGCCCAGGACGAGCAGAACACCGCTGAATCGGTGGTGCGTGGTGCGCTGGCCGAACTGCAGCGCGCCGGGATCAACGCCCGTGGTCGCGTGGTCGCCGGTGAGTCTGCGGATACTATCGTCGCGCAGGCGCGGCTGCTTGATGCAACGATGATTATCATGGGCCGCCGCCACCTCTCGCCGTTTAACCGCCTGTTAAAAGGCTCGTGCAGCGCGGCGGTGATCGAACGCGCCGGCTGCCCGGTGCTGATTGACGTCCGCGCGGACTAACCCTCACTCTCCGGGCCTGCCCAAACGGCGGCCCGGCTCAGGATATTTTTTGTGAATCATTACGCAATCCCCGTTTCACTCCTCAGTGCGGCAATCTGGCTGCTGCTGGTGTTCTGGCTGCTGAAACGCGCCAGAATAAGCCGTATCGCGGCGCTGCTGCTGGCGGTGTTACCGCTACTGGCGGGTAATCTGCTGTTTTACGGCTGGCTGCAGCCCCAGCAGCAGCGGGCCGTCGCGATCGCCGATGCGCAGGCGCGGCTTGCCACGCAGCCGGTGTGGCGGATTATCAAAGTACAGCAGCCTGCGCTTTGGCAGCAGGCGAACGAGCAGCTGGTCAGCCAGCTGCGCGCCGGGGTGCAGGAGAAACAGGCGACTGACGGCCTGCGTCCGCTGATGGCCGAGTTGCTGAACCAGCGCGTCAACGACGCGCGTGATGAAGATCTGCTGCGCTATATGCAGGTGGTGCTGGAGGAGATGCAGCAGTTTAAACAGTCCGGCTCCGGGCTGTGCTTCCGTTACCTGTTCCCGCAGGTTGAGGGAGGCGTCAGCGTGGCGGAGGTGTTACCCGCCGGGCTGGTGGCCCGGGAGATGCGGGCAATGGACAGCCTGCTGGCTAACAGCCAGGCTGGGCAACCTTTCGATGCGTCGCTGGGGCGCAGCCAGCTGCAGACGGTGGTGGCAAAACTCTATGCGCGCTGGGGCAGCGATCTGCAAACGCTGAACGCACCGGCGGAAGCGGATGTGGATCGGGGTAAGTTATGCGATATGACTATCGACCTTTATCAGTCGGTTCTGGCACTTCCTGGTAAAGATGCTGCCAGTGTTTTACGTATAATTATTAGTGGAACAGGTAGTTGATTCCAAAAAAAAGCCCGCTCGCCGCGGGCATAAAACAGTCTAATTTTAGTAACAAACCTTGGTGTTGTGCAGACAACTCGCGATGTCTGAGTGCATAGTCGCACCGCAGCGCGGATAACGCTAAACGTCTTCCCGTATCAATTCCATCGGTAAAATTTTGCATTGCTTATCTTTTATCCGGCACAGGGCGGATTGCCGCGTGCGTGCCACGCCGGTTAAAGGTAAAGGAGTGCAAATAGGCCATTGTCTGATAGGCGCAGAAGACCGGGTTGTTATCATGTTGCACTGCAAGAGGGGAGCCATGATGAAAAAATGTATTACGTCCGCGCTGGCACTGTTATTACTCAGCGGTTGTACCGCCAGTAAGCCCGGCGCATTTGAAAAAGTGGATGAAGATCCGGCGGTAAATACCGTGCAGTATCGTTTTGACCCGCAGAAGGTGAATCGTACGGCGATGACGCAGGACGTTGAACGTTATTGCAGCGACCGCGGGTTTGATAAGGTTGAAGCGCTGAATCCACAAGAGAGCAACGTGCCCGGGCTGATGAAAGCCTGGTATCAGTGCAACTATCAGATAAAAAGTTAAAATAAGCAGGGCGGGGAAATCCCCGCCCAATTTTTTACTGCTTTTTTTATTATTGCCGTGTGCAGGCTTTGCCCGCGTCGGGTGAATGACTCACCCGGAAATCCTTAGCGGTGCCAGCCGCCGCGCGGGCCACCACCATGATGTCCGCCCCCGTGCCAGCCACCGCCGTGCCAGCCGCCACCGCCGCCGTGGTGAGGCGGGGCAACAATACAGCCGCTGAGCATCACTACCAGTGCCAGAACAGAGGTCGCTTTGATTATATTTTTCATGATACTTCTCCTGCGCTTTTGCAATGAATACAAGATTACGCCAGGAAAGTGGAGGAATAATGCAGCGAATGTCGAGTTACTGGAAAAGGTATTTCAAAATAATTCAGCAGAAGGGCATTGAAAAGGAAAGGTAGGATTGTTGAATAAGAATAAGATGAAAGCAGTGAGCCGGTGGTGAGAATAATCCCAAATATCAGCGGTCGTCAACTAAAACCCTTTATGCCGCAGGACGAAATAAGCCCGCACCGTAAACGATGCGGGCGGGAAAATTACTGAGCGCGGGCATGCTGCAATTCAGCACGCTCCTCCACCGGTTTATGCGGCAGGCGGATGGTGGCAGACATCAGCAGTGAGATTACCAGCAGCGCCATAATCAGGCTGAAGGTGACCGTAAAGCCGCCAAACAGCGAGGCGATCAGCGAGCCGAGCACGCTGCCGATACCAAACCCGAGGTAGAGCAGGCCGTAGTTTTTAGTCAGATTATTCAGGCCAAAGAAGTCACTGACCAGGGAAGGGTAAACGGTAATGGTGCCGCCAAAGCTGAACGCCACGCAGGCCACGGCGATAAAGAAGCGCGTTTCATTCATCTGGCCGAACAGCAGGATGCTCATCCCGGCCAGCGACACCACCTGCGCAATGCTGATCACCCGGATACGCGCCATCTTATCTGACAGAACCCCGAGCACCAGGCGGCCGCTGAGGTTGGCAATGGCGATAATGGTCACCGCGCTGGCGGCAGTAGCGGCGCTCAGGTGCACCAGGCTTTCACCAATATCCTTCGCTACGCCGATCACATACAGGCCGCTCATGCAGGCGGTCAGGAACATCAGCGCCAGCATCCAGTACTGCGGGGTGCGCACCGACTCGGCCAGCGAGTAATCCCGTGCGGTATGTGCCAGGCTGGTGCTGGCCTTCAGCTTCGGTGCTTCGGTCATCAGCAGCGCGCCGCAAACGATCAGGGTCATCGCCATCGCGCCCCAGATCATAAAGGTGGTCTCCAGGCTGAAAACGCTGAGCAGATAGCTGCAGATAAACTTAAAGCCGAGGCTGCCAAGACCGTAGGCACCGATAGCGCAGGCGGAGATCATCCCTTTGCGTTCCGGGAACCACTTCACGCAGTTGGAGAGCGTCATCAGATACCCCGCACCGTCGGCCAGCCCTACCAGTACCCCGGCGCTGATATAGAGCATCCACAGACTATTTGCCTGGGAGGTCAGCATCAGGCCGATCGCCATCAGCACCCCGGCCCCGATAGTGACGTTACGCACGCCAAAACGTTCCTGCAGCTTGCCGGCCAGCGAAGAGGCGACGGCCAGGCCGAGGCTCAGCAGGCCAAAGGCCAGCGCCACCTGGCTGACCGTGGAGTCCAGCTTCTGCGACAGCTGGCCGTTAAACAGGCTCCAGGTGTACACCGAACCCAGCGCAAACTGGGTGATGATGGTGCCGCACAGGGTAAACCAGCGGGTGCGGTGGCTGCCAGGGCGTGGGGTTGATCGACTCATGGGTTTCTCCCGGGGAAAATTAAAAAACTTCACTGGGGCCATGATAAAACGCCGCTTGCCGCGGACGGCTGCAGACGGCATGAAATGCCGTGGTGAGGGAATGAAATGCATATTTGGCACCATGAATGACATTGACCGTTTTTTTCGCTACCGCAGCCTGTGGGTAATAGTTTGATCTGCATCAATTTATTGAAAAAGCTAAAGCTTTCCCCACCCCCGGCCGATGATCTCTTTTGCAGATTGCGCATAAGGCGCTGCGCAAAAGGCCATTACAACAACTTATAAGCCTTTTACTTATCTCTGATCGGGTGTTTTCACTTTCATTAGCAAGGAAATCATTATGTCGTGGGTGCCGGTTCGTTTATCAGGGAAATTAACTGCAGGCGGGGTTCTGATGCTGCTGCTGACCCTGCTTATTGTCTGGCTGGCGATGGTGCTGCGCGGTCAGCCGCGGGTTACCGATGCCAGCAACCGGTTGATTGAGCAGAGCGGGCAGAACATCGTCGGCCAGCTTAACCAGCAGCTGCTGCGGATTGAGGGGGAAGCGGTGAGCCTTGCTCGGCTGGCTGAGGCGGTGCCGCACGATGAGGCGCTGGTCAGGCAGCTGCTGCCGGGGCTGATTAACAGCAGCGGCGATAAAAATATTGCCGGCGGTGGCATCTGGCCGGAGCCCGCCGCCTTTACGGCCGGCGTGGAGCGCCGCAGCTTCTTCTGGGCGCGTAACCCGGCCGGTACCCTCGACTACTCCGACGGCTACAACGACCCGGCCGCCAGCAGCTACCACCAGGAGAGCTGGTACACCGCTGGCCGCCAGGCCGCCGCCAATCGCTGCAGCTGGTCTGAGGTTTACCAGGACCCGGTCTCAAAGGTCAATATGGTTACCTGCAGCGTGCCCTGGCAGCAGGCGGGCAAGTTTGCCGGCGTCGCCACGCTGGACGTGCTGCTGGATAACCTCTCCGCCTTTATGCAGCAGAGCGGCGGCGTCACCGGCGGTTACGCCTTTGCGCTGGATGCCGCAGGTAACGTGCTCTGGTTCCCTGGGGTAAAAGCGGGCGAGCTGGGTAAGTTCAGCACGCTGGTGCAGCAGCAGCGCTGGCTGGAGCCGGTGGCCAGGGCGCTGCCGTCGCTGGCGGCGACGCCTGCCATCATCAACGCTCTGCAGGATGGCTACCTCGGTCAGCAGAGCCAGCTGACGCTGTTCCGCATGCCGGGCACCGGCTGGGTGATTGGCCTGGTCACGCCCGAACGGCAGGTGACGGCGCTGTCGCGCAACATCATGCAGGATATTTTTATGCTGCTGATCCCGGCGATGTTGCTGCTGCTGCTGGCCTCGTGGTTTATCGCCCGTAAGATGTCGCAACGGCTGGAGTCGACCCGTCAGGCGCTGGACGATATCGCCCACGGCGACGGCGATCTGACCCGCCGGCTGGATACCCGCGGTAACGATGAGATCGCGCAGATAGCCGACTCATTCAACCAGTTTGTCGATAAGATCGCCGGGGTAATCGTGCGGGTCCAGGCCAGCGGCCTGCACGTTGCGCACAACGCCAGCGGGCTGGAGCTGAGTAACCAGGAGCTGACCGATAAAATCAGCGCCCAGGCGGCCGCGCTGGAGCAGAGCGCAGCGGCGATGGAGCAGCTGAACGCCACCGTACAGCAGAATGCGGTTAACGCCCGGCTGGCGGATGAGTTCACCGAGCAGACGGCGGCGATCGCGCAGACCAGCAGCGAAGCGATGCGTCAGCTGATCGATACCATGGAAACCATCAGGACCTCCTCCGGTCAGGTGGGCGAGATCCTCAGCGTGATTGACGGTATCGCCTTCCAGACCAATATCCTGGCGCTGAACGCGGCGGTGGAAGCCGCCCGCGCCGGCGAACAGGGGCGCGGCTTTGCGGTGGTGGCCGCCGAGGTCAGAGCGCTGGCCCAGCGCAGCGCCACGGCCGCCCATGAGATCAAGGCGCTGATTGGTCAGTCTGACGGCAACGTGCTGACCGGCAGCCGGCTGGTGGAGGGGGCGGGCCGCCAGCTGGCCGACCTGGTGAAGGACGTGCATAAGGTGAAAGAGGCGGTGGGCGAAATTCGCATCGCCGGCGACGAGCAGAGCAAAGGCATCGCCGAAGTCACGCTGGCGGTCTCGCAGATGGAGCGCAGCAATCAGCAAAACCTGATGCTGATTAACCAGACCGCGGAAAATACCCACGCGCTGCACGCCGAAGCCTCACAGCTGGCAGAGGATATCGCGGTATTTAAAGTCGCGTAAACAGGTTGGATAAATGAGTAACCTGTATTAATAACATCCCCGCGTAATAGCGGGGTTTTTTATGCAATCGGTGAAAATCAAAATCTATTTTGCGTGCAGTGTCGTAAATAATTTTTTTTCGGGTTTGAAAAATCAGTGCGGGTGGTAGGGTGGCTTTTTAGCGCACTGAGGTGAAGGATGGAAGAGGTTAACCGCGTCAGTAACATTATTGATGAATATGAGGAGAAGATTGCCCGTGCCACTCTTCTGTATCAATATAAGACGAGTCGTTATCAGGATGTTCTTGAGACGTTAAAAAATCTTGAGAGCAACGTGCTTAAGCTTTTTTCATCACTGAGCATTTTTGTCACGGTATTTGTGATTATTATCCGCTATAACACCGGGGTCCTTCTGCATGTGGCTCCTTCACCCGCGCAGGCCGCTGCACTGACGGCAGCAGGCGTGGCCTTCGTTACTCTTTGCAGCGCCTGGTCTTATGTATTCAGAGCTGTTGCATCCGCCAATCGGGCCGAATTTCCTCTTGAAGAGGTGGATGATGATTTTCATAATGAAGATCGGGAGCGTACTCTTTCATTACTGATTAACTGGTACTCAGCAGTGATTAAAGACGTTGAGGTTCAATATAACGCGAAGTCGTTACTGGTCGGAAAAGCATTTAATGATATGATTTTTACCGGCTGTGGGTTTATTGTTTTTGCTGTTTTCATCTATTTTATCAATATTGCCTGAGGAATTGGTTATGTCTATCCCTGAAAAGCTTGACGAAACTAACAGTTTTCTCGATCTTGATAATGGCGGCAAGCGTACGTTATTGCCGGCTATCGCCCGTGGTTATCTTGGCGAATTCAAAAAACCCATTTCTCACCACAAAAAGTCAGGCCTGTTAGGTAACTATAAAGACCTGCTGGCGTGGGAGAAAGAACAGAAGGCGCTGAAAAAGGCGCAGCGCGGGCCGCGAAAACCGCTGAAACAGGTGCTGATGGAGGCGCTGAAACGTTTATTTTAGCCGTCGTTCGCCTGGCGGCCAGCGATCCCGCAGGCCGTCAGGCTTGAACCCCCGGCTATCATTGGGCATCATTCCTCCTCGCTGGAAATTATGGAGGCATCATGCAGCATCTGGAATCACTCCTCGGGCACGTCGGTATCGTGCTGACCCCGACCACCTCGCCGCTGGTTATCTTTGGCATCATCCTGTTCACCGCGCTGCTGGTTCACCTGATCCTGCACCGCGTGGTGCTGCGCACCTTCGAGAAGCGCGCCGCCGCCAGCAGCCATCTCTGGCTGCAGGTGATTACCGGCAATAAGCTGTTCCAGCGGCTGGCGTTTACCCTGCAGGGGGTGATTGTCAACGTGCAGGCGCTGCTGTGGCTGCAGCCGGGCAGCGACGTGGCGGCGATCGTCACCACCTGTGCCCAGCTGTGGGTGATGGTCTTCGCGCTGATGGCCTTTTTCTCGCTGCTGGATGTAATCTTCGGCCTGTCGCACCGCTTTGCTTTTGCCTCACAGTTTCCGCTGAAGGGCCTGTTTCAGGGGATAAAGCTGCTGAGCGCGATTCTGCTCGGCATTATGATTATCTCGCTGCTGATCGGTAAATCACCGGCGATCCTGATCAGCGGGCTGGGCGCGATGGCCGCGGTGCTGATGCTGGTGTTTAAGGACCCGATCCTCGGGCTGGTGGCCGGTATTCAGCTGTCGGCGAACAGCATGCTCAAGCTCGGCGACTGGCTGGAGATGCCCAAATACGGTGCCGACGGCGCGGTGACCGATATCGGCCTGACCACGGTGAAGGTGCGCAACTGGGATAACACCATTACCACTATTCCGACCTATGCGCTGGTTTCCGACGCCTTCAAAAACTGGAGCGGCATGTCGGCCTCCGGCGGGCGACGCATTAAGCGCTGTATCAACATTGATACCACCAGCATTCGTTTTCTCACCGAAGATGAACTGCAGCGGCTGACCCGTGCGCGGCTGCTGCAGCCCTATCTGGCCGAGCGCAGCGAGCAGATCGCCAGCTGGAACGTCGATAACAAGGCGGATGATTCCGCGCTTAACCAGCGGCGGATGACCAATATCGGCACCTTCCGCGCTTACCTTAACGCTTATTTACGTCAGCATCCGCGCATCCGCCAGGATATGACGCTGATGGTGCGCCAGCTGGCGCCGGGCGCAGAAGGGCTGCCGGTGGAGGTGTATGCCTTTACCAGCACCGTGGTGTGGCTGGAGTATGAGAGCATTCAGGCGGATATCTTCGACCATATCTTTGCGGTGGTCGACGAGTTTGGCCTGCGCATTCACCAGTCACCGACCGGCAGCGATCTGCGGTCGCTGGCGGCGCTGCGGCAGGGGGAGTAACAGGTGAGGATAGGGTAAATGGCCTGCCGTTCTGCCGTTACCCGCCGCCAGGCGGCGGCAGGTAACGGCAGGGTGGGGGGCAAGCCTGAGATCAGGATCTGCGCGGCGGCTGTTGCGCCTGCAGGCGCTTCAGCAGGTCATCCAGGCCGCTCTCCACCAGCATCTCTACCGCCTCACTGCGCGTGGTTTCGCTCAGCCGGACGATGCGGTCGATTTTACGCAGCACAGACATGCGCAGCGACAGCGAGACGGCTTTTTTCTTCTCTTTATCCAGCGACACGTGGCTGACCTGTTCGCTCTGCTTCAGCCGGGCGTTCACCTCCAGCGCTTCGGTCATGCGCCGCAGGTTCTTTTTATCCAGCTGCCCGGCGACGGTCAGCTGGTAGGTGTGGCTGGCGCGGCTGTACCTGATCTCGGCCGACCAGGTGTCGCGCAGCTCTTTCAACGCCCGCGTCAGGGTCGGTTCCGAACAGTCGAGATCGTTTAAAATCGCGGTTGCCGAGACGGGTTTGCCACTGCCGAGCAGTGACGCTAACCGGTAAATACGTGCCTGACGGGTACTCAGCTGCATGTTCTGTAAACGCCTGCGTTAATAGATGAAGGTGATGTGGCGCCCTCCTGGCATCAACCCGGGTGACAATATCAGTAATTTCTTAAATCTCAGGTAAATAACCGGCGGAAAAACGGCGCAGCGGCTGGCCCGCTTCCGGCGCGATGCCGTACACCTGCGCCCTGGCGAGGATCGCCGCCGCCCAGCGCCGGTGCGTTGCCGGTTCACACATCGCACCCTGCGACTTAAACACCGCCTGGCTGGAGTTAAGAATACGTAACGCATCCTCATGATCGCTGGCCGACACCATCAGCGCCTGCTCAATAATGGCGATCTGGCTGGGGTGGATGGCGGTTTTACCCACCAGCCCGTGGGCGATATCCAGCGCCAGTTCGCTGTCCATAATCTGCCGGTCGTCAATATGCTCACAGACCGGTGCGGTCAGCGCGAAGTCCCGCGAGCCGAACACGGCGATCAGCATCTGAATGGTGTAACCCATCGGGCTGTCGTACAGCGTGTAGTGGCGCGAACGGCGCAGCGCAAGAATGTTCATCAGGTCGTTGCCACCGATGCGCAGCGCCAGGATACGCGACCTTACGGGATGCTGCTGCAGCGTCTCTGCCAGCTCGCGCATCTGCAGCACGTCAAACACCTCTTCCGTCTCCAGGGTTGGCATCAGGCTGAGGTGGCTGTGCTCGAGGATCTGCCACCAGACCGGCAGCGAATCGCGGGTAAATTTCGGCAGCACCAGCCCGTCTACCGCGGCCAGATCGCAGTTTTCCACCAGCCACGCGCCCATCTCACTGTGGCGCGGGCGGATAAACACCAGCGGCCAGTGCGCGCCGCCGGCGGACTGGCGCGCCGCGTTGAGGCTGTTCAGCACCTGCTGCAGGTTGTGCAGCGCCTGCGGCAGATCGTCCTCGCCGATGGCGTCTTCAAGACAGATCACCAGCGAACGCAGGCCGGGGATTTTGTTATGCAGAATAACGTCCGCAATATCATCGCGTACGGCGGGCATATACAGCGTGGCCCCCAGCTGCCAGGGGGAGAGACGTGGCGTCATCACAGCACCTTTTTGATGATAGTCACAGCACGATACTGACCGATATCGTCACCGGCGACGGTAATGGTCAGCCCCTTTTCCCGCGCCAGCGATACCAGCAGCGCTACGTCCGCGTCGTCCAGCGAGCGCACTAACACGTGATCGGGTACCCGGCGCAAAACGGCACGGGTAGCTTCGGCGATGCCCGGCTTGATACGGTTAACGCTGTCGACCTGATACCGCGCCGCCAGCAGGGCGATGGTGGCGTCGCTGCGTGCTGCCAGGCGCTGCTGTGCTAGCGGGTCCTGCACGCAGGCGGGCAGGGGCTCCCCGGCCAGCGGTGCGGCGCGGGCGGCAACGAGATCGGTCAACCGCTGGCTGCAGTCGTACTGCGCCAGATGGCTGCAGAGCACGCAGCCGTGCAGCCCCTCATCGGCCCACAGCGAGCGTGAAATCAGCCCGGAGACCGGCGCGCCCATAATGCCGAACGGGATCAGCCAGTCGTCATCGCTGGCGGAAAGCCAGGCGCGGCCGCAGGGATCGGCCAGCACCACCAGCCGCGGCTGCGCCGGATAGCCGGGCCGCCCGCGCAGCGAGCGAATTAACTCGCCGGTGATCGCCCCTTTACCGGTCCAGCCATCGACAAACACCGTGCCCGCGGTGCCATGACGTGCCTCAATCCAGTTCAGCGCCGCGCTGTCAATGCCGCGATCGCGGATAATGCTGATGCCGTAGTGGTGTGACGGGTGGCCCATCGCGCGCAGCGCCTGGTGCAGCATCACGCCCAGCGGCACGCCGGCGCGCACCAGGCTGACCAGCACCACCGGCGTTTCGCCATACTGTGCGGCCAGCGCCCGCGCCAGTTGCGTGACTTCGCGCGCCAGCCGGTCGGCTCCCTGCTCCAGCGCCTGTTCAAACAGCGCCAGATGCTCGCGCCCCGGCTCCGGCTCCTGGCTGAGCATCTCAGAGTAGTGGCGCGAGCCGGACTGGATCAGCTGCTCTTTGCGTTCGACCGGCGTCATCTCGATCTCTACCGGCTTCAGCAGAAAATGGACGTCCTGCGCCCGGTACGATCCGGAAAAAGAGCCCGACTCAGCCATGCGGCGATTCTCCAAAAATAGTCTGGTTAATACGTTCGGCAAACTGGCTCTGGCGCGGTAAACCGTACCAGCTGCACAGCTTCATAAAGCGGTGATCGCTCAGGCTGTCGCCCAGCCCGATCACCGGGAATACCCCGCGCTCGGCGCGCAGCTTTTCCAGCAGGTAGCTGACCGCCAGCCCTTTTTCCACCACCAGCGGCAGCCAGGCGACGTTGTTGCTGTTGCGGTGCAGGTAATATTTTGTCGCCGGGAAGCGCCGGTCGATCTCATCGGCGATGGCGTACAGCTCATCCAGCTGCGTGCTGTCGCGGTGCTTCATCACCAGGTACACCGGCGTGTCGTCATACTCGTAGTTGATCCGCGCCCAGCCGTTAATATTGCGTTCGGCCATCAGCGCGGTAATCGTCTGCTGCATGGCCAGCAGTTCGTCGCGATAGGGGCGCAGCTGCTCCAGCATCTGCGCGCGCCAGCCGGCGTCCTCCTCACCCTGCGGGTTAAGGATCACCGCGCCGTGGGTGGCGACAGCCCAGGAGTGAAACGGGATCTTCACGCGGGCGATCTCTTCGGTTCCGCGCGCGGTCACCGGGATCAGCTCGCCGTGTTCCAGCATCCAGTCCACCAGCATCGCCTGCTCTTCGGTCATAAAACTGCGCGGCTGCAGGCTGCGATCCAGCGCGCCGGTGCGGAACGGCTCGAGCGCCAGCTCGTCGACCATTTTGCGGCGGGTCTGGAACAGGGTGTCGTCGAGATCGGAAAAAATTACTGGTTTAATCATAGCTGACGATCTCCACGCGGTCGGCAACGCGGCTAAGGGCCTCGGTGAGCTGCGGATCGATGCTCTCTGCCGGCGTCTCGCTGCACAGCAGAATGCGGTCAAAGCGCTGGTGCGCCACGTTATAGACAAAATTAGGAATACCCTGGCCGTAGTTATCGCTGAAGGCGATCGCCGACTCAATGGCGAAGCCGGGGGCGATCGGCGAGCGGGTAGTGGAGCTGTAACGCACCTCGGCCCCCTGCGCCGCCAGCCGTTCTGCCAGCAGGAACGGTTCCCAGACAAACTCGCTGGTGCCCAGCACCAGAATGGTCTCGCCCGTCTGCGCCTGCAGGTGGCGGCCGAGATCGGCGGCCGGTGCGGTCATCCCCAGACGGCCCCAGCTCTGCCTGCCAGTGATGGTTACGCTGCCGGCGGCGCTGACGTTCACCGCCGGCATCACCGGCAGGGGCGCGTCCGGCAGCGGTTGCCAGTCCCAGTGGCCCTGGATCAGCGAAACGCTGCTGACCGGCACCGGGCTGCGCTGCGGCAGCGCGTCGCCGCTCCAGTCGGTCAGCGTCACGGCAATGACCTGCTCAACCTGATCCAGGCCGCCCTCTTTCTGCAGCGCCTCCAGCAGGTTAATAAAGGTATTGCCGGTGGTGGCTTCATCGTCGATCAGCACCAGCGTGCGGGTGGCCAGCACGCGCTGGCGCAGCGCGGGGTCGGCCGGCAGGTAGATCAGATGATCGGTGGCGTGGCTGTGCGCCTCTTTAAACTCGCACAGCAGCTCGCCCGGCTGCGGATGGCGTGTCGACGTCAGATAGATCGCTTCGCTGAAGCGGCCGCGCAGCTCATCAAACACCCCGGCACCCAGCCCGACGGCGGTTTCGGCCATGCCGATAAACAGCACCGGGCCATCGGCAACCGGCGGGAAGCGGTCGGCCAGCTGGCGATAGACGCCGCGCATGGTCTGCGGGCGGACCGGAATATGCCGGCCGAGCACCTTGCTGACGAACAGAAAGGCCCGCTTCGGGTTACGGCGTTCGGCGATCTCAAACAGATCGTCCGGCAGACTGTGGCCGCCGGTCGGCGTAACGCTGAGCGTGCCGCAGGAGAGCGTTCGGCTCCAGGGGGATGTCATAAAGCTATCCTTAATCAATGCGGTTGGTCAGGGACGGGCAGTACGTGACTGCCGTGGTCAGCGCGCGCACGGTGGCCGGCGTGAAACCCTGGCGGGCCTCATCCATCACCTGCTGCTGGCTGAGCAGGCCAAACTGGCGCAGGGCAAACAGCGCCGGCAGGTTGATTCCGCTCAGGCGGGTATAGCCGATGCCGCCGGAGGGGCGCATATTAATTTCCAGCAGCAGCGGATTGCCGCTGTGGTCGTTGCGGGTCTGTACGTTGACCAGACCGTCCGCCTGCATCGCCGCCGCGCAGGCCTGCGCCAGCTCGAAGGCCGCGCCGCTGTTCTCCAGATGCTGCAGCGCGCCCTCTTTGCGCCGCGCCACGGCGGCCAGCACCGTTCCGCGCTCCACCAGCATATCGACCGAGTACTCCGGCCCCGGCAGCCACGGCATCAGCACCAGCGGCTCGCTCTCCGGCGCCGCTTCCAGCGCCTGCAGGTAGGTGGCGGTCTGCACCCGGCGCGAATCCGGCTGGCTGAAAGCCGCCATCGGCGACGCACCGTCATCAAATCGCCAGAATCCCATGCCATAAATACCCTGTACCGGTTTTACGCACAGCGGCAGGCCGTCAAACGGACGGCTGGCGATCAGCTCGCGCAGCTGGCTGGCGGAGTCGGCGCGCAGCGAGGGCACCACCGGCAGATTCAGGCTCTCCATATGGCGGGCAAAGGCGACCTTATCATCCGCCAGCGCCAGCCACTCATCGCTCACCGCGCCGGTGGTCAGGCGGGCACCGCTGGCTTCGATCGCCTCGCGTCGTGCGGCAAACCAGCGCACGTTGCGGCCGGTATGAATCGCCTCAATGCCGTGACTGCGCACGGTGTGCAGGATAAAGGCCAGACGCTCTTCATCGTCTGCCGGTTCGCTCAGCGCATAATCGGCCAGCGAGAGGATCTCATGACGCTGATGGCGGTGCGAGGCATAAACGGATACCGGATGCGGGTACTGCCCGGCACCCGCCTGGATGCCCTGAATGATATCCCGCTGGGAGGATAATCCTTCCATAAGCCAAATTTTACGCGTCATTAGTCGGTTCCGTGCTGAGGGTTTGCGGATGGGAATGGGGTAGCAGTGTAGTAAGCCGTCAAAATGCTGTCAATCATAATATGATGAAAGACTGGTTGGGTAAATATAGACATTTTAATGTAAAGTAATGTCATTTACCGGGCGTCGTTACTCATTCGCATAAGTTATTAACTTATTGTTTATAATATATAAATAAAATTTCTCTGCAATGGTAAAAAATTATTCTTGTGAGAAATGGGCATCATGATATGATTTTTGACTTATGGAGCAGGGTGGTGAACACCATTGCCTTTTCAAACCCCTTTTGAAGGAATGATGACATGGTTTCATTAAGCAAGAACCAGACGGTTTCACTGAGTAAGCACTCTTCCGCGCTGAACAAACTGCATTTCGGCCTGGGCTGGGATCCGATCAAAAAGAAAGGTCTGATGGGCAAGCTGTTTGGCGGCGGTAACGATGCCATCGACCTTGATGCCAGCTGCATCCTGCTCGACGCCTCCGGGCACAAAATTGATACGGTGTGGTTCCGCGACCTCGACTCCTCCTGTGGATCGGTGGTGCACAGCGGCGATAACCGCACCGGCGAAGGCGATGGCGATGACGAAGTGATTAACGTCGACCTGACGCGGCTGCCGGCGCAGGTCGAGTACCTCGCCTTCACCGTCAACAGCTTCCGCGGCCAGACCTTTAACGAAGTGGAAAATGCCTTCTGCCGCGTGGTCGATCAGAACGGTAAAGAGCTGGCCCGCTATCAGCTGAACGAGCAGGGCAGCCATACCGGTATTGTGATCGCCTCGCTGCGCCGCAACGGCGGCCAGTGGGACTTCACCGCCCATGGCCAGGCGAGCAGCGGCAAAACCATCGATGCGATGCAGAGCGATATCCTCGCCACGGTGGTGCGCTAATGACCATGACTCCGGGCAGCAATGCCGCCGTTCCTGCCGCGCAGCTGACCGTTCGCGTGCTCGCCGGTGCCGCGGTTGACGCCTCGGCCTTCCGCCTGTATGCCAGCGGCAAGGTCAACGGCGACGCGGATATGGTGTTCTACGGTCAGCCAAAAAATGATGACCAGACCGTCAGCCTGAGCAGCGCGGGGAATAACACGGCGTTTACCGTTGACCTCAACCGCCTGCAGGCGGACGTGCAGAAGATCGCCTTTACCGTCACCTGTGACGGCAACCAGACCGTGGCCGGGCTGCAGCGGCTGGCGATCCATATTGAACAGGCTGGCACGCTGTTGCTGAGCGGCAACGTTGAGCTGCACGGCCGTCAGGAAGCCGCGCTGATCCTCGGCGAGTTTTACCGCCGTAATAACGAATGGAAGTTCCGCTTTATCGCCCAGGGCTTTAACGGCGGCCTGAAGCCGCTGGCCGAGCATTTTGGCGTAGATATCTCGGACGCGCCGGCGCCAGCGCCTGCCCCGACGCCAGCGTCTGCCCCGACGCCAGCGGCTGCGCCAGCCCCGGCTCCTGCCGCGCCACCGGCCGCTAAAATCAGCCTGAGCAAGGTTTCGCTGACCAAGGAAAAACCGTCGATCAGCCTGACCAAGCGGGATAACTTTGGCGAAATCCGCATCAACCTCAACTGGCACCGCGACACCACCTCGGGCGGCGGCCTGCGCGGCATGTTTGGCGGTAACAAGGGCGTGGATCTTGACCTTGGTGCCTTCGTTGAGCTGGATGACGGTTACAAATGCGTGATCCAGGCGCTGGGCGGCAATTTTGGTTCACTGCAGCAGGAACCTTACGTTCAGCTGCAGGGCGACGATCGCACCGGCGACGTCAGCAGCGGTGAGTGGCTGCACGTTAACGGCCGCGAGTGGAAAAACATCCGTGAGGTGCTGATTTTCGCCTTTATCTATGAAGGCGCGGCCAGCTGGGACAAAACCGACGGCGTGGTCACGCTGCACGTTCCCGACCAGCCGCCGATTGAAACCCGTCTCACCGAGGGGCAAAACCGCCGCAACATGTGCGCGATTGCCCGGCTGGTCAACGATAACGGCAGCATCCGGGTTGAGCGTATCAACCAGTTCTTTAGCGGCCATTCTGATATGGACAACGCGTTCGGCTGGGGATTCAACTGGCGCGCGGGTTCCAAATAAATACTGACAGAGGATTAAACATGAGTTTTTTAAACAAGGTTAAAGGGGCATTTAACTCCGGCCGCGAAGAGCTGACTAAACAGGTTAGCCGCTTCAAAAACAAGAAGTTTATGCAGGGTACCGTCGCCGTCTGCGCCCGTATCGCGGTGGCCTCTGACGGCGTCAGCGCCGATGAGAAGCAGAAAATGATCGGCTTTTTACGCAACTCCGAAGAGCTGAAGGTGTTTGACACCACGGAAGTGATCGAATTCTTCAACAAGCTGGTGACCAGCTTCGATTTCGACATTGAAGTGGGTAAGGGCGAGACCATGAAATACATTCTCGCGCTGAAAGACCAGCCTGAAGCCGCCCAGCTGGCGATCCGCGTCGGTATCGCCGTGGGTAAAAGTGACGGCAACTTTGATGCTGATGAACAAAATGCCGTGCGCGAAATTGCCGTCGCGCTGGGCTTTGATCCGACCATTTTCGGTCTGTAACGTCGTTTTTCTCTAAGGATTTTCTATGGTTTCCACGCATATCGGCTTCCCGACTGAAACGGTGATTGTGTTTATCGCCCTCTCCGTCGGCGCTATTTTGATTGACCTGTTTATGCACCGGGGCGATAAGCCCATCTCGCTGAAAAGCGCGGCGCTGTGGTCGCTGTTCTGGGTGGCGGTCGCCATGGGTTTCGCCGGCTTCCTCTACATCCACCACGGTGCTGAAGTCGCCAGCCTGTTCGTTACCGGCTATGCGTTGGAGAAAGTCCTCTCGGTCGACAACCTGTTCGTGATGATGGCGATCTTCTCGTGGTTTGCCGTACCGGACCGCTATCGTCACCGCGTGCTCTACTGGGGCATTATCGGCGCGATCGTCTTCAGGGGCATTTTCGTTGCCATCGGTACCGGCTTACTGAGCCTCGGCCCGTACGTTGAAATCGTCTTCGCGCTGATCGTGGCGTGGACCGCGGTGATGATGCTGAAAAGCGGCGATGACAGCGACGAGATCGAAGATTACTCTCAGCACCTGGCGTACCGCATGGTGAAACGGTTCTTCCCGATCTGGCCGAAGCTGCGCGGCAACGCGTTCCTGTTGAAGCAGCATGAAGTGGATGAGGAGCTGAAAAAGCCGGAAAACAAAGACGTGACCATCGGCCGCGGCGGCAAAGCGGCGTTCTATGCCACCCCGCTGTTCCTGTGTGTGGCGGTGGTTGAACTCTCGGACGTGATGTTCGCCTTCGACTCCGTACCGGCGATTATCGCCGTCAGCCGCGAGCCGTTGATTGTGTACAGCGCCATGATGTTTGCTATCCTCGGCCTGCGTACGCTGTACTTTGTACTGGAAGCCCTGAAGCAGTATCTGGTTCACCTGGAGAAAGCGGTTATCGTGCTGCTGTTCTTTATCGCGGTGAAGCTGGGCCTCAACGCAACCGATCACATCTGGCACCACGGTTACAGTATTTCGGCCACGGCAAGCCTGTTTGTCGTCCTTGGCGTGCTGGCAGCGGGTATCATCATCAGCGTGATGTTCCCCGGCAAGCCCGAGGAAAAGGCAGGAAACTGATCGCGGTAGCCATCGACTAATCTGAGTAAAGATAACTAAGAGGTAATAACAATGGGCGTTTCTCTTTCTAAAGGCGGTAACGTTTCGCTGAGCAAAGCGGCACCAACCATGAAGAACGTGCTCGTTGGCCTCGGCTGGGATGCACGTTCCACCGATGGTCAGGACTTTGACCTGGATGCGTCTGCCTTCCTGCTGACGGCCAGCGGAAAAGTGCGCGGTGACACTGACTTTATCTTTTACAACAACCTGACCTCAAAAGACGGTTCCGTTTCGCATACCGGCGACAACCGCACCGGTGAGGGCGACGGTGATGATGAATCGCTGAAAATTAAGCTCGACCTGATCCCGGCCGACGTCGACAAAGTGGTCTTCGTTGTCACCATCCACGACGCGCAGACCCGTCGTCAGAGCTTTGGCCAGGTCTCCGGCGCCTTTATCCGTCTGGTTAACGATGATGACAAGACGGAAGTGGCGCGCTACGACCTGACCGAAGATGCCTCTACCGAGACCGCAATGCTGTTCGGTGAACTCTATCGCCACGGCGCGGAGTGGAAATTCCGTGCGGTCGGCCAGGGGTATGCCGGTGGTCTGGCGTCCGTCTGCGCGCAGTACGGCATCAACGCATCCTAATCTAATGCTCATCGCGGGCGGCCACGCGTCGCCCGTCTCCACCACTCATATGCAGGAGCTTTAAAATGGCAGTTTCTCTGGTAAAAGGCGGTAACGTATCCCTGACTAAAGAAGCACCAACCATGAACGTTGCCATGGCGGGTCTGGGATGGGATTCACGCGTCACCGACGGTCAGGCATTTGACCTTGATGCCTCCGTATTTATGGTCGGCGACGACGGTAAAGTGCTGAGCGACAGCAGCTTTATCTTCTTCAACAACAAAACCAGCGCCTGTGGCTCCGTTGAGCACCAGGGCGACAACCGCACCGGTGAAGGCGACGGCGACGATGAGCAGGTTAAAATTACCCTGTCTCAGGTGCCGGCAGAGGTGAAAAAGCTGGTGTTCGCGGTCACCATTTACGATGCGGAAGCGCGTAAGCAGAACTTCGGCATGGTCAGCAACAGCTACATGCGCATTTTCAACAACGACAACGGCGGCGAAATCGCCCGTTTCGACCTGTCTGAAGATGCCTCAACCGAAACCGCGATGGTATTCGGTGAGCTGTACCGTCACGGCGCAGAGTGGAAGTTTAAAGCGGTCGGCCAGGGCTTCGCCGGTGGCCTCTCCGCGCTGGCTTCCCAGCACGGTGTTAACATCTAATCACCCCGCAGCAGCAAACCCCGGCCGGTCCGGGGTTTTTTTTAGCTTTTTTTTGAGGAGATGGCCCGATGGATTTGCAGGCTGGTCAGAACATACCGTTAAGCCGCCCGACGCTGACGCTACGGCTGGAGTATGAGGCAGGCGCCGCGTTTCGCAGTGAACCCGACACCTGCGTGTTCCTGCTCAACGCGGCCGGTAAGGTCCGCGGCGATGACGACTTCGCTTCACAGACCGGCGTATAGATAACACCCACTTCTTCGCCATCGACGACGTTGCCAGCCTGCCGGACGAAAGGCTTTACGACCTGCTGCTGGAGGAGTTCAAGACCTGGCTGGACGAGGCGAAGGCCGACCGGATTTACTGAGCCGGTGCGCCGACAACGCCCGGCCTGTGCCGGGCGATTTTCAGGCTTGCCGTTAAGCACCCCACCAGCGGTTACGTAACGTCCTGATGGTGGCATCGGCACGCAGCGGGCGACCATCGGGACCGCGCAGCGCGACCGATCCGGCAGGCAGGCCAAACAGCTCCTCAATGGTTTGCCTGATGGTACCCACGCTGGCATCGGCGCGGGCGATTTGGCGGCGAACCTTACGGCCGTTGCGGCGTGCGGTATCTGTTGACGCGCCGTTGTCGTCCGGCTCAGACTCATCTTCGTCTTCGTCTTCGTCTTCGTCTTCGTCTTCGTCTTCGTCTTCGTCTTCGTCTTCGTCTTCGTCTTCGTCTTCGTCTTCGTCTTCGTCTTACCCACCTGCAGATGGCTTTTATCATCATCGCTGTCGGCATAAGCACAATCATCAGAGTCCGCTGAGGCTGCGGGTTCAACGGCATCGCCATCTTCTCCCTCTGAGTCGTTCAGCGCGAAACGTTGCCAGCTGAACTCGTCGGCGGGCAGCCACAGCGCACCGTCCTGCAGGTGATAGCGGGCCTGAGCGCGCTTAACCGCAATCTCATCGCTGAAACGGGACTCAACCCCAGGCAACGGGCGAAACGCAGCGGCCAGCGCGCGCAGCGCCGCAGGGCTGCCGCAGACGGCGAGAAACAGCGACCAGCACGGCTGGCCGAAATTAACGCTGGCCAGAGACTGGCTGTAGACCGTTGCGGACGCAGCCGGATCCTCTGCCGCCAGCCGGGCCAGCGCCGGGGCAAGAATATCCTCCAGCCCGAAGCCAGCGCGCTCCAGGCTGTCCAGGTTAATCTCTACCGTTGCCAGTGCGCCAGCGGTGTAACGGAAATTTAGTTCAGAGCGGGAACGGATGGTCATAGGAAATCCCTTTGCGGTGAAGTAAGCGGAGTTGGATGCTCAGGCAAGGGTTATCGGCAGCTGGCGGAGGAAATTGAGTGGATAAGCAGATTTTCCACCGCGATAGTGGAGATAAAAGGCAGGTTCTGAAGAGGTTCCACAATCGTCGATATCCGGGTTTACCTCCAGCGCGGCTGGCTTCCCCCGTTCAGCCGGGGGAAGCGGTCACAGATACCGGGACTTAGCTGCCGCGATAGGTGGAATAGCCGTACTGGCTGAGCAGCAGCGGCACGTGGTAGTGCTCCTGGGTGCTGGAGATGGTGAACACCACCGGGATCTCCGGGAAGAAGCTCTCCTGCTGGTGGGCGTGGAAATAGTCGCCGGTGGCGAACACCACGCGATAGGTACCGGTCTGCTTCACCGCGTCGGGCATCAGCGCCTTGATACGGCCCTGTTCATCGGTGACGTCGCGGGCGAGGGATTTCCAGCCGCTGCCCTGTTTCTGCTCCAGCGTAACCGTAACGCCCGCCGCCGGTTTGCCGGTCTGTTCGTTCAGCACGTGGACGCTCAGCAGGTTAGCGGCCGGGGTGGCGGCCTGCAGCGGGGAGGCAGCGGCCAGCAGCAGCGCGGAGGTCGCGCTTAACAGTGTGTATTTCATCGTAGTTCTCCTGAGTAAGTGACCGCCATCCTCGCATGCCCGGCCGCCGCCCATGCTGACAGCCTGATGACAATCCTGTCATCTGAGCAAAAAGCCGGTGCCGCACGCCGGGAACTCTGCCAGAATTCCTCCATGAAAATTTTGCTGATTGAAGATAACGCCGGCACTCAGGCGTGGCTGGTCAAAGGCCTGCGCGAAGCGGGCATCCAGGTGGACGCGGTGGCCGACGGCCGCGACGGGCTGCAGCTGGCGCTGGAGCAGGAGTACGCGCTGATCGTGCTGGATATTATGCTGCCGGGCATGGACGGCTGGCAGGTGCTGCGCACCCTGCGCACCGCCAAATCCACCCCGGTGCTGTGCCTGACCGCCCGTGATTCGGTGGCCGACCGGGTAAAGGGGCTGGAGCTGGGGGCCGACGACTACCTGATCAAACCCTTCTCATTTGCCGAACTGCTGGCGCGGGTGCGCGCGCAGCTGCGCCGCCACAGCCAGGTGGCCAGCCAGCTGACCCTCGCCGACCTGCAGATTGATGCGCTACGCCACAGCGCCAGCCGCGCCGGCACCGCGATTACCCTGACGCCGCAGGAGTTTGCGCTGCTGTGGTTTCTCGCCAGCCGCGCCGGCGAAATCCTGCCGCGCACGCTGATCGCCAGCGAAGTGTGGGGCATCAACTTTGACAGTGAAACTAACATCGTCGACGTGGCGATCCGCCGCCTGCGCCGCAAAATTGACGACCCCTGTGAGGTCAAACTGATTGAGACGGTGCGCGGCATGGGCTACCGGCTTAGCGTGGGGGAGGGCTGAGATGCTGCGCCCCTCGCTGACCGTTCGACTGACCGTGGCCTTTACCCTGCT
This sequence comes from Erwinia sp. Leaf53, assembly GCF_001422605.1. Lineage (NCBI taxonomy): Bacteria > Pseudomonadati > Pseudomonadota > Gammaproteobacteria > Enterobacterales > Erwiniaceae > Erwinia > Erwinia sp. Leaf53. Next base: position 307,732 of record NZ_LMLK01000023.1, read on the forward strand.
GGTGGCGCTGACCTGCGGGCTGGTCAGCGTTTCGCTTTACCGCTCGCTGGCCGCCGAACTGGTCTGGCGCGATAACCAGACGCTGGTCAACCGCGCCGCCCAGCTGCGCCAGCTGCTGCTCGACGGCGCGGAAGCGCGCACGCTGCCGCTCTACTTTAACCGCATGATGAACACGCGGCAGGATATCCTGCGCATCACGCGCGGGGAGGAGGGGGCGATCGTCGACATTAACCACAGCGGCCTGCGGCTGCCGGCGATGGACGCGCTGCCGGCCGACGTCGCCCCCACCGTTGCGCGGCTACACCAGTGGCAAACCGGCAAAGGCACCGATGCCGCGGCGCTGGCGCTGACCGGCCGCGACGCCGAGGGTCCGCTGATCATTACCGTGGCGCGTATCGCCGAAGAGCGTCAGCAGGTGCTGCGGCAGTATCGCCAGCACAGCCTGCTGTTCTGCCTGGCGGCGGTGCTGCTGGCGGCGGCGATCGGCCCGCTGGCGATCCGCCGCAGCCTGCGCGCCATCGCGCAGCTCAGCCAGCAAACCGCGCAAACCGACAGCCGCGGGCTGGCCGCGCCGCTGCCGCTGCAGGGTCTGCCTGCCGAACTGCTGCCGCTGGGAAGCGCGCTTAACCAGATGCGCCAGCGGCTGGCGGAGGACTTCACCCGGCTGACGCAGTTTGCCGACGACCTCGCCCACGAACTGCGCACGCCGGTCAACGTGCTGCTGGCGCAGAATCAGGTGATGCTGCAACGCCCGCGATCGCCGGAAGAGTATGAAGGGCTGCTGGAGAGCAATATAGAAGAGCTGGAGCAGATGACCCGGCTGATTGAAAACATCCTGTTCCTGTCGCGCGCCGATCACCGCAACATCGCCCTCAACCTGATGGCGGTCGATCTGCAACGTTTTACCCACAGAGTGGTGGCGTTTCTGACGCCGCTGGCGGAAGAGCGCGAGATCCGCCTGGAGGTCACCGCCAGCGGCGAGGTGCTGGCCGACGAACTGCTGCTGCAGCGGGCGCTGACCAACTTGCTGACCAACGCCATCCGCCACTCGCCTGAAGGGGAAACCGTGCGGATCGACAGCGACCGCGACGATAACGGCGTTACCCTCAGCGTGACTAACTGCGGCGACCCAATCGCGGACGCCGATAAACTCTTCACCCGCTTCTGGCGCGCCGACAACGCCCGCCACACCCCCGGCAGCGGGCTGGGGCTGGCGATTACCCGTGCAATTGTGCAGCTGCATGGTGGGGATATTGAGGTGGAGCATCAGCAGGGGGAGAATCGGTTCAGAGTGCGGTTGCCAGGTAGGGCGGAGAGATCTAAAGGTTCGGGTTAGTCGCGGATAGCATCGTCTGTGGGGGTGGGACCAGTCTGTCTGACCTGGTCAGCTGGTTGTTCCCTGGTGATCATGAAATCAGAGGTGACAGCGTTGCCGTCAAACCAGGAGTCCCAGCTTTCAGTTGCTTGCGTAATGATACGCGTGCGGACAGTTGCCACGATATCGACCTGCTTCATATCATCAGGCAGGGCAACAGCTTTGGTCTGGCGCATCGCCTGACTGCGGTTGTTTTTGAACACTGTGTTTTTTTTCATGCCGGATGACCTCATTTGTTCAGAGAAAGAAAGGTCGGACCTCCTACTTTACGCCGGTAATGAACGAAGGGAAGAGGTCAGTAGGACTTCTCTGTGGGCTTGGCTGCGTCTACCTGCTTTAGCGTGAGCATGGGTAAAATTCCGGTGAGTAAATTTATTTACTCGTTTTTTACCCGCTGAAGCGTGCGGCTGTCAACGAACTGTTGCGAACTGGCACGAACTGATGTTTATGGTACTACTTGAGTTTAAAGGGTTATTGCGAACTACTACGGAGGGTGGCGAACTGTAGGAAAGTGTCCCTGCAGGAATCGAATCTGTATATAAATAATTGATATTTTTGAATATATTTTTTTGTAATTACTTGCGTTCCCCCTAATGTGCCCCTTGGTTTTAGGGGGGCTGAAGTTTTTTACTCTATGATCAGACCATTGACCATCTAAATCATAGTAACCTCACTAGGATTCAGGATTTTTTCAGCTTTGAGTATGGTGCCATTTAGAGAATGATATATAGTAAAAAAAGCTACGATACCTTCATTAAGGTTGTTACTATAAATTTCCTTGACTTCATAGTCTAGAGGTGTATTGGTGGCGTGGCGTGGCGTGGCGTGGCGTGGCGTGGCGTGGCGTGGCGTGGCGTGGCGTGGCGTGGCGTGGCGTGACGTGACGTGACGTGACATCATTTTTATATGGTAGTTTATAAAGTGTTTATGTAATAAGATTCAAAGAAATTTAATTTATCTTGACAGGAATAGTAATTAATTATTTTTTAAACTTTAGGTTTTATACATGAATATTATTATATTTATTGATTATGATAATCTCAGTACCATACAAAAAACTTCTGGGGTTTTCGATATTGTACAAAAAACCTTGACTCAGTCTTCTTCTCATATTTTTGAAAATATTGTTTCTTGTGAAATAAGATTGTATGGAGGATGGTATGAAGGCGACACTCTCAGTGTTCTTTCACAGAAACTAACGGTGAGTATCCAAAATGAATTTCCTGCAATAATGCGTATACTCCGAGATAATGGAGAAACAGCGGTTGTTAGAACTACTGCAGAGCTTGCAGTATCTTTATTGGAAGAGCCTAGTCATCAGTTGTTCAATACATATCGTCGAAAAGGACGACCCAGTAATATTCGAGTTGAAACTCCAGCTGTTGTAGGTTGTGACTCTACATGTTGCCCATTACCGATTGTAAAAAGAATCCTACAAAAAGGACGTTGTACTGTACAAAATTGTTGTTCAACAAGTACCTCTGTCGTATATAGACACGAGCAAAAACTTGTAGATACGATGCTGACATGTGATCTAATACATGTTTCAGGGAAGAATAATGATTTGATTTTTATAATTAGTGCTGACGATGATTTCTTACCACCGATCAGAACATTATTGCTCAAAGGGAAGAAAATAATCCGTGTTCATCCTAAAATTAGCAATGAGATTAAACCAATAAGGGTCGGGACTTCAACTCTAATAGAATTAGGAATTTAGTATGCAAATTGATACTTTTAAATCGATTATTTCAACTTTTTCCGATCCCGGAACCGAAATAATTTATGATTCTCAAGTTGTAATGTTCACTATTAATAGTGATTTGATTGAGATTCGGATCCATTCAGATTTTGGGGATATTTATGTTATCGAAAATGACTCTGTAGATAGAATACCTGCAAGTAAATGGATTGTTAAGCGACTAGCGAAATTAGACTTGCTAAGTTCGCGTATCTTGGACCAGATACCAGAGCATAGTAATTATGTATCTCCAACTGCAGATTTACTAAACTCTTTAGATTTAAGTCCTGAAGAAAAGACAGTTCATGTGGAAGATGCTCTTGATGAGGTTTTAAAAAATTTAGGCTCACAAAGTTCATTCGAAACTTCTGTTTTGTATATCACCAGTGACGCAGGTGAGGGTAAAACATCTTTAATTAATGCAGCCGCGAGAAAACAAGCGAAAAAATTTAGTCAAGGATCTTCGGATTGGCTTCTGGTTCCTATTATTTTAGGTGGTAGACATTTTTTGCGATTTGATGATATTACTGTAGGTGCATTACAGAATAAATATCGTTTCCCATTCTTATATTACAATTCCTTCTTGGCATTAGTACGAATGGGGGTTATCGTGCCAGCTTTTGATGGATTTGAAGAAATGTTTGTTGAGAATAGCTCTGGTGAAGCTTTATCAGCAATGGGGATACTAGTTAACTCGTTAGATTCTACCGGGACAGTAGCGATTGCTGCACGTAAGGCATATTTTGAGTTTGAAAACTTGAGGTCACAAGAAAAGCTATACGATACTATAAGTAGCTTTTCAGTAGGTTTTTCAAAGCTTGAATTAAATCGTTGGCAGGAGGCGCAGTTTTTAGCCTACTGTAAAAATCGTAATTTATCAGATGCTAAAAATATTTACGATAGAGTAGCCGACCGGTTAGGTCACGATCATTCCTTGCTAACTCGTCCTGTGTTAGCCAAGCGATTAGTCGACATTGCTCAGCAAAGTGAATCTCTGGATAAATTCATCGAGAAAATTTATTCATCTGGTACTGATTTCTTTGCATTTTTTGTTCAAAGTATAATTGAGCGAGAAGCTAATGAAAAATGGATTGACCGTTCAGGTGATGTTGGTGCTACTTTGATAACCGTCGATGAACATTGTGAACTGCTATCATTTATTGCAGTAAATATGTGGGAAACTCGTGTTGAATATCTTAAGAACGATCATCTTGAATCAATTACAGAGTATTTTTGTGAATCCAAAAGGCTTACATCTCAACAAGCATATCAAGTCACGGAGAGAATCAAAGGTCATGCTTTATTGATTTCTTCACCAGATGTAAATCTTGCTGTGGAGTTTGATCATGATGAGTTTCGCCAATATTTTTTAGGTGATGGACTAGCTCGTTCTATACGTCCTTTGAATAAAGATTCTTCTTCCGAGACATTAAGCATTCTGCGAAGAGGAGTTTTACCAGAAAACTCTCTATCTGCATTAATTAGAAACTTGAAACGTGATTGCGATCAAAAATTAATCGAAATTGCAAGATTTATTTCTTCTGTAAATAAACTTGATGGACAAGCTTCATACACTAAGGAAAATTGCGGGAATATAATTTTAAAGATATTGAGCGATATTAATTCCGAAGGGATCGAGTTGTCAGATATGGTCTTCGGTGTCGATGCAATGCGTGATTGTAAGCTTGACAATGTACTTTTCAAAAACTGTTATTTTTCACATGGAAGTTATGAAGGAACTAAAATAAAAAATAGCAGTTTTGAAGATTGTAATTTAGGACAAATGAGAATCCATTCATCAACCGTTTTAAGTGGAAATAAATTCATCGATTGTTCTTTTGACTCATTAAAAATTGAAGAGTCAGGTATAGAGATTTGGGAGCCAGGAGCGATTGATGCTTATCTTAAAAAACAAAATATCACTTCTCTAAATGATTTATCTGACATTTCAACCGATATAAGTTTTTTGTCTATGGACGAGAAATTAATGAGTGTGGAAAAATTACTTCGCTATTTCATGAGGAGTACGCATATTAGTGAGTCTGTGATTAAAATAAAGTTAGGTGAAAAGGGGCGTTCATTTATTGACTTTACTCTGCCAGAACTAATCGATTCTCGTGTAGTTGAAGAAATCGAAAATCGCGGCTCTGGACAACAAAGACGCTTTAAACTCGGACGACCACTGCATGAATTAAATACTCATCTAAGTAACGCTCAAGGTTCATACGAAAGATTTATTATTGGATTGAAATGATATGTACAGGGCTGACCATTGAGTCAGCCCACAATAAAATTTTATTTTTATGATTTTTTTCCAAAAGTTGCCTGCAAATTATTCTGGTGATTCTTTTTTATCAAAATTTTAATTTTGTTATGTTAATAACTAAAAGCTAACGCAATTCCTTCTTTATTTTCATGACAGTTTGAGTGCTTATTCTAAATTTCTCGGCGGTCTTTCTAACTGACAATCCTGCTAAAATTTCGTTCATGACTGCTCTACGATCTATAGTTGAGCTTTTTCCTCTCCCAGTAAGACGTCCAGCTTGCTTAGCTGCTTCGTAGCCTTCTCGCTGGCGTTCAAGCATAAATTCACGCTCCATCTGGGCGACCCCGGCAAGAACAGTTAACATAAAGTTACCAAATGCACTTTCTTTACCTGTTTTAACACCCTCTTTGTGAAACTGGACGATTACGCCGCGCTTGGTAAGTTCTTCAACGGTTGCCAGCAAATCAGAAGTTTTACGACAAAGACGATCGATGCTGTGAACATGTAAAGTATCTCCCTCACGTAAATAATCCATCATGGCTTTGAACTGTTCGCGCTCAATATTCTTTCCGCTAGCTTTTTCTTCAAACACCTTATCAAGGGTAACACCAGCTAACTGGCGTTCTGTGTTCTGCTGGACGGATGATACGCGGATGTAACCAATATTAGCCATGCGAAAACCTTTTGTGGTGATTTGCCCTAGCGCCTGAACACTACGCATGTGTCAGATAAAAATCAAGACAAATCACTACGGTTTATTCCAAATTTAAGTGTAGTGAAATAGGGTGCTTTATTAGAACGGCTCTGGTCTGCTGGTGGTTTTCTCTCAATCTGAGGATAACCTGTTGTTTTTAGCAAAAATCCCCATTGGGGGAAAAGCTGAAAAATACCGACACAGCACGGCAGATATGGGATAATGATTTAGTTGGGCAATGGATGCCCTTAAAAAAAGGACTTTAATATGAATACTGGATTCACTCTGGCGGATGCTGAGTTTTTGGCTGAACTGGAACGAGACCTCGCCGTGTCTATGGCTGAGGTCGAAAAGCAACTGGCAAATTGGGAACCTGAACTCGCAGCGTTGACCGCTTCCCTTGCCGCTGAAACGATACCTGAGATCGAACCACTGGATATTGATTTCGATTGGTGAAACCACCAGCGGTGATTTTTATGAGTACTAAGCGGGGCGAAATTGCTCCGTTTGTTCTTACAGATAAAAAAATGGTTTTCTTTTGACCTTACGTTGCAAGGCTTTCACGACGTTTTAACCTCTCATGCCTTTTCCGGCGTGCTTTCGCTGCACATCAAGTGATGATCAAACAGTTCTTATAGAACCAACGTTTTAATGTCAAATTTTTGACTTTTGATAAACAAAGACAATCAATAAAAAGGTGTAAGTATTTTTCCCTCAATTCAGTTTCTCTCTACGGATGCCCTTCGAGATAGTTAGCTTTTTTTCTAGGACTTTGGTTTTCCGTTTCCGTCCGTTCTCAACGTTGGCGCGGAGCGCCTAGATTGACCGTGGACGTTTTGCGACTTTGGCGGTGAAACCGCCGTTTGCGCTTGATGACCATTTGTTGCCTTAACTTATTCTTATGTCGCTTTTGGCGGTGAATACCGCCGCTTGCGACTACTTTGTATCGATGATTCTTACTGGTCGATAACCAAATAACTGTCATTCCCTCATACTACTAACAGAAACCAGAGACTTTGTTCTCGCTGCCTTTACCACTTTCAGGGCGTTACACACCCGTTTGAAAATGGGATCGGCATTGTATCGTTCAGACCTGTTCATTTGCGGCGCTTCCCATTTAGAGAACATATGGTGCATGTCATAGCCTTTGTTGAGTAACAGCCGTTCTATTTCGCCCTTTACCTCTTGAGAACCCCGCTCATGTGCTTGGCGATACAAATCACGCATCTCTATGAGAAATTGCCGTTCTTTCTGTAGCTGGTTGTCAATGACCTGAGCAAGCAACCGCGCAGACTCTGTGCGCGACAACCCAGATATGGTAAAAGGCGAAACCTCCGAGATGGTTCTCTTCGTCTCGTCGTCGCAGCCTTTGGGTCGCTTACTCAGCTTTACGCCTCTGGAACTGGAAACACGCTTCATCTCTCGTTTTACTTCTAACCCAATCTCGCGGCTCACCTCGGTAACGATGAACTTAGATTCCTCCCAGCCTCTTGAGCGACCCGTAACGTTAATTACTGACCAGTCTTTGCCTGTCGCTATCGCTCTGTCGTTGAACTCGTCGGGTGTTCCCTTCGACATGTAGCCAAATAATTCAATTGCATCGTAAACGGGTCTGGCGTCCTGCTTGATTCTGGTGCTGGTATTCTTCGGCATTTCCTTTAGCCAATAACGGATAACCCTCTCTGCAAATGCTTCCACCTCTGCAATCGTGTCTCCAGGTATATTGGCGACAAGGTGGACGTGCGGCGTCTTCTCATGCTTTGCCCATTCCTGTATGTAGATATACTCTGCGCAGGCGGTTCTCAGAAGCCTTGTTAACCCTATCAACACCTTGTTGAGGTGTCCCGGTTCAATATCGTTCAAAGGCTTCAGCGTGAAGAAATAAGGCGTGCCGGGTGTTTTGTTCAGATCGATAAGGCGGGCGTTTTTCCTGAACGTTGTAAGCTTTGCGGCGCTGTGCGGGAGTCTGCTGGTTTTTCTTTTGGCTTTGCCTGCTCCCATTGATGCCCGATGCTCCGCTGTAATGATATGCCCCTCTCTGCGCACAAATACGCTGGCGTGGTTGTCATTGGATTTAAAGGCGTGTTTTGCTTTTGGCTTTTCTGGCGATAAGTGGTATGATTTCACAGTGTTTTTCTAATACATTCAATTAGTAAGTGTTACTAGCCCGCTCTGCAAAGCGGGCTTTTCTTTGTCTTAAATCCGAGCTTTCACTGCTGCCAGAACTTCGCCTTTTGCCCCACGGCTGATACCAGTTAAATTGGAAAGCGTCGCAACAAAGCGGTAAAGCTGGCGATATTCACGATTCTTTGTCGCGTCTTCCTTCCAGCCAGATAGAACATCATCGGGGTCATCTCTAAAGCATTGTAAATGACTCTCGGCGATGCTGTAACAGCCTTTCCGGTCTATGGTGATGGGAATGCCCCACTTACAGCGCAACAGCTCCAGAACGCGGCTACGCTCGTGATTACCATGCTTCTGCAATATGCGGTCAAACTGCTTTGGGGTCAGTGTGCTGCCATTTAGCAGTCTGTCCCGGATAAGCTTGGCTACTTCGCTTCGTGTCAGATTAACCATGTGAGCGATCTCCCCAGAAAGATAACGCGAAGGCATCTAGCTGATCAGGTGTCCAGACAAGGCGAGGGCGAGAGCCATTTACACGTGTCTTGATGGGTTTGGGAAAAGTGGGGATGAATCTGCGAAAGTCGAAAAAACGGGCGCGGCTGATATTGAGATGAGCGGCTGCATCGTCTGCAACCAGATATTGATCTTTCATTCTAATTCCTTATAAATATCACCACTTACATCATGTAAGTGGTGATTGAGCTTCCTGCTCAATCACGATTAAGATATATCGATAATGTCTTGACTGGCAACCTTTTTACTAACTCATTCTTGTAATGAGATGAGTATTTCCGGTAGAAATTGCCATGAGGTGCTTATCGTTCAAATAAACATCATGGATTATGATGTCACCATCTTCTTGGCGCATAGTGGATTTTGGCAAACTGATCGCTACACAAAATGAATCAATGTCGACGAATTTTGCTGATTTTACTTCCATGTCATTTAGTATTAATGCTGCTTTGGCTTTCCATGACTGATTTTTGTTCAGCTTGTGAATGCTGTTCATTATTTTTCCGTTTTCATATTGGCGTTTCGTTGTACACAACTAAATCAGTTTTTTAACTATGGCACTGCCAGTGTGCACGAGACTCGACTATGCGTTGTTCAATCCAGTCATCGATCTCACTCTCGATAAAGGCGATGGCACGAGTGCCTATTTTTACCGACTGGGGAAACTCACCTTTGCTCATCAGAGCGTAGATCCATGCCTTGCTGTAACCAGTACGATTCAATACCTCATGTAAACGAATCAGGGAGTTTTTCATGTTGACCTCGTAATACGTTGCTTGACGATGTGAGGTAGTAAATCATTGTTTAGAATGGAATGCTGGGCATTTGAAGAAAAATATTAGGGAAGTTAAATGCGCCATGCTGGGCGCATTTTGGGAAAGGATTTTGTTAATTTGGGAAGGTTATTTCTTGGGGGTTTTATTATTTTCCAAAAAATTGGTAGCATATTTTTTTAATACATTTGCCAGTAGTTTTTTTAAGGTTTCTGTCTCGACCTCAATACCTTCATGTTTTACAAGCGTATTCGCTGCTCGATGATATATCGACGATATCTTTACTCTATCACTTGCTGCAGTTCTGCACTCCTTATCTACTTCACCAAGTGCAATAACTAACCCTGCGATCATTTTCCATGCAGTCTCTTTACCGTGCCAATCTTCAGAAACACACTCGGTACTAACTAATTTTTCATCGTCAATATCATCAGAGATATCAATTTCAAGTTCTGGGAAGAATTTCACCAATTCAGATCGTCGAAAGAAAAATCCCTCATAATTTCCATACCAAACATCTTCATCGTCTGGATATGGAAAATTTCTACCTTTACGTATGTGAAAAGAGCCTTCATTCCCCGGAATAGGGTTTTCACGATATTCGTAACCCTTCGCAATGTAGCCTAAAAATTCAATACATTGCATTTCGAACTCTTCGCTGGTCGTTAATTCTGACGATCGATCATATTGGTATAAGCCTAAACGACCAAAGGAGTTTAGTTCTGATTTGCTTAATCTGTAGTTGCTTAAGATTGCAGCAGTAATCGTTTCTTTATCAAGATTATCTATATGTTTTTTGTTCTTTATATAAAGCTGATTTATTAAGTTTTCAAAATAAATAGCATCTTCTGAGTTATGAAAAAATGCGGTTAGTCCTGTAACTCTATCCATTGTGATTCAACTTTCCAAATTCATAGGGTGTGACATGTGTTTCGCGATTGGCATCAAGATAATCAGCCCACCATTGCATCATGGTTGCGCGTTCTTCGTTATAGGTTGCATCGCGGCTGTAAGTCGCCTTGACATCATTTTTTTCTCTATGGCTCATCTGCCGTTCTATAGCATCCTGTTGCCATAAACCTGACTCATAGAGAGCGCTACAGGCGAGGGTACGAAAGCCATGAGCGGTAGCCTCTTCTTGCGTGTTATACCCCATCAAACGGAGTGATTTATTGATAGTGTTCTCGCTCATCACACCTTTAGGATTGCGTTCACTGGGAAAGACCACATCATAGTTACCAGTGATTTGCCTTAAACGTTCGATTACAGAGACCGCTTGTCGACTGAGGAAAACAACGTGTTCGACTTTTCCCTTTTTAGTACCACGATCGGAAAACTTTACACCTTCGATTAATTCCCTTTTTTTAGGAATTACCCATTGAGATTCATCGCGATTAAATTCACTCCAGCGAGCAAAGCGAAGTTCGCTTGAGCGAACAAAGGTCAGCATGGTTAACTCGATAGCCAGACGTGTTATCTGGTTTCCGTTAAAGTCTGCTAACTTTTGGAAAAATAGGGCTAGGTCGCCTGTTTTTAATGCTGCATGATGTTTTGTATCACGCTTCTTTAACCGGATATTGAGGTCATCAGGGATAATCTCAGTTTTAGCACCACTCAATCGGGCGTAGCGCACCACATCTTTTACCCGCTGTTTCAATCGATCTGCAGTATCGTGCTTTCCCATCTCGTGCACTTTCTGAAATAGCGGTGTAATGGTGAAGCTCTCCAGTTTACGGATATCTAATGTGCCGATGGCAGGAAAAATGTATCGCTCTAAACTGCTTAATACCCGTTTCTGATGATCTGCACTCCACATCTGATGGTTTGCCCAGCTGCGTGCGATAGCTTCAAAAGTATAGGTTCCGTTAGCAGTTGCTTTCTCTTCTTTCTGCTTCGCCTTCGGATCGATATCTTGTAGGAGGAGACCTTTGGCTTCATCTCGTTTTACTCTGGCACCAGCGAGACTCAGATCGGGATACACACCGAAGGCAAGGCGATCTTCTTTTCTGTCAGAAGGACGGCGATACTTCATACGCCAGTATTTAGAACCTGTTGGGGATACTTCAAGATACAAGCCGCCACCGTCAGATAGTTTGTAACTTTTCTCTTTGGGTTTGGCTGTTTTACAGGTTTGTGCTGAGAGTTTGTCACGGACGTTTCTATTCATTTTGGGGGCATATTTTACATCGAACCAGAAGTGCCCCGGATTATGCCCCATACATGCACTGGATTTCAATAGATGTAACTGGACGTCAGGATAACGAAAATCCTTTAATAATCATGGCTTGATGGGGTTTTGTAGACTAGGGAAGATGTGGCTGGATGTCGATATGGTGTCCCCTGCAGGAATCGAACCTGCAACTAGCCCTTAGGAGGGGCTCGTTATATCCATTTAACTAAGGAGACAGCGGCGGGCAGTATAGCGCAATACTCGACAAAGATTAACCACTTACCCGGCTGACTGCGCATTAAACCAGCAGTCGGCCTTAGTCAGCCCTGCACTATCGAAATCTCCCGGTGCGAAACCGCACCAGGAGCCTCCGTTTACTGCTGCGCCGCGCTCTGCTGCTGCTCCTTCGCCGTACTCTGCTCCCGGTCCAGCGCCTGCAGAATTTTCAGTGCCGCCTCAACCCGCACCGGCAGCGCAAAGTTCTTATTGGCCAGCATCACGATGCCGATCTTCTGCTGCGGCACAAAGGCGATATAGCTGCCGAAGCCGTTGGTGCTGCCGGTTTTATTGACCAGCGAGGCGGCGACGGGCGGTTGCGCGGGGAGCAGCGCCTGGGCCTTCTTCGGCTGCAGCGCAACGCCGTTGGCGCTGTCGGCAACCAGCCGTTTTGCATCAACCGGCCAGTCCAGCGTCTCCCAGCCCAGCCCCTGGTACATATCGCCGAACCGGTAGTAGCGGGTCTGCGCGCTGGCGATGGCTTTCTTCAGCGTGGCGTCGCCGGCGGGCAGGCTTAGCGGATCCATATTGGCCTGCATCCAGCGCGCCATATCCCGTGCGGTCGATTTTACGCCGTAGGCCTGTTGATCGAGCATGCCGGGCGTGACGCGCACCGGTTTGTCGTCGCGGTAGCCCCATGCGTAGTCAGCCTCTTTCGCTTTGGGCACCGTAATAAAGGTGTCGTTAAGCTTTAACGGCGTAAACAGGTATTTATTCATATAGGTTTCAAACGACAGCCCGCTGCGCTGCACCGCCAGCTGGCCAAACAGGCCAATGCTGGCGTTGGAGTAGTTGCGCATGCTGCCCGCCGGCCACTGCGGCTGCCACTGCTGGTAGTAGTGCCACAGCGCGGCCTGGTCGGTCACCGCATCCGGTACCTGCAGCGGCAGGCCGCCGGCGGTGTAGGTGGCCAGCTGCAGCAGGGTAATGCCGCGCCAGTGGCCGCTCAGCTGTGGCGCGTAGTCCGCTGCCGGGTCATCGAGGCGGATTTCACCACGCTGCACCGCTACGCCGCCGGCCACGCCGGTAAAGGTTTTACTGACCGAGCCCAGTTCAAACAGGGTACCGGCGGTTACCGGCTGGCCGCTTTTGATATTCGCCACGCCGTAGTTGAAGTAGTGCGGCGTGCCGTTGACCAGCACCGCCACCGACATGCCGGGGATCTGCTGTTCCGCCATCAGCGGGCTAAGGGTGTCGTTAACGATTTTTGCCACCTGCTGCTGGCTGAGCGGCGTCTGCACCTGCGCCATCAGCGGTGCGCTGGCAAAAGCGGTGAACAGCAGGGTGGTTAAGGTTTTCTTTAGCATTGTGTCATCTTCCATGGAGGGTGATCTGGCCCGGCGGGGTACGGGTTCCTGTGGTGGATTGTGCAGAGATTGACCGGCGAGGGCAATCGATGATAAATAACGGCTGATAATAGAAAATCTAACAGGAAACCCCGTGACCCGCAGCTATCTTCCCCTTAATGCGCTGCGTGCGTTTGAAGCATCGGCCAGGCAGTTAAGTTTTACTAAGGCGGCTATCGAACTGCACGTCACCCACGCGGCGATTAGCCAGCAGGTTAAGTCGCTGGAGCAGCAGCTGCAGCGTCAGCTGTTTATCCGCAATTCGCGCGGGCTGGTGCTGACCCCGGAGGGCGAAAGCCTGCTGCCGGTGCTGAACGACGCCTTCGACCGTATCGCCGAGAGCCTCGATCGTTTTTTACGCGGGCAGCTGCGGGAAAAAATCAAGATTGGCGTGGTGGGCACCTTTGCCACCGGCTGGCTGCTGCCGCGGCTGGCGGCGTTTAGCCAGCGTTATCCGCATATCGACGTGCAGCTCTCCACCCATAACAACCGCGTGGACAGCGTTGCCGAGGGGCTGGACTATGCCATCCGTTATGGCAGCGGTGCCTGGCACGGCACCGAGGCGCAGCTGATTTGTGACGCGCCGCTGGCCCCGCTGTGCACGCCGGCGCTGGCGGCCGGGCTGCGTGAGCCTGCCGATCTGCAGCGCTGCGTGCTGCTGCGGTCCTATCGCCGCGACGAGTGGGCCACGTGGCTGGCGGCGGTGGGGGAACCCGCACCGCTGCCCACCCAGCAGGTGATGATGTTTGATTCGTCGGTGAATATGCTGGAAGCGGCACAGGCCGGGCTGGGGATCGCGCTCGCCCCGCCGTCGATGTTTGAACATCTGCTGCGCGGCGAGCGGATCGTGCAGCCGTTTGCCACCACCGTCAGCCTCGGCGGCTACTGGCTGACCCGCCTGCAGTCCCGTGTTGAGACCGACGCGATGCGCGATTTTGCCGGCTGGCTGACAGAAAGCATTGCCCTGCCCGGGGGGCAGGGCGGCTAAACTTTAACCCTCCTGCTCCTGCTCCTGCTCCTGTTTCTGTCCCTGCTCCTGCTGTTTCTTCTTCTTCTTCGCCTCGGCCTGCGCCTTGGCTTTGGCCTTATTGCTCATATCGTTGCGGATCTGCGCGTGGCTGATCAGCGCAAAGATAAAGGTGCCGCCGATGATATTGCCGGCCAGCGTCGGCAGAGCGAACGGCCAGATAAACTGTTGCCAGCTGATGTCACCGTTAAACACCAGGTAGAGGATCTCCACCGATCCGACCACGATATGCGTCAGGTCGCCCAGCGCCACCAGCCAGGTCATCATAATAATCACCCAGATCTTCGCGGCCCCGGCGGAGGGGAACATCCATACCATGGTGGCGATGATCCAGCCGGAGATCATCGCGTTGGCAAACATCTCCCACGGCGAGTTATGCATGATTTTCATGCTGATGCTGACAAAAGCCTCGCGCACCGCGTCGTCAAATACCGGCAGATGGTTGAAGGCCAGCGCCGCCAGCCCGGTACCGAGCAGGTTGCCGGCCAGCACCAGCCCCCACAGGCGCAGCAGCAGCAGCAGGTTGCCGCCGTTCAGCTTGTGCATCACCGGCAGCACCGCGGTGACGGTGTTCTCGGTGAACAGCTGCTGGCGCGCCATAATCACGATCACAAAGCCGAAGGTGTAGCCGAGGTTCTCCAGCAGAAACGCGCCGGGCACCCCCTCCAGGTTGGCCTGGAAAATGCCTTTGGCCATCAGCGACGCGCCCATCGACAGCCCGGCGGCGATGGCGGAAAACAGCAGCGCCATCGCGTCGCGCTCCAGCTCCTTTTCGCCCTCCTGGCGGATCTGTTCATGCACCGCCGCCGCCCGCGAGGGCAGGGCCTCTTCGTCTACCTCAATCTCCTCCCCGCGCTCGCTCTCTTCGCTGTCGACTTCGTTGGTTTCGTTTTTATCATTTTGAGCGTTTTCCATCATTTCCCCGGCAATCTGAGTGTCAAATAGTAAGCATAGCCCGGCTTTTCTTGCACTCGGGTGCAAAAAAGAAGAAAATACGCGGCGCGTCAGGGAGGGCGGGACGGACATCAACACGTAACATCAGTCGTTTAAAAGGGTAACAAAGCTTTAAAAACGGCGCGATTTTGAGCAGAAAAAGCCCTTAATACCCGACCGGCTGGGGGTTGCAGGCCTGCCCTGCCTTCGGAAGGCGCGATCTTTGTGGTACTATCCGCCATCAAATTTAACATCACGCGATGCTTCCCTCATGCTTGAAGCCAGAAACCTGACCCTTGTCCGCGACGAGCGGGTGCTGTTTTGCGATCTCAGTTTTACCGTGGCTGCGGGGGATATCGTGCAGGTGGAAGGGGCGAACGGTGCCGGTAAGACCTCGCTGCTGCGCCTGCTGACCGGGCTGAGCCGCGCGGAGCAGGGCGAGGTGCTGTGGCAGCAGAAAAGTATTCTGCAGCAGCGGGAGAGCTGGCATCAGCAGCTGCTCTACCTTGGCCACCAGCCGGGGGTGAAGGCGGTGCTGACCCCGTTTGAGAATCTGCGTTTTTACCACCCTGACCACAGCCAGGACGCGCTGTGGCAGGCGCTGGAACAGGTGGACCTCGCCGGTTATGAAACGGTGCCGGCAGGCCAGCTCTCCGCCGGCCAGCAGCGGCGGGTGGCGCTGGCGCGACTGTGGCTGAGCCAGGCGCGGGTGTGGATCCTCGATGAGCCGTTGACGGCGATCGATAAAGCCGGCGTGGCGGCGCTGACGGCGCTGTTTGTGCGCCATGCGCGGCAGGGCGGGGCGGTGATCCTCACCACCCACCAGGATCTGCCGGAAGCGATGCACCCGATCGGCCGCATCTGCCTCACCGCGCCGGAGGCCGCCTGATGTTTATCCGGGTGTTAAAGCGCGAGCTGCGCATCGCCCTGCGCAGCGGCGGCGAGATTGCCAATCCGCTGTGGTTCTTTCTGATCGTGATTACGCTGTTTCCACTCGGCGTGGGGCCGGAGCCGCAGCTGCTGGCGCGCATCGCGCCGGGCATCGTCTGGGTGGCGGCGCTGCTGGCCTCGCTGCTGGCGCTGGAGCGGCTGTTCCGCGATGACTTTATCGACGGATCGCTGGAGCAGTTGCTGCTGCTGCCCGCGCCGCTGCCGCTGACCGTGCTGGGAAAAGTGGCGGCGCACTGGATGGTGACCGGGCTGCCGCTGCTGATCCTGTCGCCGCTGGTGGCGCTGCTGCTGTCGCTGGATATGGCCAGCTGGCGGGCGGTGGCGCTGACCCTGCTGCTGGGCACGCCGACGCTGAGTTTCCTCGGGGCGATCGGCGTCGGGCTGACGGTCGGCCTGCGGCGCGGCGGGGTGTTACTGAGTTTACTGGTACTGCCGCTGGCGGTACCGGTGCTGATTTTTGCCACGGCGGCGATCGATGCCGCCGGCCAGGGGCTGCCGATCGACGGCTACCTGGCGATCCTCGGCGCGCTGCTGGCGGGCAGCGCGGCGCTGGCACCTTTTGCTACCGCAGCCGCGCTGCGGGTAAGCGTGCAGTAAACGTTAAGAAAATAATAAAACCGACTGTCACCCTTGACGGCGCACCTGATTCAGAACGATTATTTTTACTGTGAGCAAGAAGACAATGTGGAAATGGATCCATCAGCTGGGCCAGCCTGAGCGGCTGTACCGGTTATGCGGGCGTTTTATCCCGTGGTTTGCCCTGCCCGGCGTTGCCGCGCTGCTGCTCGGCTGGGCGTGGGGCTTCGGCTTTGCTCCCGCCGATTATCAGCAGGGCAACAGCTACCGTATCATTTACCTTCACGTGCCGGCGGCGATGTGGTCAATGGGCATCTATGCCTCAATGGCCATCGCCGCTTTCACCGGGCTGGTGTGGCAGTGGAAAACCGCCGACCTCGCCGCCGCGGCGATGGCTCCGGTGGGCGCGGTCTACACTTTTATCGCGCTGGTAACCGGCTCGGCCTGGGGCAAACCGATGTGGGGCACCTGGTGGATCTGGGACGCGCGCCTGACCTCGGAACTGGTGCTGCTGTTCCTCTACATGGGCACCATCGCGCTGTATCACGCCTTTGACGACCGCCGCACGGCGGGGCGCGCGGCCAGCATTCTGATCCTGGTTGGCGTGGTGAATCTGCCGATCATCCACTACTCGGTGCAGTGGTGGAACACCCTGCACCAGGGCTCCTCCGGCGTGCTGCAGCAGGCGATAGATCCAAGCATGCGCATTCCGCTGCGCTGGTCGATCCTCGGTTACCTGCTGCTGTTCGTCTCTCTGACCCTGATGCGCCTGCGCAACCTGCTGCTCTCCGCCGAACGCCATCGCCCGTGGGTGCTGGCGCTGGTTAACCACGGAGGGCGCAAAGCATGACGCCGGCTTTTTCTTCATGGGCGCAGTTCTTCGCCATGGGCGGCTACGCCTTTTACGTCTGGCTGGCGGTGGCCTGCACGCTGATCCCGCTGGCCGGGCTGCTGCTGCACACCCTGCTGCAGCGCCGCAGCCTGCTGGATGAGATCCGCCAGCGCCAGTTACGCGAGCAGCGCATCCGCGCCGCCAAAGCCAAAAAAGCCGCCGCTGCGGCAGGAGAAGCACCGTGAATCCGCGCCGTAAAAACCGCCTGCTGCTGGTGCTGCTGGTGATCGTCGGGCTGGGGCTGGCAACGGCGCTGGTGATGTACGCACTGCGTTCGAATATCGACCTGTTCTACACTCCGAGTGAAATCATCAACGGCAAGGGCGAAAACCTGCAGAAGCCGCAGCCGGGCCAGCGCCTGCGCGTCGGCGGCATGGTGATGCCGGGCAGCGTACACCGCGACCCGTTAACGCTGCAGGTCAGCTTCCAGCTGTATGACAACAGCGGCGTGGTCAGCGTCAGCTACGAGGGCATCCTGCCCGACCTGTTCCGTGAAGGGCAGGGCGTGGTGGCGCAGGGCGTGCTGCAGGACGGCACGCATATCGTCGCTAAAGAGGTGCTGGCGAAGCACGATGAGAAGTACACGCCGCCGGAGATCAGCGACGCGATGAAGAACAACCATCCGGCCGCCGCGCCGGCGGAGGGGCAGCCATGATCCCGGAAATCGGCAGTTTCCTGTTGTGCCTCGGGCTGGGGCTGTCACTGCTGCTCAGCGTCTATCCGCTGTGGGGGGCGTCGCGCCTTGACCAGCGGCTGATGGGGCTGGCGCGTCCGCTCAGCTACGGCCTGTTTGCCTGCATCGCCGGGGCATTTCTGATCCTCGTGCACGCCTTTGTGGTCAACGATTTCAGCGTCGCCTACGTGGCCAATAACTCCAATACGCTGCTGCCGGTGTGGTACCGCGTGGCCGCCACCTGGGGCGCACACGAAGGCTCGCTGCTGCTGTGGGTGCTGCTGCTCAGCACCTGGACGCTGGCGGTGGCGCTGTTCAGCCGCAGCATGCCGGCCGACGCTATCGCCCGCGTGCTGGCGGTGATGGGGATGATTAACTTCTGCTTCCTGCTGTTTATCACCCTGACCTCCAACCCGTTTACCCGCACGCTGCCGGACCTGCCGATTGACGGCAGCGATCTGAACCCGATGCTGCAGGATATCGGGCTGATTTTCCATCCGCCGCTGCTCTATATGGGCTACGTTGGCTTCTCGGTGGCCTTCGCCTTTGCCATCGCCTCGCTGATGGCCGGCCGGCTGGATACCGCCTGGGCGCGCTGGTCGCGGCCGTGGACCACCGCCGCGTGGGTGTTCCTGACCATCGGCATCGTGCTTGGCTCCGCCTGGGCCTACTATGAGCTGGGCTGGGGCGGCTGGTGGTTCTGGGACCCGGTAGAAAACGCCTCCTTTATGCCGTGGCTGGCCGGCACCGCGCTGATCCACTCGCTGGCGGTGACCGAGAAACGCGGCACCTTTAAGGCGTGGACGGTGCTGCTGGCGATCACCGCCTTCTCGCTCAGCCTGCTCGGCACCTTCCTGGTGCGTTCCGGGGTGCTGGTGTCGGTGCATTCGTTCGCCTCCGATCCGGCGCGCGGCATGTTTATCCTCGCCTTCCTGATTATCGTCATCGGCGGTTCGCTGCTGCTGTACGCCATTAAGGGCGGCAAGGTACGCAGCCGCGTGCAGAGCGAGGTGTGGTCGCGCGAGTCGTTCCTGCTGGGCAACAACGTGCTGCTGATCGCCGCGATGCTGGTGGTGCTGCTCGGCACGCTGCTGCCGCTGGTGCATAAGCAGCTGGGGCTGGGCAGCATCTCGATTGGTGAACCCTTCTTTAACCTGCTGTTCAGCTGGCTGATGGCACCGCTGGCGCTGATGCTCGGCATCGGCCCGCTGGTGCGCTGGCGGCGCGATGAGCCGCAGAAGCTGTGGAAGCGGCTGGCGATCGCCATGCTGGCAACGCTGCTGCTGTCGGTGCTGCTGCCGTGGCTGATGCAGGACCGTATCGAAGCGATGACCGTGGTCGGGCTGCTGATGGCGGTCTGGGTGATTATCCTGACGCTGATGGAGCTGCACGAGCGTGCCACCCACCGTCACAGCCTGCTGCGCGGCCTGCGCCATCTGTCGCGCAGCCACTGGGGGATGGTGCTCGGGCACCTCGGCGTGGCGGTGACGGTGATCGGCATCGCCTTCAGCCAGAACTACAGCGTCGAGCGCGACGTGCGGATGAAGGCCGGCGATACGGTGGACATCCACAGCTACCACTTCACCTTCCGCGACGTGCATAACCTGCAGGGGCCGAACTACTCGGGCGGGGTCGGCATTATTGACGTCACCCGCAACGGCAAGCCGGAGGCCACGCTGCGGGCGGAGAAACGCTACTACAGCGTGGCGCGTACCATGATGACCGAAGCGGCGATCGACGGCGGTATCACCCGCGACCTCTACGCGGCGCTCGGTGAACAGCTGGACGACCGGTCGTGGGCGGTACGCATCTACTACAAACCTTTTGTGCGCTGGATCTGGTTCGGCGGCCTGTTTATGGCCCTGGGCGGCATTTTCTGCCTGCTCGACCCGCGCTACCGTGCGCGTAAGAAAGCGCCGCAGGAGCTGGCATGAACAAGAAAATTCTTTATATCCCGCTGGTGCTGTTTCTGCTGCTGGCGGCGGCGCTGCTGTGGCAGCTGACCCGTAACGCCAACGGCGACGATCCCACCCGGCTGGAGTCGGCGCTGGTGGGTAAACCGGTGCCGGTGTTTACGCTGGAGTCGCTGGACCAGCCGGGAAAAACCTTTGACCAGTCGGTGCTGCATGACGGCAAGCCGCTGCTGCTTAACGTCTGGGCCACCTGGTGCCCGACCTGCCGCGCCGAGCACCAGTACCTGAATACGCTGGCCGCTGAGGGCGTGCGGGTGGTGGGTATGAACTACAAGGATGACCGGCAAAAGGCGGTGAACTGGCTGAATACGCTGGGCAACCCTTATGCGCTGAGCCTGTACGACGGTGACGGCATGCTCGGGCTGGATCTCGGCGTCTACGGCGCGCCGGAGACCTTCCTGATCGACGGCAACGGCATTATTCGCTACCGTCACGCCGGCGATCTCAACGAACGCGTGTGGAATGAGCAGGTGAAGCCGCTGTGGCAGAAATACAGCCAGGGGGCCGGATCGTGAAACGTTACCTGCTACTGCTGGCGCTGATGGTCAGCAGCCTCTGTGCGCTGGCGGACAATATTGATACCTATAAATTTGATTCGGTAAATCAGGAGCAGCAGTACCGCCACATTACTGAATCGCTGCGCTGCCCGAAATGCCAGAACAACAGCATTGCCGACTCCAATGCGATGATCGCGGCGGATATGCGGCTGAAGGTGTATGAGCTGCTGCGCCAGGGGCAGACGCCGGAACAGATCAAGGCGTGGATGGTGGCCCGCTACGGCAACTTTGTCTCCTATCAGCCGCCGGTCACCCCCTCAACGCTGATCCTGTGGGTTGGCCCGGCGCTGTTTGTGGCGATCGGCGCGCTGGTGATTATTCTGCGCAGCCGCAGACGCGTGCAGCCCGCCGAACTGGATCCACAGCAGCAGCAGCGCCTCAATGCGCTGCTGCAGAAAGACAGGAAACAACCATGAGCGCCCTGATGTTGACGATACTGCTGCTGCTGATCGCGGCGGTGGCCCTGCTGCTGATCGCCGGCAGCCGGCGCCCGCCTGGCGTCACCGACGATCGTGATACGGTGAATACCGCCTTCTACCAGCGCCGCCTGCAGGAGCTGGAGGAAGATGAGGCACAGGGCGTGGTGGCGGAGCGGCCGGAGATGGTACGTGAGCTGCAGCAAACCCTGCTGCTGGACGTGCCGGGCCAGCAGCCGCCTCAGGCGCGGCAGGTCAGCCGCCTGTGGCTGCTGCCGGGGGCGCTGGTGCTGGTGCTGGCCAGCCTCGGGCTGTACCTGCAGACCGGCGGGCTGCCGCAGGTGCTGGCCTGGCAGCAGGTGAAAAACGAACTGCCGGCGCTGCGCGCCCAGGTGATGGACCCGAACGCGAAGCCGCTCAGTATGGAGCAGCTGGCGCGGCTGGCATTGGGTATCCGCAGCGAGCTGCAGCAGGATCCGCAGAACGTCAACGACTGGATGATGCTGGGCCGGTTAGGGATGGTGCTGAACAACGCCGCTACCGCCGGCCAGGCGTTCCGGCATGCGTTGCAGCTGTCACCGCAGGATGCCGAGGCAAAGCTGAGCTATGCTGAAGTGCTGACCCGCTCTTCCGACCCGCAGGATAACCAGCAGGCCACCGCGCTGCTGGATGAGATGGCGGCCGCGGACGGCAGTAACCTGCGCATTCTGGGCTTGTTGGCATTTAATGCTTTTGAGCGTCAGCGCTATGCGCAGGCCATCGAAGTCTGGCAAAAAATGTTACAGTTATTACCGCCTGACGATGCGCGCGTGGCGATGATTCAGCGCAGTATCGAGCAGGCAAAGACGGAATCCGGCAAGCAGAACAGTCACCTGGCGTTAACGGTCAGCCTGGCCGCCGGGGCAGAAAAAATGTTACCGGCGGGCGGAGTGTTGTATATTTCCGTCTCTGACGGGAGCACGCCGGTTCCCGTCGCGGTAAAAAAGATGCCGTTAAGCCATTTTCCTTTATCGCTCACGCTGGATGACAGCAACGCCATGATGCCGCAGCGGCTGCTGTCGGCGCAGCATCAGGTGCAGGTGCGGGTGCGCATATCGCGCAACGGCAGCGCCAACCCGCAGCCGGGTGACTGGTTCGGTCAGAGCGCGGTCACCCCCTATGACGGTCAGCAGCAGCTTGCGGTGGAGATTAACCAGCAGGTGACGGGCGGTAATCAATAAATCAGTACAGGGAGAACATGATGAACTATCGCCTGACGGGCCTGGCGCTGGCAAGCGTGCTGCTGGTAGGTTGTGCCAGCTCGAAAAATGCCGACGATCCACAGGGCCGTTCAGATCCGCTGGAAGGCTTCAACCGCACGATGTTTAACTTCAACTACAACGTGCTGGATCCCTACGTGGTGAGGCCGGTGGCGGTGGTCTGGCGCGATTACGTGCCGGTGCCGGCGCGTACCGGGCTGGGCAACTTCCTCAGCAACCTTGATGAACCGTCCACGATGGTGAACTACTTTATTGAGGGTAATCCGTACAAGGCGATGGTGCACTTCAACCGCTTCTTCCTGAATACCCTGCTGGGGATGGGCGGCTTTATTGACGTGGCGACCATGGCCAACCCGAAACTGGCTAAGGAAGAGCCGCGCGGCTTCGGTAGCACGCTGGGCCATTACGGCGTCGGTTACGGCACCTATGTGGTGGTGCCGGGCTATGGCAGCGCCACCCCGCGTGAGGATATCGGCGGGCTGGTGGATGACGTCTACCCGCCGCTGGCCTGGCTGACCTGGTGGATGTCCGCCGGTAAGTGGGCGCTGGAAGGGGTGGAAACCCGTGCCCAGCTGCTGGACTCCGATGCGTTGCTGAGCAACTCGAAAGATCCGTACGCCTTCGTGCGCGCCGCCTATTTCCAGCATCATGACTTCCTCGCCAGCGACGGCAAGCTGACCCCGCAGACTAACCCGAACGCGGCGGCAATTCAGGACGAACTGAACGACATTGACGCAGAATAACGTGGCTGAATGACGTTAAAAAAGCATCTCAAATGAGATGCTTTTTTTATTGTGCTAATAATTATCCCGTACAGCAGAGCGAATTATTAAGCGGCAGAGTTGCCGAAAAGTCCCTGGAAGAAGCTTTCCACGCCTTCGCTAAATACTTTCACCGGCTGGGTGTGGCGCGCCACATAAGCGTTACTGGTCTCTGTTGGGTTTTTCAGGGTGCCAAACGCCTTTTCGCAGGTATAAGCAAATTTTGAGGTCGTTTCAGTGATGCCAACCAGAAAATCCTTAAACGCACCTGCACCGCTTACCTGTTCAATATCACTCTGGGATAAAACTTTCATTTAACTGCTCCTTGTTAATATCATTCAATTTATCTGTGTGCGCTAATTTAGCAGGGTGAAAGTAAAGATTGAGGTAATAGCAGTCAAGTGCGCTTCGTGAATATAAAGATTTTACGATAATAAACAGCACTAAAAAAACACCCTGCAAGAGCAAGGCGTCAGATCACGACCGTTTATGAAATGCGATCAGAACTTATAGTTAAAGCTCGCACCATAAAGCAGGGCTTTCCCTTCCGAGTTAAAGGTATAAGGCGTGGCGACCCCGCCGTTCCGCGCAGTGGCGACCGGGTCAGTACCTTCTTCAATGGTGACTTTTTTGCCGTGCATATAGGAAACACCGACGTCGACCGAGGCATTCTGGTTAAAGGCATAAGAGGCACCGGCACTGAGCCACAGACGATCCTGATCCGGGATTGAGATTGAACGTTTGTCCGCCGGTACCGGGCTGTCATCGAAAGCGATACCGGTGCGGAAGGTCCAGTTGTCATCGTAGTAGTAGCTGGTGCCAAGCGCGATGCGGTAAGCGTCGTGATAGCTCTCATCTTTATAGAACAGCTCTTTGCCGTCGTTGCCGGTGGCTCTCAGCTCCTGGAACTGGCTCCAGCTGGTATAAGCCATGCTGTAGTGAACCGCCCACTGTGGTGCCACTTTGTGATAACCGGACACTTCCCACATCTCCGGCAGATGCAGCGAGAGGGAGCCGGGAATGGTCGCGCCGCCAGTGCCCGTTGGCAGACCGAACTGTCCGCCAATCGGGTTATAGGCGACCGGGATATCACTGCGGTAGTCACCGTCAAAGTCGATTTTAACTTCAGAGCGATAGGTCAGGCCGAAGCGATTTTTATCATCCACCTCATACAGCACGCCGGCATTCCAGCCGTAGCCCCATTCATCACCTTTAAGGTGGGCGATCTGCGTGTTCGCGGGAGCCGCAGGCAGCCCTGCTGCCGGCAATACGGCACCCAGCTCACCAATGTTACGCTCGATTTTGGCCCGCGCATAAACCGCATCAAAACCGACGCCGAAGCTGAAGTGCTGGTTCAGGCGGTAGGCGGTGCTCAGGTTAAGGTTCAGGGTCATCAGGTCGGTTTTACCGGCGAACGGGCCGCCGGCGTAGCCGTCGTTAAACTCCGTCGCCAGGCCATAGTTGGTGGTGGATGACGCGCCAATCCACCACTGGTCGTTAATCGGCTGCACGTAGTGAATGTTCGGCACCCACTGGGTCGGGGCGATGTTGTCCGCCTTCAGGCTGTTACCCTGGCCGCTGGTGCCGTCAAGGTTAACATCCGGATCGATAAATACCGCGCCAACCGAGAACATCGGCCGATCCATCAGCGCCATGGTCGCGGGGTTACGGCTGGCGGAGGCGGCGGTATCGCCGACTGCACCTTCGCCGGCATAGGCGCGGCCAAGACCGATGGAGGAGAATTCATTCAGCTGAAAGCCAGCCGCCAGACTGTTAGTTGAAACCAGCGCCACTGCCACTGCCAGCGCAGACTTGGTAAACAGGTTTTTATGGTTCATGACCACAACCCTCATAATTTATTATTAAACGTTGTTACAGACGTAACAAGGAAACATGAATGTCACAGACTGACCCATGCACAACAAATCAGACCAGTTGCCAGAGTATAGGACTGACCCGTACACATGTTGCAATCATGTTTTCGTGTTATTGCTAAAATGATGCAAGAAAAGAGATCTCGCTAACAAAAACTTACAGGTATGTTTTTGGCGGGCACAGTATCACCTGTTTCAGATCAATTAATAGCGTGATTTTCATCATAAAGCGCGCGATCTTCGTTGAATGGCTGGAGCCATTCCCCCCGGCGGGCGTAGACTCAATCGCATCTGAATGCGACGGCCGCCCGCTGGGGGTGGCTAACCGGAGGAACTGATGAGCGATGCCCTGAATGCCTGTACCGCCCGTGAAACGGCGGCCTGTTGTTGTGTCGATGTCGGCACCGTGATCGACAACAGCGACTGTACCGCCAGCTACAGCCAGCACTTCACCTTTCAGTCTGACGCCCGGGCGATGCTGGAATCGCTGAGCGCCCGTGCACAGGCGGTGGCGTCCGACCCCTGCGAAATCACCAGCCGCCTGACGGAGAGCCCGCAGGGCGTGCAGCTGCAGTGCGAATTTACCTTCTGCTGCCAGGCGGAGTCGCTGATTTTCCAGCTCGCCCTGCGTTAATCACCCTGCGGCCAGCCGCACCCTGACCCGGCCGCTGCTCCGTGCAGCGGCGATTAACGTAAAGGGACGACTCTGAAGGTCGGCTTACCGCCGGCTGCCCCGCTCTTTTCACTGCCATAAGCGTGTTTTGTCTCGCATTTTTTCCCTTCTGCCGTGGCACCCATAACGGTTCTGGTTAACACTGATCAGGTCAGACCTCTTTGGCAATGATGCCGGCACCGATGCGAACAGGTGAAAATAATGAGCTCACACCCTTTACTGACCCGACAGGGCGATCGTATCGCCATCACCCACGGGCTGCGCACCCCTTTTGTTCGTCAGGCTACCGCCTTTCACGGCATCCCGGCGCTGGAGCTGGGGCGGATGGTGGTCAGCGAACTGATGGTGCGCAGCGAACTGCCGCCGGAGGCAATTGAACAGCTGGTGTTTGGCCAGGTGGTGCAGATGCCGGAGGCGCCGAACATTGCCCGTGAAATCGTGCTGGCCGCCGGGCTGAGCGTGCATACCGATGCTTACAGCGTCAGCCGCGCCTGCGCCACCAGTTTTCAGGCGGTAGCCAGCCTGGCGGAGAGTATGCTGGCAGGCCAGGTGCAGGCCGGCATTGCCGGCGGGGCGGACTCCACTTCGGTGCTGCCGGTGGGGGTGAGTAAAAACCTGGCGCGGCTGCTGCTGGATCTCAGCCGCGCCCGCTCGCTGGGCGCAAAACTGAAGCTGTTGACGCGGCTGCGCCCCGGTGACCTGCTGCCGGTGCCGCCGGCGGTGGCGGAGTATTCCACCGGCCTGCGGATGGGGGATACCGCCGAACAGATGGCGAAAAGCCACGGCATCAGCCGCGAGCAGCAGGACGCGCTGGCGCACCGCTCGCACCTGCATGCCGCCAGAGCCTGGCAGCAGGGGCTGCTGGACGACGAAGTGATGACCGCGTTCGTGCCGCCCTGGCGCGAGCCTTTTCGCCAGGATAACAACGTCCGCGAGGCCTCAAAGCCGGAGGATTACGCCCGGCTGCGCCCGGCGTTTGACCGGCGGCACGGCACGGTGACCGCCGCCAACAGCACGCCGCTGACCGACGGCGCCGCCGCGGTGGTACTGATGACCGAATCCCGCGCCCGCGAACTGGGGGTGAAGCCGCTTGGCTGGCTGCGCAGCTACGCCTTCACCGCGATTGATGTGCGCCAGGATATGTTGCTGGGGCCGGCCTACGCCTCGCCGCTGGCGCTGGATCGCGCCGGCATCGGCCTGAACGACCTGACGCTGATTGATATGCACGAAGCCTTTGCCGCCCAGACGCTGGCCAACCTCAAGCATTTCGCCGACGAACGCTTTGCCCGCGAGATACTGCGGCGGCCGCACGCGCTCGGTGAGGTGAATATGGAGAAATTTAACGTGCTGGGCGGCTCAATCGCCTACGGCCACCCGTTTGCCGCCACCGGCGCGCGGATGATTACCCAGACGCTACACGAGCTGCGGCGGCGCGGCGGCGGGCTGGGGCTGGTCACCGCCTGCGCGGCGGGTGGTCTGGGTGCGGCAATGGTTCTGGAGGCGGAATAATGGAACAGAGATCGGCATTTACGCTGCAAATGCGGCTGGATAACGTGGCGGTGATCGTCATTGACGTTCCCGGTGAGAAGGTCAATACGCTGAAGGTCGAGTTTGCCGGGCAGATCCGTGAGGTGCTGCAGCAGGCGCGCGCTAACCCGCAGCTGGCGGGTGTGGTACTGATCTCGGGCAAGCCGGATACCTTTATTGCCGGTGCCGACATTGGCATGATCGCCGCCTGCCGCACGGCAGAACAGGCGCAGGCGCTGGCGCAGCAGGGGCAGCAGGTGATGGCGGAGATTGCGGCGCTGCCGGTGCCGGTGGTGGCGGCGATCCACGGCGCCTGCCTGGGCGGCGGGCTGGAGCTGGCGCTGGCCTGCCACCACAGGGTCTGCACGCTGGAAGATACTACCCGCCTTGGCCTGCCCGAGGTGCAGCTTGGCCTGCTGCCCGGCTCAGGCGGCACTCAGCGCTTACCGCGGCTGATCGGTGCGTCCACCGCGCTGGATCTGATGCTCAGCGGCCGCACGCTGCGCGGGGCGGCGGCGCGTAAATGCGGCCTGGTGGACGACGCTGTGCCGCACGCCATTCTGCTGGAAACGGCGGTGGCGCTGGCGCTGCAGGGGACTCACACGGGTAAGGCACGGCCGCAGCCACAGCCACAGACGGGTGAGGCACCGCCGCAGTCACAGTCACAGTCACAGTCACAGTCACAGTCACAGTTAAGGCGACAGTCGAAGCCGCGGCCACGGCCGCTGCGTGAACGCCTGCTGGCCACGCCGCCGGGGCGCGCCGTGCTGTTTACACTGGTGCAGCGCCGGGCGCGGGCCAAAAGCCACGGCCACTATCCGGCGGTGGACAGCATTATCGCCGTGGTGCGCTGCGGGCTGGAGCAGGGCAGCGCGGCCGGTTACGCCGCCGAGGCGCGTGCGTTTGGTGAACTGGCGATGACCCCGCAGTCCGCCGCGCTGCGCGGGCTGTTCTTTGCCAGCACCGCGCTGAAAAAAGAGAGCGGGGCGGGTGCAGAACCCCGCCCGCTGCGCAGCATCGGCGTACTGGGCGGCGGCCTGATGGGCGGCGGTATCGCCTGCGTTACCGCCACCCGCGCCGGGCTACCGGTGCGCATCAAAGATCTGCAGCCTGCGGGCGTCGCCCGTGCGCTGAAAACCAGCTGGGACGTGCTCGGCAAGCAGGTGCAGCGCCGCCGCCTCAGCCCCGCACAGCGCCAGCAGCAGATGGCGCTGCTCAGCGGCGGCACCGACTGGCAGGGGTTCAGCCAGCGCGACGTAGTGATTGAAGCGGTGTTCGAAAACCTGGCGCTGAAGCAGCAGATGGTGGCGGAGGTGGAGGCACACTGTGCAGAGACCACCATTTTTGCCTCCAATACCTCCTCGCTGCCAATCGCCGATATCGCCCGCCAGGCGCAGCGGCCGGAAAATGTGATCGGCCTGCACTACTTCAGCCCGCCGGAAAAAATGCCGCTGGTCGAGGTGATCCCCCATGCGGGCAGTGCAGACACGACCCTGGCGACGGTGGTGGCGCTGGCGAAAAAACAGGGAAAAACGCCGATTGTGGTGGCCGACCGCGCCGGATTCTACGTTAACAGGATCCTGGCCCCCTATATGCTGGAGGCGCTGCACTGCCTGCTGGAGGGCGAACCGATCGATGCGGTGGACGCCGCGCTGGTGCAGTTTGGCTTTCCGGTCGGTCCGTTCCAGCTGCTGGATGAGGTGGGCATCGATATCGCCAGCCATATGATGCCGGTGCTGCAGCAGGCCTGGGGAGATCTTTTCGCGCTGCCGGCGGCGATGGCGGCGCTGCAGAAGGATGACCGCAAAGGGCGCAAAAACGGGCGAGGTTTCTACCTGTACGGCCAGCGCTGGCCGCGTGGCAGGCGGCCGGATCCGGCCATTTACCGGTTGCTGGCCGTTACGCCAAAAAGTTGTCTCAGCGCACAAGATCTGGCAGAACGCTGTGTCATGATGCTGTTAAATGAGGCGGTACGCACGCTGGATGAAGCGGTGATCCGCTCCGCGCGCGACGGCGATATCGGTGCGGTGTTTGGCATCGGTTTCCCGCCGTTTCTCGGCGGTCCGTTCCGCTATATCGACCAGTTGGGCGCAGCAACGGTGGTCAGCCGGCTTGAACAGCTGGCCGGTCGTTACGGGCCGCGTTTCGCCCCCTGTGAACGGCTGAAAAAAATGATGGAAGCGCGGGAAAGCTTCTTATCACCGCCGGTTACGCTGGCGGATGACGCCGGGGCAGCGGGTTAATCTGGCCAGGCAGCAGGAGTGAGCGGGGCGTTTTTTCGGCCATCGTTCACTAAGTAAACAATCGGTTGACTATACTCAAGCCATTGGGGTACAACACACCGTTCATTCAATGAATGAAGAGTCGGGTGGCGTTGTCCCCCGGCGTTTTTGTTTAACAACAGCGGTGCTCTATGCAAGTTTTCATAATGCGTCACGGCGATGCGGCTCTGGATGCAGCCAGTGATTCTGTCCGACCTCTGACCCACTGCGGCAGTAACGAAACGCGCCAGATGGCAGCCTGGCTGCACGGCCAGTCGGTGACGATTGAACGGGTGATGGTCAGCCCGTATCTGCGCGCGCGGCAAACGCTGAACGCGGTGCGCGAAGCGCTACCGCTGCCGGCGGGGGAAGATGTGCTGCCGGAACTCACGCCGGGTGGCGATCCGAAATCGGTCGGTGGCTATCTGCAGATGCTGGCAGATCAGGGAGTAAAATCGGTGCTGGTGATCTCACACCTGCCGCTGGTCGGCTACCTGGTGGCGGAGCTCTGCCCGCAGGAGTCGCCGCCGATGTTTGCCACCTCGGCCATCGCCCGCGTCGATCTCGACGCCAGCGGCCACGGCACCCTGCAGTGGCAGGTCAGCCCGGCCAAACTGGCGAAGGCGATGTAATCCCCGGCAGGCGGCCCGCTAAACCCGGGCCGCTCGCTGTCAGTGGCACGACTCCCCCCGACGACGTAAACTCCCTGTCCGACTGTCCGACTGTCCGACTGTCCGACTGTCCGACTGTCCGACTGTCCGACTGTCCGACTGTCCGACTGTCCGGCTGTCCGACTGTCCGGCTGTCCGGCTGTCCGGCTGTCCGAATGTCCGAATGTCCGACTACTTTCGTCGGCCTGTACCCTACGACGGCAAAGCAACGGCTTCAGCCATCATCGGCTTCTCAACAGATACGTCTGGCTGTGGTCAGGTGCATATCGCTCAGGGCAGGATCGGCGGCTGCCACTCTTCCACCTCAATCAGCACCAGCAGCGCGGCATCGCCGCCGAACAGTTTTGGCGCCTGGTGAAAGCACATCACCCACGGATGCTGCGCCAGCCACAGCGGCGTCTGCTGTTTGAGGATATGTTTGCCGTGGCCGTGCATCACGCTGGCGCAAAAGATGTGCTCGCGGCGACATGCGGCGATCAGCGCACCCAGCTCCTGCTTGGCCTGCTTCTGCGTCAGCCCGTGCAGATCGAGAAAAATCTCCGGCGAATAGTCGCCGCGCCGCAGCTTTTTCAGCTCATAATGGCTGACGTCGCTGCGCACGTAGCGCACCGCACCCTCGGCGGGCAGCAGCGGCTGAAACTCATCGGAGAAATAGTGGCTGGCGTCCATCTGCTCGGACAACAGCCGCTTTTGCGGCAGCTCGCGCGCTTTCTTACGCTCGGGCGGATGGACGATAGTGTCCTGGTGGATTTTGCGCGTGCCGGTCATCAGCCCGCGAAAAAGCGCCTGGTCTTCAACGCTTAGCTTCTCTTTTTTATTCATTTTTCAGTCACTGCTCTCTCAGCCTGCTGCGTAACGGTGTCCCGGCAGGTCGTCGTCATCTCATATTCCTGGCGGTAGTCTACCTGTTCCCGCCCTCAGGCTTAAGTAAATCTCCGCGTTGTTCCCCAACAAATCCCGGTTCCCGCGCCACCAGCCTGCCGTTCTTTCTCTAATAATTCTTAGCTTTTTCGCCACCTCGCGCTGAATTCTCTGCCGCTTCATGGCAAACTAGCGCCCGGGTTTAACAGTACGGCCTGCGGAGGGCACTATGGACAAAATTTTCGTCGATGAGGCAGTCAGTGAACTGCACACTATTCAGGATATGTTGCGCTGGTCGGTCAGCCGCTTTTCTGCTGCTGAAATCTGGTTCGGCCACGGCACCGACAATCCCTGGGACGAAGCCGTTCAGCTGGTGCTGCCAACGCTCTACCTGCCGCTGGATATCCCGGAGCAGATGTACCGCGCGCGGCTGACCTCCAGCGAGCGCCAGCGCATCGTTGAACGGGTGATCCGTCGCGTTAACGACCGCATCCCGGTGGCTTATCTGACCAACAAGGCCTGGTTCTGCGGCCACGAATTCTACGTCGATGAACGCGTGCTGGTACCGCGTTCGCCGATCGGTGAGCTGATTAACGGTCAGTTTGCCGGCATCATCAGCGGCCAGCCGCAGCACATTCTGGATATGTGCACCGGCAGCGGCTGCATCGCCATCGCCTGCGCTTACGCCTTCCCGGAAGCCGAAGTGGACGCGGTGGATATCTCCACCGACGCGCTGGCGATTACCGAGCAGAACATCGCCGCCCACGGGCTGGATCATCAGGTGACGCCGATCCGTGCCGACCTGTTCCGCGAACTGCCGAAAACCCAGTACGACCTGATCGTCACCAATCCCCCGTACGTTGATGCGGAAGATATGGACGACCTGCCGGACGAGTTCCGCCACGAGCCGGAGCTGGGCCTGGCGGCGGGCAGCGACGGCCTGAAGCTGGTACGGCGTATCCTGGCCTGTGCGCCGGATTACCTCACCGCAGAAGGCGTGCTGGTGTGCGAAGTGGGCAACAGCATGGTGCATATGATCGACCAGTATCCGGACGTGCCTTTCACCTGGCTGGAGTTTGAAAACGGCGGCGACGGCGTATTTATGCTGACCCGCGATCAGATCGTGGCGGCGCAGCACCACTTCAAAATCTACAAAGATTAATTAAAAACACCGATTGAGTGAGGAGCCAGTATGGCGGGTAATACGATAGGACAAGTATTTCGGGTCACGACGTTTGGCGAGTCGCACGGCATCGCCCTTGGCTGCATTGTTGACGGGGTGCCGCCGGGCATTCCGCTGACCGAAGCCGATCTGCAGCACGATCTCGACCGTCGCCGCCCGGGCACCTCACGCTACACCACCCAGCGCCGCGAGCCGGACCAGGTGAAGATCCTCTCCGGCGTGTTTGAAGGTAAAACCACCGGTACCAGCATCGGCCTGCTGATTGAGAACACCGATCAGCGTTCGCAGGACTACGGCGCAATCAAAGATCTGTACCGCCCCGGCCACGCCGATTATACCTACGACCAGAAGTACGGCTTCCGCGACTACCGCGGCGGCGGTCGTTCGTCGGCGCGTGAAACGGCGATGCGCGTAGCGGCGGGAGCGATTGCCAAAAAGTACCTTGAGATGAAACACGGCATCGTGGTGCGCGGCTATCTGGCGCAGATCGGTGACGTGGCCTGCGAGCTGAAAGACTGGTCGCAGGTCGAGCAGAATCCGTTCTTCTGCCCGGACCCGGATAAGCTGGAAGCGCTGGATGAGCTGATGCGCGGCCTGAAGAAAGAGGGCGATTCGATCGGTGCGAAAGTGACGGTAATGGCAGAAAACGTGCCGGCCGGCCTGGGCGAACCGGTGTTTGACCGGCTGGACGCTGACCTGGCGCACGCGCTGATGAGCATCAACGCGGTGAAAGGCATTGAGATCGGCGACGGCTTTGCCGTGGTCAGCCAGCGCGGCAGCGAGCACCGCGATGAAATTCGTGCCGACGGCTTCCAGAGCAACCACGCCGGCGGCATCCTTGGCGGTATCAGCAGCGGTCAGGCGATTATCGCTAACCTGGCGATGAAGCCGACCTCCAGCATTACCGTGCCGGGCAAAACGCTGACCCGCAGCGGCGAAGAGGTGGAGATGATCACCAAAGGCCGTCACGATCCCTGCGTCGGCATCCGCGCGGTGCCGATCGCCGAAGCGATGATGGCGATCGTACTGATGGATCACCTGCTGCGCCACCGTGCGCAGAATGCCGACGTCACCACCGATTATCCACGCTGGTAAATGATGAAAAACACGCTGATCGCCCTGACCGCGCTGCTGGCGGCGACGCTGGCGCAGGCCGCCACCCCGTGGCAGAGCATTCACCAGCCGATCGCCGGTGCGCCGCAGGCGATCGGCGCGTTTTCCAACGGCTGTATCGTTGGCGCGCAGCCGCTGCCGCTGGAGGCACCGGGTTACCAGGTTATGCGTACCGACCAGCGCCGCTACTTCGGCCACCCGGACCTGATCGCCTTTATTCAGCGGCTCAGCGGCCAGACCGCGCAGCGCGGGCTGGGCGAAGTGCTGGTCGGTGATATGGGCATGGCGGCCGGCGGGCGCTTCAGCAGCGGCCACGCCAGCCACCAGTCGGGGCTGGACGTTGATATCTGGTTGCAGCTGCCGAAACAGCGCTGGACGCAGCAGATGCTGCTGAAGCCGCAGCCGCTGGATCTGGTGGCCGCAGACGGTAAAAGCGTGATGGCGCGCCACTGGCGGCCGGAGATCGACAGCCTGATTAAGCTGGCGGCGAAGGACAATGAGGTGACGCGCATCTTCGTGAATCCGGCGATTAAAAAGCAGCTGTGTGCCGACGCCGGTGCCGACCGCGACTGGCTGCGTAAGGTGCGGCCGTGGTTCCAGCACCGCGCGCATATGCACGTGCGCCTGCGCTGCCCGGCGGGCAGCCTGCAGTGCGAAGACCAGCCGCTGCCGCCGGGCGGTGACGGCTGCGGTGCCGAGCTCGACAGCTGGTTCCTGCCGCCGAAACCGGGCAGTACGCCGCCGGTTAAGCGCGAACCGCCGCCGCTGCCTGCCGCCTGCCAGGCGCTGCTGGATAAACATCTGCTGTAGTTCACTTGAAACGGATCCGGCCAGCCTGTGCCGCTCCTGTAAACCTGCTGTTCAATGGCTTTGCTGCGACCGGTGTGATCCTGCGCCGCGACAGCATCGCTTTTATGGTTAAGGATCTCTATGGAATGGATTAGCGTTGCCCCGTGGTTGCTGGGCGTGCTGTTTCTGGTGGCGCTGCTGGCCGGGTTTATTGACTCAATCGCCGGCGGCGGCGGGCTGTTGACCGTGCCGGCGCTGCTGGCCGCCGGTCTGTCACCGGCGCAGGCGCTGGCGACCAACAAGCTGCAGTCGGTGGGCGGTTCGTTCTCCGCCAGCCTGTACTTTATTCGTATGAAGGCGGTGAATCTGCGCGAGCAGAAGCTGAATATCGCCATGACCTTTATCGGCTCGCTGGCCGGTGCGCTGCTGGTGCAGCACGTGAAGGGCGATATTCTGCGTCAGCTGCTGCCGCTGCTGGTGATCGCCATCGGCCTCTATTTCCTGCTGATGCCGAAGATCGGTGAAGAGGATCGCCAGCGTCGCCTGCACGGGCTGCCGTTTGCGCTGGTGGCCGGGGGCTGCGTGGGTTTTTACGACGGCTTCTTTGGCCCCGGTGCGGGCTCTTTTTACGCGCTGGCGTTTGTTACCCTGTGCGGCTATAACCTCGCTAAATCCACCGCCCACGCCAAGGTGCTGAACTTTACCTCTAACCTCGGCGGGCTGTTGCTGTTTATTATCGGTGGCAAGGTGGTGTGGGTTGTCGGGCTGGTGATGATGGCGGGGCAGGTGTTAGGTGCGCGGCTCGGCGCGAAGATGGTGCTGAGCAGAGGGCAGAGGCTGATCCGCCCGATGATCGTTATCGTTTCGGCGGTGATGAGCGCCAAACTGCTGTACGACAGCCACGGTGCGGAAATCGCCGCGTGGTTCCACGCGCTGTAATCAGATACGAAGTCGCTAAAAGCTAAAAGCATTGTCTGCTGGAACACCGCATCCGGCTTCGGGGAGCCTGTACACTCCGCAAAGACGCAAAAAACGTCATCCCTGACAGCTCAGCGCGGGCCATCCCTGGCCCGCGATGCTTTGCTCCGTGTACAGGCTCCCNCTCAGGGAGCCTGTACACTCCGCAAAGACGCAAAAAACGTCATCCCTGACAGCTCAGCGCGGGCCATCCCTGGCCCGCGATGCTTTGCTCCGTGTACAGGCTCCCCTCGCTTTACGTTTCGAGTCGTCTGGCCGAAAACACTGTATCCGGCGTCGAAGGGCTGTGCTTTCCTCAAGGACGCAAAAGGCATTGTCTACATGAGACGTCTGTAAGAGCTGCTACAGGATCACTATCCGGACCGAGTTAAGGCAGCGACGTCAGAAATTTCGGGCAATCGGGTCTTTCCGGATAAGCGGACCGTCAGCGGCCAGGGACGGCCGCTGCCGAGCGCACACGGACGTGTTCATAGCGTGTCCNCAGAAATTTCGGGCAATCGGGTCTTTCCGGATAAGCGGACCGTCAGCGGCCAGGGACGGCCGCTGCCGAGCGCACACGGACGTGTTCATAGCGTGTCCGCGTTCCGGAAAGACCCGATAAGCCGGGCACCGGGATCTGCAGCGACTTCTGTCAGCGATACCGAGCTAGCCTTTAGTCACGTTCACCCAGCGGCGCTGTTCCATTGAGTCTTCAATCGCCTGCAGAATGCGCTGATTCTCCCAGCCGAAGGCGAAGTTCGGGTAGCAGTCTTCGTCGCGGCAGATCCCCTGCACCAGGTCATGGACCTCCAGCACCTTGACGTCGAAGTAGCCTAAGCCACCTCCGCCAAAGTCGAAGCCGAAGAACGCTGAGTAAGCGGGGATCTGGCTGCCGGCGTAGAGCGTTTTAAAGCCGCGATCGCGTTTGTCGTCGTTGAAACGGAACACCTGCAGCTCATTAAAGCGCTCGCCGTCCATATACAGGGTGCCTTCGGTGCCGGAGACCTCCCAGTAGACGCCGAAAATGCGGCCGGCGGCGATGCGTGAGGACTCAATCACCCCGGCGGCACCGCTGTCAAAGGTCACCAGGCACTGCATCTGGTCGTCGTTTTCTACCGTACGGCGTTCGGCGTTGGCCTCGACCTTGCTGGCGTAGCCGCTGTCCACACCCGGTACCGGGCGGGTTTGCAGATGGGTCTGGCCGCTGGCGCACACTTCACTGACGCCGCCCATCAGGTACTGTGCTACCGACAGGGTATGCGCGCCAAGGTCGCCCAGCGAGCCGGAACCGGCCAGCTCTTTTGAACAGCGCCACGACCACGGCAGCTCCGGATCGTTATAGAAGCCCTGATCGAAGGTGCCACGGAAGCGCACCGGGGTGCCGATCTCGCCGCGTTCGATCAGCTGCCGGGCCAGCTGTGCCGCCGGGGTTTTGATATTGTTAAAGGCGACCATGGTTTTCACCCCTGCGCGGCGCGCCGCTTCCGCCATCTCGCGCGCCTGCGGCTCGGTTACCGCCAGCGGTTTTTCGCAGTAAACGTGTTTACCGGCGGCGATCGCCTC
Organism: Erwinia sp. Leaf53; assembly: GCF_001422605.1. Classification (NCBI taxonomy): domain Bacteria; kingdom Pseudomonadati; phylum Pseudomonadota; class Gammaproteobacteria; order Enterobacterales; family Erwiniaceae; genus Erwinia; species Erwinia sp. Leaf53. The sequence continues at coordinate 344,500 of NZ_LMLK01000023.1, forward strand.
CAGCGCCATCTGATGATGCAGATGATTGGGGGAGGTGATATCAATCACGTCGATATTCGGATCCTGCAGCATTTCACGCCAGTCGCCAAATGCGTGCAGCGCGCCAAAGCGGCGGGCGGCCTGGTCGGCCATCGCCTGGTTCTGGTCGGCAATCGCGTACAGCACCGGCGTTTTCGGCAGGTTCGGGTAGAGCAGGGCGGCGCGGCGGATGGCGTCAGCGTGGGCCTGGCCCATAAAGCCGGAGCCGATCAGGCCGATATTCAGAGTGTCAGACATGGTGACTCCTTACAGAGAAAACAGTGAGGTAACGTGATTAAAGGCGCGGGTGACGGTGGGCACCGGCGGGGCGACCTGCGGGTCCTGTTCGGCTTCGACGATCAGCCAGCCCTGATAGCCACTGTGCTGAACGAAATCCACTACCGGCTGATAGTCGATCCAGCCATCACCCGGCACGGTAAACATGCCGCCGCGTACCCCCTGGTTAAAGCTTTCATCACTGGCGTAGACCTGCGCCAGCCGCTCGCGGCGGATATCCTTCAGGTGAATATGGCAGATGCGGCTGCCGAACTGGTCGATCAGCGCCGACAGATCGCTGCCCGCGGCGACGGCGTGGCCGGTATCCAGCAGCATGCCGACGTCGGCGGTGGTGGCCGAGAAGAAACGCTCGATCTCATCCTGGCGCTCAACCAGCATCATCAGATGGTGGTGATAGGCCAGCCGCAGGCCGTACTCCTGATACAGCGCCGAGGAGAAGCGGCTCATGCGCTGCGCGTAGCCGTCGAAGTCGATGGCGCTGAGCTTCGGTGAATGCGAGATACCGATGTCCAGCGGCGTGTCGCCCGGCATACCGCCGCACTCGCCGTAGACCATCACCTGGCAACCCAGCCCGCTGAGCAGCCGGGCGTGGGCGTCCACGTTGTGCAGCTCCTGCTCCACGCTGATATCGGCCAGCGTGCCGGAGAACCAGCCGGAAGCCAGTGACAGCCCGCTCTGCGCCAGCAGCGGTCGCAGGTTTTCGATCTCGCGCGGGAATTTTCGCCCCAGCTCGATGCCCTGATAGCCGACGGCGGCGGCCTCCTGCATGCACTGCAGGGCGGTGACGTTATCACCCAGGTCCTCCAGCACGTCGTTGGTCCAGGCCAGCGGGCTGACGCCGAGGCGGATACTGGCATTTGCCATCTTTTTACTCCTGTCTGAAATCAAAGTTTGATCTGCATCGCAGATTCGATTACTGCCTGCAAAATCCGTTGGTGTCCGCCGCTATCCGGCTGAAGATGGGAGAAAAGATAGCCTGCCAGCCCTTCACGGGTACATGCCTGTAGTCAGGAAGAAAATGTCTGAAATCACACTTAATCCGCAACCCGGCGAGGGATGGTTCGGCCTGTCGCGTTATGCCAGCGGAGAGACGCTCGGGCCGCGTACTCAGCGCGGCGTGCAGTTTATTGCGCTGCTTAGCGGCAGCGTCACCATTGAGGCCGGCAGCCGGGTCCTGCACCTGGTGCCCGGCACGCTGGCGCTGCTGCTGCCGGGGGAACGCGAGTTCTTTCGTTTTGATGCGGTGGTGGCGAGCGAGCATATCTGGTGCCAGCTGGATTTTACCGTGCCCCCGGAGGGAATTGCCGCCCAGCTGGCCGCGCTGCCGCAGACCATCGCCGTGGATAACCAGGTGGAACAGTTGATGGAGCTGGGCATGAGCCTGACCGCGCGGCGCAGCGGCTCGCCCAGGGTGCTGCTGTCGCTGGCCGAAACGCTGCTGTGGTACTACGCCTCCTGCGCTGAACGTCCGCAGGAGGAAGCCGCACAAACCATGCCCAAAAGCGTGCGTGAAGCCTGTAAATATATCGCCATGCGCTATCAGCACCCGCTGGCGCTGGAAGATATTGCCGCCCGCGCCCACTGCTCGGTTAACCACCTGATCGCGCTGTTCCGCCAGCATCTGCAGCTGACCCCGGCGCGCTACCTGCGTGACGTGCGCCTGCGCCATGCGGAACGGCTGCTGACCCGCAGCAGCCTGCCGGTGGCGCTGGTGGCCGAACAGTGCGGATTTGTTTCACCTTTCCACTTCTCGCGGGCGTTTAAGGCGCAGTTTGGCCTGCCTCCGCTGGCGTTTCGCCAGCAGTCGCAGCCGCTTCGGCGGGGATGAGAATAGTTCTCGAAACTCAGCACGCATAATGCGACAATTGCGCGTTTTTTTACTTTGGCGAACGATGCAATGAGTACGCAACATCACTATTCGCAGCTGATTGAGCTGTTTGACGGCTGCTTCCTCGACGACTTCAATACCCGCCTGATTAAGGGCGATGACGAGCCGATTTATCTGCCGGCTGACGAGACATCACCCTGCAACCGGGTGGTATTTGCTCACGGCTATTACGCCAGCGGCCTGCATGAGATCTCCCACTGGTGCATCGCCGGTGCCGAACGCCGCAAGCTGGTGGATTTTGGCTACTGGTACTGCCCGGACGGCCGCGATGCCGAAACGCAGAATAAGTTTGAATCGGCCGAAATCAAGCCGCAGGCGCTGGAGTGGCTGTTTTCAGTTGCGGCAGGCTTTCCGTTCAACGTAAGCTGTGACAATCTCGAAGGGGATTGTGAGCCGGATCGCATTGCGTTTCAGCGCAAGGTTCACGCTCAGGTGATGGCGTATCTGGATAACGGCATTCCTGCCCGTCCGGCGCGGCTGATTGCCGCGCTGCGCGATTTTTACTCTACCCCCCCGCTGACGGCGGCACAGTTTCCCTGGCCGGAAGATCTGTAACCGGCGGGGCGCACTGCTTAACTAAGGAACGTTATGATCGACGAATTTGAGTCGCGTATTCTTGGCCTGATTGACGATATGGTCGAACACGCCAGCGACGACGAGCTGTTTGCCGGCGGCTACCTGCGCGGGCACCTGACGCTGGCGGTCGCCGAAGTGGAGCTGAGCGGCGACCACAGCCGCGAGGCGCTGACCGCTCAGGTACAGCAGAGCCTGGAAAAAGCTATCCAGGCCGGTGAACTGTCACCGCGTGACCAGGTGCTGGTGCGCGGCATGTGGCAGAAGCTGTTTGAGCAGGCGACGCAGGAGGCCTGATCGCAGCGGCCGAAGCGCTGATTCAGCCGCTGGCAATAAACAGGGCGCAGTCACGATGATTGTGCCCTGTTGCGTTTCTGCGGGCCAGCGCCATCCGGCCGCAGGCCATCACTGTGTGAACCTCAATAGTCTTGTCATCAGCGCCGATCGGCGGCACTAGTCTGTCACGCGGTAAAACGTGCCCTGCCAGGCAGGCAGAGCATTCCGTTCTCCACCCTTAGCTTTCCGTCGTCACCGGCCTGCCTTTCAGCAACTTACGCACCCAGTAGCGGTTCGGGCTGGTGGCGGCCAGCGTGGCGCCGTCCAGCGGGATCGGCTCACCGCACATCTGCGCGGCCAGCACCTCGGCGGCCAGCGGCCCGCTGCACAGCCCGCGTGACCCCAGCGCACCGAGCACAAAGGCCCCTGCGTGCACCGGTGCGCTGGCGGCATTTTCCTGCTGCTGCGCCAGCCCGGCGTACTGTTCCAGCAGCTGCGGATAGTCGGGCAATGCGCCGATCAGCGGCAGGTGATCGCGGCTGGCGCAGCGTACCCCGCCGCGCGACGATCCTTCGCTGACATCAATATCCCCCGGCCAGCCAGCCTCCGGCAGGCAGCGCATCAGACGCGCGCGGTTCTCCTGCTGATCGCTTTCCCGGTAGCCGGTGTCGGTTTCGCCACGGCGGTAGCTGGCGCCGATGCAGTGCTGCTGATACTGCGGGCTGACCGGCGTCAGGTAGCCGTCGTAGCACAGTACCTGCCGCAGCGCACCGAGTGACGGGCTGGTCGGCACATGGCTTACCTGCCCGGCCACCGGATTCGCGGGCAGCTGCTCGCTCTGGCTGAAGCCGGTCAGCCGGTGGCCGGTGCACAGCACCAGGTTCTGATGGCGGGCGGCGGGTTGTTCACGGAAGTTCAACAGCCACTCATCCTGCTCCCGCTGCATGTCAATAAGCTCATGCTGCCAGCGCAGCTGCAGCCCGCCCCGTTCAGCCTTCAGCAGCAGTTCACGGGTCAGTTCAGCTGGCGAGAGCCAGCCGCCAAGCGGGTAGGTAATACCACCACAGCCGGTGACCACGCCGCACAGCGCTTCGGCCTCCGTCGTATCGACCGCGCGGGCCAGTTCGGCGGGCAGCCCCATCAGCAGCATCCTGTCGATTTTCGCCTGGCTTTTCTCATTCCACCCCAGCTGGGTGACGCCGCACCAGTCGTGTTCAAAGGTTACGCCCTGCTGGTCATAGTAGTGGCGGGCGAAGACAAACGCGGCGGGGAACAGCCGCTCCAGCGCCGGATCGTGCTGGTTAAGCAGTGGATAAAGTGCGCCCTGGCGGTTGCCGGAGGCCCCGGCCGCGGCCGCGGCATCGGCGCAGTACAGCGTCACCCGTTTGCCGCGCCGCAGCAGCGCCAGCGCCAGCAGCGCGCTGCTGATGCCGCCGCCGATTAGCGCGATATCGCCGTCGCCGGCGGCGGGGCGGGCATACCACGGGGCACGCGGGGCGCGGGTGACGGCGGCAGGCAGTTCGCCGACCAGCATCTCGCGCTTCTGGCCGTAGCCTTTGCGTTTGCGTACCGCAAAGCCCGCTTCAATCAGGCCACGGCGCACAAAGCCGGCGCAGGTGAAGGTGGCGAGCGTGGCACCGGGGCGGGCCAGCCGCGCCATGCACTGAAACAGTTCCGGCGTCCACATATCCGGGTTTTTCGACGGTGCAAAGCCGTCCAGGAACCAGGCATCCACCTGCTGATTCAGGGTGTCATCAAAAGTGTGAATAAGCTGGTTAATATCGCCAAACCACAGATCCAGCGTCACCCGGCCGCCGTCCAGCAGCAGGCGGTGGCAGCCCGGCAGCGCCAGCGGCCACTGTGCGCGCAGCGCGGCGGCATAGCCGGCCAGCTCGGGCCAGCTGGCGTGGGCGGCGGCGAGGTCAGCGGGCTGCAGCGGATATTTTTCACAGCTGATAAAGTGCAGCCGCTGCAGTGCAGCGTCCGGCTGCTGCAGACGGAAACGGTCGAAGGCCTGCCACAGGGTGAGGAAGTTGAGTCCGGTGCCAAACCCGGTCTCTGCCACGATCAACAGATCACGCGGATGGCTGGCGAAGCGCGCCGGCAGCCCGTTACCGTCGAGGAAGACGTAACGCGTTTCTTCCAGTCCGTTCTGGTTAGAAAAATAGACGTCATCAAACGCTCGGGATACAGGTGTACCCTGATCGTTCCAGCTCAGCTCAGCGTGTTCTATAGGGGCGGTTTTCAAGGGCAAAGGCTCGTTATCAGGCGGTGGCGCGATTCTAACTATGTGAGCTGGCCTACGCAAATTTACACAAGGATACGCTGATCGGACTTGTTCGGCGTACATCTGTACGCTAGAGTGCGTGTCGAATCCTAATAGAAGAAGTTAAGAGGTATTGAATGAAACGTGCTGTGATTACTGGCTTGGGGATCATTTCCAGTATTGGTAATAACCAGGAAGAAGTTCTGGCGTCGCTGCGTGAAGGACGCTCTGGTATTACTTTCTCGCAGGAGCTGAAAGATTCCGGTATGCGTAGTCACGTCTGGGGTAACGTCAAGCTGTCTAAAGACGAAATCACCGCACGTATCGACCGTAAGATGCTGCGCTTTATGAGCGATGCCTCTGTATATGCCTTCCTCTCCATGCAGGAAGCGGTAAAGGATTCCGGCCTGACCGATGAGCAGTACCAGAACAACCCACGCGTGGGCCTGGTGGCCGGCTCCGGCGGCGGTTCGCCGTTCTATCAGGCGGCCAGCGTTGACGGCATGCGTGCCAAAGGCCTGCGCGGCGTTGGCCCGTATATGGTGACCAAAGCCATGGCGTCCGGCGTTTCTGCCTGCCTGGCAACCCCGTTCAAAATCCACGGCGTTAACTACTCGATCAGCTCCGCCTGTGCCACCTCTGCGCACTGCATCGGTAACGCGGTAGAGCAGATCCAACTGGGCAAGCAGGATATCGTGTTTGCCGGCGGCGGCGAAGAGCTGTGCTGGGAGATGTCCTGCGAGTTCGACGCGATGGGCGCACTCTCGACCAAATACAACGAAACCCCGGAAAAAGCCTCGCGTACCTACGATGCAGGCCGTGACGGCTTCGTCATCGCCGGCGGCGGCGGCATGGTGGTGGTGGAAGAGCTGGAGCACGCGCTGGCGCGCGGCGCGCACATCTATGCGGAAGTGGTCGGTTACGGCGCGACCTCTGACGGTGCCGACATGGTTGCCCCGTCAGGCGAAGGTGCGATGCGCTGCATGCGTCTGGCGATGGAAGGCGTGGATACCCCAATCGACTATCTGAACACCCACGGCACCTCGACCCCGGTCGGTGACGTGAAAGAGCTGGGTGCGATCCGCGCGGTCTTCCCGGACAAAACCCCGGCGATGTCCGCTACCAAAGCGATGACCGGCCACTCGCTGGGTGCCGCCGGCGTGCAGGAAGCCATCTACTCGCTGCTGATGCTGGAGCACGGCTTTGTTGCGCCAAGCATCAACATCGACGAGCTGGACCCGGCTGCAGAAGGCCTGGATATCGTGACGACGCCGACCGAACGTCCGCTGAAAACCGTGATGTCCAACAGCTTCGGCTTCGGTGGCACCAACGCCACCCTGGTCATGCGTAAGCTGTAATCCTTTCGGGGGCGGGCTCTCCGCCCCCGTTGCTTCGATACTTACACTCCGTTTTTTCTGCTTCTGCCGCGTTGCGACTAATGCACCTTTGTCGCGTTGCGACTAATACACCTTCAGTAATCAGCGCTGCTTATGCCTGTCAGGTATTCTGTCTCTGTCTCTGTCTCTGTCTCTGTCTCTGTCTCTGTCTCTGTCTCTGTCGGTCTGTTTGCCTGCCTGTCAGGCTATGGCGATCGCTTATTGCTTTTCCTTTTCAGGCTTTACGGCCGGCGTCTGCAGATAATACCAGCCGTCAAACGGCAGCATCAGCGTATCGCCAACCAGCGACAGCGGCAGATCCAGCGCACACATCCATGCGTCTAAAAAGCAGCGACCGTCCTGCTGCGTACCGGAGTAAAACGAGTTTTTCTGATAGGTTTCCGGCGTGCGGGTTTGCACGGTGGCACAGCCTGTCAGGCCAATTATCACTGCGATTAGCACGCTCTTCCTTGTCATTCTGTCCTCCATAGAAAAAACGGGTTTGCGCAGCATATGACGCGTGGGTTCTGCATGGGCGATGATTCGTGCGGTAGCAGGTGAGTACGGATTGGTGTAGACTTTGATGTGCATTATTGTGATTACTGAGGAGTACATTATGGAGCGCATTCTTGCTGAGAAAACAATAAATATCACTGAGCTGAGAAAAAATCCGGCGAAGTATTTTATTGATGAACCCGTTGCCGTACTCTCGAACAATCGTCCGGCGGGCTATATGGTCAGCGCCAGAGTGTTCGAAGAGCTCATCGACATGCTGCAGGACAAGCAGGAGACCGTTCATGGTCTTGCCCGTTTCAGACCCAATGCAGCGCGTTTGAACGAGATTACCGCCAGCGGTCAGGAGCTGCTCGACCGCGCTTCAGATAACGACCTCAGGGAGTTCACGGAATGAGCATCAGGGTTTTCAAGTCGACGTTGATTAGCCAACAGCTGGCACCTCAGGAACTTGAAGACCTGGTTGCGGATTTTCGCGGTTATAAACAGGATGGCGTACTACCAGATACGTTTGGCCGCGACGCACCTTACGATGATGCCGCCACATATCCTCTGGTCAAACGGGAAGAGGTGGCGCATTTGCATCTGGCCGATGCCAGTGCGCCTTTCCCGAAATTTCTCCGCCAGTTCAGAAGAACCAGTGATAGTGCGCATCTGGTTTACTGCCAGGGGGCGATGGAATCAGACGCTTACCTGCTGATTATTATTCTGAAACCTGATGCACATAAACTGGCCCGAGATAACAATAATATGCATAAAATTGGCTTGATGGCCGAAGCATTCAGGATGAAGTTTTAAACTCTTTTTTACTCTACGCCCTCTTTGTTATCGGTCGTTCCACCTCTATTCACCTGGTCACCTGGGGAAATTGCGCCCTGCACCTGTCGTTGTGCCTTTGCCTGTCATGTAACAGCGTAGCGGGGGAGAGGCAAGTTATACGATTCAGCTATCATTTTTACCGCACCTGCCGGCACGCTGGCTGACAACGATTGACGAAATGAAACTTATAAGCCAGTATTTGTTTTCTTGAAAAAAAAATTCTAATTGCGCTCAGCGCAGGCGGCGTGCCGCCGGCAGGGAAGCCGCGATTGTCCAGGGAGCCACCGTCATGTCCAGCCATACAGAAACCCGTCCGGCGCAGACCACCGTGCCGCTGGCGACCATTTCGTTCGCCGTCTTTTTAGCCTATCTGACCGCCGGACTGGCGCTGCCGGTGATCCCGCTGTATGTGCACCAGGAGCTCGGCCTGAACAACGTTATGGTCGGGCTGGCGGTGGGCATTCAGTTTTTTGCCACGCTGCTGACCCGAGGTTATGCCGGCAGGCTGGCCGACCAGCGCGGCGCGAAGCGCACCGCCCGGCAGGGGATGCTGGCGCTGGCGCTGGTTGGTGTGGCTTATCTGCTGGCGGCGGTACTGCCGCTGCCGGTGGCGGGAAAATTTGCGCTGCTGGTGGCCGGGCGGCTGCTGCTGGGCTTTGGCGAGAGCCTGCTGCTGACCGGTAACCTGACCTGGGGGATGGGGCTGGTCGGGCCGAAGCGCTCCGGCCAGGTGATGTCGTGGAACGGTATGGCGATCTACGGTTCGCTGGCCGCCGGTGCGCCAGTTGGCCTGTGGCTGCACGGGCAGTGGGGCTTTATGGCGCTGGGCGCGGCCACCGTGCTGCTGCCGCTGCTGGCGCTGGCGCTGAACGGCTGGGTGCGGGCGGTGCCGGTGCACGGCGGCGAACGGCCGTCGCTGTGGAAGGTGGTGGGGCTGATCCTGCGTCCGGGCTGGGCGCTGGCGATGCAGGGCACCGGCTTTGCGGTGATCGGCACCTTTACCTCGTTATACTTCGCCGCCCAGCAGTGGGGCAACGCCGGCTTTGCGCTGACCGCCTTTGGCCTGTCGTTTGTGCTGATGCGCATCCTGTTTGGCGGGCTGCCGGACAAGTTCGGCGGAGCACGGGTAGCGCTGGTGTCGCTGGCGGTGGAACTGGTGGGCCTGCTGCTGCTGGGGATTGCGAGCAACGGCTGGATGGCGCTGGCCGGCGCGGCGCTGACCGGCTGCGGCTGCTCGCTGGTATTTCCGTCGCTGGGTCTGGAAGTGCTGAAACGCGTTGAGCCGCAGGTGCGCGGCACCGCATTAGGCGGCTTCTCGGCGTTCCAGGATATTGCCTATGGTGCCAGCGGCCCACTAACCGGCCTGCTCGCCGGCGCGCTGGGTTATGGTTCGGTGTACCTCGCCGCCGCCGCCTGTGCCGCCGTCGGGCTGATGATCACCCTGGGCTTTCTGCGTCAGGCGAAGTAGCTGACCTGCACCGGCTTACTGACCGCCATCGGGCTGATAATTATTTCCGGTTTTCTGCGTCAGGTGCGATAGCTGAGCCGTGCCAGCTTGTCGGCCGCCTGCGCCGCCCTGGGCTGGCAATGACTTTCTGTTTTCTGCATCAGGCGCGGTAACTGAGTCGCGCCAGTTTATCGACCGCCTGCATAATTTCGCCGGGCTGCAGCGCTGAATAACCGAGGATCCAGCCCTGCTGAGGCGTAGTGTGGCGGCAGAGCGGCGACAGCGGTGGCAGCACCAGCCAGGGGACGGCGGTTGGCGACATAATTGGTCTTATCCGGCCTGAAAAATGGGTATTACTATTAAGGCCGATCTGCCCTTATGATGGCAATCTGAATTTATCGGGGAGCATGTCAATGTCATCAGCATCAGCATCAGCATCAGCATCAGCATCAGCATCAGCATCAGCATCAGCATCACCATCAGCGTTAGCGTCGCCATCGCAGTCACTATCAGCATCAGCGTTAGCGTCGCCATCGCAGTCACCATCAGCATCAGCGTTAGCGTCGCCTTCGCAGTTATCAACAGCATCAACAGCATCCGCATCCGCCGTACTGGCCTTTCCACCCGCTGAACCCCAGCAAAGCGCGCAGCGGCTGGCCGAAAAACTGGCGCATTATGCCGACGCCTGGGATCTGGCAACGGACCTGGCACAGGGCGTTGACGCGATTGTGGTGATCGACACCCGCTCTGAGCAGCACTATCAGCACGGGCATATTCCCGGCGCGGTCAGCTTTCCCCATCGCCTGATGACGGCAGAGAGCCTCGCCGCGCTGGATCGCAGTAAAGTCTATATTACCTATTGCGACGGCATCGGCTGCAATGGCTCGACCAAAGGGGCGTGGAAGCTGGCGTCCGCCGGGCTGCGGGTGAAGGAGCTGATCGGCGGGCTGGATTTCTGGCAGCGGGACCAGCATCCGCTGGCGGCGGGCACTGAGCCGGGCAGCTGGCCGCAGCAGAGCAGCCAGCCGGAGTGTGGTTGTTAAACTGAAACTTCCCGCTTCAGCGCTACCGGCTGGCAGTTACCCGCCAGCCGGTAGCGCTGGCTTTCAGCAGACCGGCACCGGATGCGCACCGCCGGTGCGGCAAAACAGCACATGTCTGTAATCGCTGTCATAGCAAAGGTATCCTGACGGCGCAGACCGCAGACCGCAGACCGCAGACCGCAGGAGACGTCAGCTTTACAGCAGGATCCACAGGATCAGCATCACCACGATGGCCGCCGCAAAGGCGGTAAACCAGGTTCTGCTGCTGCGCGGGGCAGGAGGGAGCGGCGGCGGCGCGTTGCCGGTCAGCGGCTGCGGGCGGATCTGGCTGGCGGCCAGCGGCAGCTCCTGCAGGGCGCTGGCGCGGCGGCTGAACAGCAGGTTTAACAGATCCTGCACCTGTGCCGGGGTCAGTACGGACTGCGGCGGCGTGCCGAAGCGCTGCTGGCTGTACTCTTCCAGCATGCGCTGTTCGCCGCTGTCCGGCGGCTGCTTCAGCACGGCGGTCAGCTGATGCAGGGTGGGGGCTGGCTGCTGGTTCAGCGTCTGGCTGGCGTGCAGGTACTGGGTCAGCAGCGGGAACACCCGCGCGGGGATCGGATCGCCGCTGTGCAGGTTCACTACCTTAAGCACCAGCGCCCACAGCTTCACCGGCTGTTCGCCGGTGGTGGCCGCCAGTCGGGTAACCTGCTGGTTAAGCGTTTGCTGCTCGGCGGGCAGCAGCGTGCGGCCGGTCGGCGGCGTCTGCTGCGGCTGTGGAATAGCCATCTGGCCGTTCTGCAGCATGGTCAGCACCTGGCGCAGCTGGTCGGGATTCAGCGAGCTGAGTACGGTGTGGCCAAACTGCTGGCGGATAAAGTCGCTCACTGCCTGGCGGTTGTTGCCGGTCGGCAGCCGATCGGTGAGCTGCTGCAGCAGCTGGCGCGTGGCGTGGCCGTCCTGTACCTGGCTCAGCCGGGTATTCAGAAACTGCTCAGCCTGTGGAAAGTGGCGCGCCAGCAGGCCGGCATCGTTTTTTACCCCCACCTCATGGCGTAAACCGGCCCACAGCTCCGGCGCTTTCAGCGTGCTCAGCGCCATAATTTTGACGATCAGGCGTTCCAGCGTGGTGCGCTGCGCCGGCGTGAGCGGCTGGTCGCCGGCCAGGGCGCGCGGCGTGCCGCCGGGGGCGTCAATAGCCGGACGATCGGCAGGGAGAGGTGCACCGGGGCCACTTAACGGTTGCATAGCGAAATCCTTCAGTCAGGGTCGAGATCCGGGGCCGCCGGAAAACACAGAATGGTAATCGGCTATGATAACAATCCCGCTGGCTGATAAACAGACCGGCGCGGCCCGTTCGTACCGCTTTCCACGACTTTTTTCTGCTTCACCGTCATCACGCCCTGTTCCTCTGTTCCTTATCATCCTGCATCCTGCATCCTGCATCCTGCATCCTGCATCCTGCATCCTGCATCCTGCATCCTGCGCCGGCGATCAGCGATAGCTGAGGGTCCATGTGAGGGTGGCATCCGCTTTTCCGGCCTTAACGTGGGTGGCGTACTGATAGTATCGGGCAATCAGCGGTACGCTGATGCCGTCCCCGGTCAGCGGATAGCGGGCAATCTGCCAGGCTTGCCCCAGCGTCAGCGGGGTACGGCCATCGCCGTGCAGAATCTGCAAGGCCACGCCCTGCGCGGCCAGCGGCTGCGCGCTCAGCGCTACCAGCCCTGCGCCGCTGACGCCCGCCGGTGACTCCCCGTCCAGCTGTAGCATCACGTCAACGCTGCCCGCCACCTCGCGGTCGCACAGCAGATTGAGCTGGAAGAGTTTATCGCTGCTGGTGGCACCGACGCCGCGGGTGCCGCGCAGGCTGACCCCGCCGAGTGAGACGGTCATGGAGGCGTTACCGCGCACCCGGCAGCTTTGCGCCACAAAGGTCAGCCAGCGGTCGGCCCCCTGCAGCAGCAGCGTCACCCGCTGCCCACCCTGTTGCGATCCCATCTCCAGCAGCGGGATCTGCGGGCTGACCAGCGCCGCCCGCCCGGCGGCGGGCGGCGTCTCCGCGGTCTTCACAATGCTGACCTCGACGCTGAAGGTCAGCCGCTGCCAGTGCTGCGACGGTTGCCCGTCCGCGGCGGCGTGGTTGTCGACCCGTAGCCCGCTGTCGACGCTGCCCGGTTCGCTGCTGCGTTCACCGTTAAGGGTGGTGAACAGCGTCAGGCCGTTGCCAAGCGCGGTGCTGCTGGTACGGCGATGCAGCCACAGGTTCTCTGCCTGCGGCTGCGGCGAGCTGATGCTGCACCAGACGCTCAACGGATAGCGCTGACGGAACACCTCCCGCCCGACCGGCAGCGAAGCGGAGATTTTTAACGGCCCGGCGCTGCGGGCGTTGAGGGGCAGGTTCTGCCCCTGCTCAGAGACGCAGTTGAGCGCCGCGGCACAGGGCGGCAGGCTGGCGCACAGCAGTGCGGTGAACAGGGTGGGCGGCAACAGCGTACGCAGGCTCATCACGGTTTCTCGTTGGGGTTGGGAAGGGAACGAGCCGTCATCGGAAGACAGACGGCGTTGAGCTGGCGGATCCCGCCAGGTTTGGCGATAGCTACGGGGAGTTGCAGAGCAATCTGGCACAAAGGCTGTTCCCCGCTGGTCACCCGCATGTGGGTGAGGCCGGGAGGAAGTTGTACGTAGATGGTGTTGCCCTGGGTCACTCTGCCAAGCGGATCGCCGTGCGTATTACTCACCTGTGCGCCGAATGGCAGACCCTGTCCGTCAGGCCGGGTTACGTGGATCAGTACCGGCTGGCCGAGCCGGGTGGCAAAGTTCATCCGCACCAGCGCACCGGCACGCGGCACGGTTTTTTGGCTGGTGATGCGCAGCGCCACGTCCTGCGGCAGGCCCAGTGGATCGATAGCGATCTCATTGCGCCGGTAAGGCATCAGCCAGGGCACCAGCGCCCGCCCGCTGCCGTCCAGCTTTATTCCGGGGTAGCCGCTGATGCCAGCCCCCGCAGCACCGGGCGCGCTAACCAGCGCCATGGTGTCGCTGTACCAGGGGCTGAAGATCAGGCCGTCGCGCACCAGCGCCACGCCGCCACCCAGCCCGGCTGACCAGGCGCGGCTGTGACCGCCAAGGCTGATGCTGCTATCCAGCGTAGTGGCCGGCAGGTGCCAGCTGGTGGCCAGGCTGGCGCTGCTGTTCTGCTGTTCATCGCGGTTCAGCCCAAGATCGTAGTCGAGCAACTGCTCGTCCAGTGAGCCGCTCAGCCCCAGTTGGCTGCCGGAACCCTGATTGCTGCGGCTGAGGTTCATATTCAGCGACGGCGAGTGAGCCGTGTTACCGAGCGGCAGCGCAATGCGCAGGGCGAACAGCATCTCTTCGCCGCCGCGGCTGCGCACCCGGCTGGCGGAGAGCGACCAGGCGAGAGAGCCAAACGCGTTGCTGTATCCGGCCTGTAGCTGGTGATCCTGGCCGTCATTACTCCAGTGGCGCTGGGTTAGCAGCGCCACATTCAGTTGCCCCCATGTCTGCGGTAAACGCTGGGAAAGGGTGAGCGACATGCGGCTGCGCGGCTGGCGCAGCTGGCCGAAACCGGGATACTCAGGGTGCTTCTGCTGATATATCCACTGGACGGCGTCGCTAAGGTCGAGGTAATCCGGCGATGAGAGCTGTGAAACGCTGGCGGAGAGGGTGGTCTGGCTGTTGATAAAGACTTTGCTGTAGGCGAGCCGGTAGCGCTGCCCCTGACGAAGCCGCCCGCCGGTACGGGTCTGTGCGGTGGTGGTATCCAGCGAAATCGAACCGAATGACGTGCCCAGTGCGCCGCCGGCCAGCAGCGAACGGTAGCCTTCGCTGGTCAGCAGGCCGCCATAGCCGGTGAGCAGATTACTGACGCCGTACTGCAGCGTGCCCTGAATGACCTTCGGGCTTCCCGGCTGGTTCAGGTTGCGCAGCGTACCTGCGGTAACGCTGAACAGGCCGTTACCGGGCCTGACCAGTTGCGGCAGCGAAGCGTAAGGCACGCTGAAGCGGCTTTCACGTCCGTCGGCCTCTCTGACCGTCACCTCAATGTCGCCGCCGTAGCCGGTGGGATAGAGATCGTCGATCTGAAACGGGCCGGGCGGCACGCTGGTCTCCAGCAGTAGCGTATTGCCCTGGCGGATGCTGACGTGCGCGTTGCTCTGCGCCATCCCCTGAATCACCGGCGCGTAGCCGCGGCGCGAGTCCGGCAGCATCGACTCGTCGCTGGCCAGTGAAACGCCGCGCCAGGAGAAGCTGTCAAACAGGTAGCCGCTGGTATCGGCATCGCCCAGCGTCAGCCGGGCGTTCAGCGCGGTGACATCGTGCTGTAGAGCGTTAAACAGGCTGTTGTAGTCGCTGCCGCGCTCCGGCTGCCAGCTGAGCGTGCCGCGGTGGGCAAAGTGAAAGCCGCCGAGGTTAAGCGCCAGTTCGTTGCCGCTGTAAAAGGAACGGTAGTGGGTGCCGCCCTGGCGTGAGTCGTAGTAATTGCTGTCGTAGCCTGCCAGCAGCGCGTTAACGCCGTCATCCCACAGCAGCGGGCTGATGCTGTCGCGGGCGCTGTGTTGCAGCAGCGCCTGCGGCAGGCTGATGTGCAGCTGCAGACGGCTGAGGTCGGCGCGGATCCGCGACTGCGGGATCAGCTGCGGCAGCGTCACGCACTGCTCCTCATCGTCAAGCTGCCGCAGTGCGGCGCTGTTGATCCCCTGCGGCTTCACCGGCAGCATTCCCAGCAGCGCTTTTTCGACGCAGATCGTCGACGCTGCCGCCGTGCGTTTAACGGTGATCTCTCCCTGCCCGTACGGGCGGCCGTTAACACGCAGGTCGAGATGGTAGTGGCCCGGTGGCAGCGGGGAGGGGCGCTCGAACAGCGTGAGATCTACCGGCTGGGAGAGCTTGTGCAGAAATCCGGGGTCAAAGTGCGCCTCGCCGCCGCCGGTGGCGGGCCGGGCAGCGCCAGGCAGCAGGATTAGCAGCAGCAGGGCGAGCGGCAGGCGTGGCTGCCCGACCTCGCGCTGCTGACGCCGATCGTTATGCTGCACCGGGCGCCGGCGGTAAGGGTACCGATCCATCCGCCATCATTTCCGGTCTGCGGTCGGTTTGATATCCACCGTTGTTTCGCTGCCGTAGTCGTTAATAATGTGGTAGCTAATCGTCGGGTTCATTAGCCTGCCGACGGGCTGGTCCATGCGCACCGTCGCGCTGCTCAGCGGCGGGATCATCTCCCCGCTCAGGCTGGTCAGCGTTTTACCCGGCATGTTGATAACCATGCGCGACAGGTTGATAAAGTAAGGGGAGGGATTGTCCAGGCGTAAGGCGCGGGGGTCAGTCGTGACCGTTTGCCAGTGCAGTTGCCTGGCCGCCGAGACGGCGCCCTCTGCCGTTAAGCCGGTCGGGCGAAAGAAAATTTTAATGCGCGTGCGGATCGCCATTTGCAATGTGTTGCTCCCCGCCAGCGCGGCATTTTTGGGCGGGATATCCAGCACGTTCAGCCAGAACACCGACTCGCGATCGGTCGGCAGAGCTTCCCCGGTCCAGGTCAAACGTAGCGTCTGACCGGTGTGCGGCTCCATGCGGAAAATCGGCGGCAGCAGAACAAAAGGCGCGTTGATTTTACTCAGGTCCTGTTCCGGATCGCCTTTATCGATCCACGCCTGTACCAGCGACGGCAGATTGCTGTCGTTATTCAGCTGTACGCCGACCTCACGCTGGTTCTGCGGGTAAATCACCCGCGTGCCGTTGACCAGTACGTTGGCTGCAGCTGCCACCGGCAGCAGCAGCAGCAGCCCGAACGTACGCCATGAAATCCTTTTCAGCCTTAACATAGCCACTGTCCCTGGAGTTATTTACTTTATACTGCAGTAAATGACGTAAGCGTCAGAAATAACTGATTGAGTAATTAACCTGGGAATAGACGTTCCCGCCCACGACTTTATCCACCGCGAAGTATTGTGCGAAATATTTTAGCGTTGCTGCATTATCTTTAATTTTGAACGAAGGCCCCTGATTCTGTGACGGATCATTGACGGTGATTTTTTGCCGATCCTGGTCAAGAAGCTGCACCTGAACGTTTCTGGCCGTGCCGATATTAACCAGGTTGCCGGTGATCGGGTCGGAACTGAGGCTCTCAAACAGCGCACGGGTATTTTCGGTTGCGTTCTGGCACTCGCTGAGCTGCATCACAATCGGCTGGACATTCGCTACTGAGCCAGCCGCAGGCAGCGCGGTGACGGAGATTGGCGGGAAGGTGATCTCGGTGGTACTGCCGTTACCATTGACACTTATTTTGCAGGTGGTATTGGTAATTTCACCTTTGAAGGTCAGAACGCCATCATAGGCGCTGGCAGAAAAAATGGACAGCAGCGATGCGGCGACTAACGACGCGCGGAAAAGCGAAGTTCTCATAGGTAAGTTCCTTTTAATCTTGCCTGAATTATTGATTGTCGATGTGAATAGAACCTGAGTATTTATTTCAGGTCCTATGAGATCAATCTTAAATCAGCGTGAAAAATGGTAAATAGCAAAACAGCCAAATAATCGATTAATGCGATGTTATCGATTTTTACCTGGCTGTCATGCAGGAGGAAATATCGTGAAAAAGGGTAAGGTGGGGGTGATTTACTGGCAGGATGAGTTATTGAATGGCCTTTGCCGTGATGCAAACGGGCGAAAGGATGACCAGCCCTCTCTGGCGCTGAGAGGCGGGCCGTCCCGGCCAGACAGAGGCGGGTAGCAGCGGTGCCGATCGGGTGGGTTTGCTGCCGGCCGCTGCTAAGGTTAGCGGCGGCCAGAGATTACTCGACCTCGGGTGCTGCCGCGGCGGGCTGATGTTTCCGCCTGCGCAGCGTAGTGCGCAGGCGCTGGGCCATCACCACCCCGGCCAGCGTCAGGCCGCCGCCGATAAAGTGATACAGGTGCAGCGATTCGTGCAGGAACAGGATGGCAATCACCGCGGTGAAGATCGGCACCAGGTTCATAAAGATGCTGGCGGTGCTGGCACCCAGGCGCATCACGCCCTGGATCCACAGGAACGGTGCCAGCACCGAGGCCGGAATGGCGGCAAACAGCACCAGCGGCAGATTGTGCGCGTTGAGGCTGACGTCAGGTGCCAGCATGAAGCCGGGGGTCAGCAGCAGTACGCCGAACAGTATCTGCACCCACAGGCTCTGCCAGTTCGGCAGGTCCAGCGCCCAGCGTTTGGTCAGCACGCCGTACAGCGCATAGGAGGCGGAGGCGGCAAACATCATCAGCTCGCCGTGGCCGAGGCCGTGGCTTAGCAGCTGAGCGGGATTGCCCTGGCTAACCAGCCACACCAGGCCGGCAAAGGAGACCAGGCTGCCGAGCAGGATCCCCAGCGTTGGGGCCAGCCGCAGCAGGACCACGCTGAGCAACACGGTGAGCAGTGGGATCAGCGCGTTCAGAATGCCCATAAACAGCGCGCTGACGCTGTGCGCGGCGTAGTAGGCGAGGCTCTGATAGAGCACCATGCCCAGCAGGCCGAGCACCAGCAGTTTCCACCACACCTGCGCAATCTGCCGGCGGTTACGCCAGACGCCGGGCAGGGCGAACGGGGTCAGCACCAGCAGGGCGATCAGCCAGCGGTAGAAGGAGATGGCGGCGGGATCGATGGCGCTGGCCGACATTTTGCTGACCACGGCGTTAACCGACCAGATAAAAACGGCCAGCAGGGGATAGAGGAAATTCATCATGGGACTCAGTGTTGCAAACGGTGCTGTGCAGTGTAATGCTGTCTCATTTGAAATGGATAACGATAATCAGACAAGTTTTCATTCGGAGCAGACAACGTGGTCCAGCAACTGACCTATATTCCCCCACAGGCCGCCGGTGAGCCGCTGTTTTTCCGCTTTGAACAGGCCAACGCGCAGACCGAATATCTGCCCCACAGTCACGTCTGGGGGCAGGCGATCTTCGTTAAATGCAACGTACTGGAGATGCAGGTGGATGGCGAACGGTTGCTCACCCCGGCAAACATCCCGATCTGGATCCCGCCGGGCACCCTGCACGCCAGCTACAATCATAAGCAGGCCCATTTCCGCACCCTGAATATCGCCGCAGAGCGCTGTTACGGCTTCCCGACCTACGCCTGCCTGCTGCGGGTCTGCCCGGTGGTTCAGGCGATTATGGATGACGTGGCCGCCCGCCAGCTGGAGGTGCCGCACACGGCTGAGGACCAGCGCCTGTGCGAGGTGCTACTGGATCGGCTGCGCCAGGCGGAAATTGAAGCCAGCTATCTGCCCAGCTGCCAGGACCGGCAGCTGGCACCGATCCTGCAGGCGCTGGAGCGCAACCCGGCCGATAACACTACCCTGGCGCAGTGGGCGGCGCGGGTCTACACCACCGAACGCACGCTGTCGCGCCGCTGCCAGGCGCTGCTGGGGCTCAGCTTCAGCGAGTGGCGTCAGCGGCTGCGCTTTCTGCACGCGGTGTCGCTGCTGGAACAGAACCTCAGCGTGCAGGAGGTGGCGCTGGCGCTGGGCTACAGCTCCGCGTCGGCGCTGATCGTCATGTTCCAGCAGCAGTCCGGCACCACGCCGGAGCGCTACCGCGCGCGCATGTAATGTGCCGGAGCACTACCGTGCACTGCATGTAATGTTTTGTCGCCCGCTGCGGTCGCAGGTGTCCGCGGCGGCGCTTTATGGCAGAATAACGCCCCTCACGCTCCCCGAACTGGAAACCGATTGTGAAAATCCTCGTTGATGAAAATATGCCATACGCGCGCGAACTCTTCAGCCGCACCGGTAACGTCGTCGCCGTGCCCGGCCGCCCGGTGCCGCAGGCTGAACTGGAAGATGCCGATGGCCTGATGGTGCGCTCGGTGACCCAGGTTAACGCCGCGCTGCTGGCCGGCAAACCGGTCAGGTTCGTCGGCACCGCCACCGCGGGCACCGACCATATCGACGAGGCGTATCTTGGCGAGCAGGGGATCGCCTTCTCGGCGGCGCCGGGCTGTAACGCCATTGCGGTAGTGGAGTACGTCTTCTCCGCGCTGCTGCTGCTGGCCGAGCGCGACGGCTTCCGCTTAACCGATCGTACCGTGGGCATCGTCGGCGTCGGTAACGTCGGCAGCCGCCTGCAGGCGCGGCTGGAGGCGCTGGGCATTCGTACGCTGCTGTGCGATCCGCCGCGTGCCGATCGCGGTGACGCCGGCGACTTCCTGCCGCTGGCCGACCTGGTGGCCGAAGCCGACGTGCTGACCTTCCACACGCCGCTGTTCAGAGAGGGGCCGTATCAGACCCTGCACCTGGCCGACGAGGCGCTGCTGCGGGCGCTGAAGCCGGGCACCATTCTGATTAACGCCTGCCGCGGTGAGGTGGTGGATAACGCCGCGCTGCTGCAGGTGCTGGACGATCGTGACGATCTGAGCGTGGTGCTGGACGTCTGGGAGCCGGAGCCGGACCTGTCGGTGCCGCTGCTGGAGAAGGTGGATATCGGCACCGCGCACATCGCCGGCTACACCCTGGAAGGCAAGGCGCGCGGCACCACCCAGGTGTTCGAGGCGTGGAGCCAGTTTATCGGCCAGCCGCAGCAGGTGCCGATGGACACCCTGCTGCCGCCGGCCGAGTTCGGCAGCATTACTCTGCGTGGTGAGCTGGATCAGCCAACGCTGAAACGTCTGGTGCATCTGGTGTATGATGTGCGCCGCGACGATGCGCCGCTGCGCCGGGTGGCGGCGATCCCGGGCGAGTTTGACCGCCTGCGCAAGAATTATCAGGAGCGGCGCGAGTGGTCGTCGCTGCAGGTGGTGTGCGATAACGCGGCCACCGCCGCACTGCTGGTGAAACTGGGCTTTAACGCCATCCTGCAGTAATCCGTAACCGGCGACGGCGAGGCCCCCGGCGGACGGGCGTCTCTGCCGTACAGCGTTAAGCCGGGCGCGGTACGGGAAAAATCTGAATCTTTGGGCGGTGATTACACCGCCTCTCTTTTTTATGTCAAGGTCGGGAGTAAACCAACATGTCTGACGGCTGGAATATCGCGCTACTGGGCGCAACAGGCGCAGTAGGGGGAGCTGTACTGGAAATACTGGCGGAACGCCAGTTCCCGGTTGGTGAGCTGTATGCACTGGCCAGCGAACGCAGCGCCGGTGAAGTGCTGCGTTTTGAGGGGAAATCGCTGCGGGTGACCGATGCGGCAGAGTTTGACTGGTCGCAGGTGCAGCTGGCGTTTTTCGCCGCCGGGCGTGACGCCTCGGCGCGCTACGCGGAAGACGCGGCCAGCGCCGGCTGCCTGGTGATCGACAGCAGCGACCTGTTTGCGCTGGAGCCGGACGTGCCGCTGGTGGTGCCGGACGTTAACCCGCAGGTGCTGGCCGACTACCGCAACCGCAATATCGTTACCGTGGCGGATGCGCTGACCAGCCAGCTGCTGTGCGCCATCAAGCCGTTGATCGAGAGCGCCGGGCTGGGCCGTCTGCAGGTGACTAACCTGCTGGCGGTGTCGGCACGGGGCAAAGCGGCGGTCGATTCGCTGGCCGGCGAGAGCGCCCGGCTGCTGAACGGCCTGCCGGCGGAAGCGGGCTACTTTGGCCGCCAGCTGGCGTTCAACCTGCTGCCGCTGCTGGCGGACGCCGAAGGCAGCGTGGCGCAGGAGCGCAGTCTGGTGGAGCAGGTGCGTAAGGTGCTGCAGGATGAAGGCCTGCCGATTTCGGTCAGCAGCGTGCAGGCGCCGGTGTTCTACGGAAACGCGCAGCTGGTGCAGGTGGAAAACCTGCGCCCGATGTCGGCTGACGAAGCCCGCGACGCGCTGGCGCAGTGGGAAGATATCAACCTGACCGACGAAGATGACTTCCCGACCCCGGTGGGCGACGCCTCCGGCAGCGCGCATCTGAGCATCGGTGCGCTGCGCAACGACTACGGCATCCCCGAGCTGCTGCAGTTCTGGTCGGTGGCCGACAACGTGCGCTTCGGCGGCGCGCTGATGGCGGTGAAAACCGCTGAACGGCTGGTGCAGGAGTATTTTTACTGATGTCTGACAGCAGTGCGCCACAGCCGGTGTTAAGAATGGCGTTGGGGATCGAGTATGACGGCAGCCGTTACTACGGCTGGCAGCGTCAGAATGAGGTGGGCAGCGTGCAGGAGCACCTGGAGAAGGCGCTGTCGCAGGTAGCCGATCAGCCGATCGTGGTGTTCTGCGCCGGACGCACCGACGCCGGCGTCCACGGCACCGGCCAGGTGGTGCATTTTGAGACCACCGCACGGCGTAAGGATGCCGCCTGGACGCTGGGTGCCAACACCCACCTGCCGGCGGACGTGGCCGTGCGCTGGGTCAAGGCGGTGCCGGAGACCTTCCACGCCCGCTTCAGCGCCACGGCGCGGCGCTACCGCTACGTGATTTACAACGAGCGGCTGCGCCCGGCGATCCTCGGCGGCGGCATCACCCACTTTTACCATCCGCTGGACGTGGAGAAGATGCAGCGCGCCGGGCAGTGCCTGCTCGGCGAACAGGATTTCACCTCGTTTCGCGCGGTGCAGTGCCAGTCGCGCACGCCGATGCGCTACGTGATGCATCTGAACGTCAGCCGTCACGGCTCCTACGTGGTGGTCGACATCAAGGCTAACGCCTTTGTACACCATATGGTGCGCAATATCGTCGGTAGCCTGATGCAGGTCGGCTGCGGTAACCAGCCGGAAACCTGGATGGCGGATTTGCTGGCGGCCAAAGACCGCACGCTGGCCGCCGCTACCGCCCGCGCCGAGGGGCTGTATCTGGTTGCGGTGGATTACCCCGAGCACTTTGACTTACCGCGCCCGCCGATGGGGCCGCTGTTCCTTGCCGACTAACCTTCGACTGATGTAATAAAGGACGCCCGAATGGATCTGATTCGTTTTGTTATCGACTTCATTTTGCATATCGACGTGCATCTCGCCGAGCTGGTGGCGCAGTATGGTCTCTGGATCTACGCCATTCTGTTCCTGATCCTGTTCTGTGAAACCGGGCTGGTGGTTACGCCGTTCCTGCCGGGGGATTCTCTGCTGTTTGTCGCTGGTGCGCTGGCGGCGCTGCCGACCAACGATCTGGACGTGCATACCATGGTGGCGCTGATGGTGGCGGCGGCGATCCTCGGCGACGCGGTGAACTACACTATCGGGCGGCTGTTCGGTGACAAACTGTTCAGTAACCCCAACTCGAAGATCTTCCGCCGCAGCTATCTTGATAAAACCCACGCTTTTTACGAGCGCCACGGCGGGAAAACGATTATTCTTGCGCGCTTCGTGCCGATCGTGCGTACCTTCGCGCCCTTTGTGGCCGGAATGGGCAAAATGTCCTGGCGTCATTTTTCCCTGTACAACGTCTCGGGCGGGTTGCTGTGGGTGCTGCTCTTTACCTATGCGGGCTACTGGTTTGGCAATATGCCCGCGGTACAGGAAAACCTTAAGCTGTTGATTGTGGCAATTATCCTGCTGTCGATTCTGCCAGGCGTAATTGAAGTGTGGCGTCACCGCCGCGCGGCAAGAAAACAGCCACAGCGCTAAGCGGACGTCTCAGGCCAGACGTCGGTGACCAGATTTTTATCCACAGTCTCCGGCGGTTATGGTTTAATGAGCGACAATTTATGGTTTGTGCTGCGCGCATGAGTGACAGCACAAAAAAAGAAAAAACTGGCTAACCCCAACGGGGCACCAGGTTCAAACAGAAAGGTCATCAATGAGCTGGATTGAGCGAATTCTCAGTAAAAGCACCGCTACCCCATCGCGTAAAGCGAGCATTCCTGAAGGGGTGTGGACCAAGTGTGACAGCTGCGGACAGGTCCTGTACCGCGCCGAGCTGGAGCGCAATCTGGAAGTCTGCCCGAAATGCGACCACCACATGCGTATGCATGGTCGCGCCCGCTTACACAGCGTGCTGGATGAAGGTTCACTGGTTGAACTGGGCAGCGAGCTGGAACCGAAAGATCTGCTGAAATTCCGGGATTCCAAAAAATACAAAGATCGTCTGACCGCGGCGCAGAAAGAGACCGACGAAACCGACGCGCTGATCGTGATGAAAGGCACCCTGCACGGCATGCCGGTAGTGGCTGCCGCGTTTGAGTTCTCCTTTATGGGTGGCTCAATGGGCTCGGTGGTTGGCGCACGTTTCGTACGTGCGGTTGAGCAGGCGCTGGAAGACGGCTGCCCGATGATCTGCTTCTCTGCCTCCGGCGGTGCGCGTATGCAGGAAGCGCTGATGTCGCTGATGCAGATGGCGAAAACCAGCGCCGCGCTGGCCAAGATGCAGGCGCGTGGCCTGCCGTATATCTCGGTGCTGACCGACCCGACCATGGGCGGCGTCTCCGCCAGCTTCGCGATGCTCGGCGACCTGAACATCGCTGAACCGAAAGCGCTGATCGGCTTTGCCGGCCCGCGCGTAATCGAGCAGACGGTGCGTGAAAAGCTGCCGCCGGGCTTCCAGCGCAGTGAGTTCCTGATCGAGAAGGGAGCGATCGATATGATCGTCCGCCGTCCGGTGATGCGCTTTAAGCTGGCCAGCGTGCTGGCGAAGATGATGAACCTGCCTGCGCCGCAGGAAGATATCGTTGCTGAAGCCCCCGCTGCCCCACAGAGCCCCGAGGCCTGACCGATGATGAGAAAGGGATCGCCTGGCGATCCCTTTTACCAATGAACCGAAACGCGGTGAACGGGATACATGGACACTCTTCCTCAAGCCACGTCGCCTCTTGCCACGTGGCTTTATTATCTTGAGCATTTACACTCTCAGGCAATCGAGATGGGTCTGGAGCGTGTGCGTCGCGTTGCCACCTCCCTCGATCTGCTGAAACCCGCCCCGGTGGTGTTTACCGTTGCCGGTACTAACGGCAAGGGCACCACCTGCCGCACCCTGGAAACCGTGCTGATGGCCGCCGGCTATCGCGTCGGCGTCTACAGTTCCCCGCACCTGATCCGCTACACCGAACGGGTACGCATCCAGGGCGCTGAGCTGGCTGAATCGGCCCATACGGCCTCCTTTGCGGCGATTGAAGCCGGGCGCGGCGACACCTCTCTGACCTATTTTGAGTACGGCACGCTGTCGGCGCTGTGGCTGTTTAAGCAGGCGCAGGTTGACGTGGCGATCCTCGAAGTCGGGCTGGGCGGGCGGCTGGACGCTACCAATATCGTCGACGCTGACGTGGCGGCCATTACCAGCATCGCCCTCGATCACGTAGACTGGCTGGGGCCGGACCGCGAAAGCATCGGGCGGGAAAAAGCCGGGGTATTTCGCGGCGGTAAGCCGGCCATCGTCGGTGAACCGGATATGCCGCACACCATTGCAGAGGTGGCGCAGCAGCTGGGCGCGGACCTGCATCAGCTGGGCCGCGACTGGTCGTATCACGCCGACGGCGATAGCTGGAGCTTCACCGACGCGCAGGGCAGCCTGAGCGGGCTGCCGCTGCCGCAGGTGCCGTTGCCGAATGCGGCCACCGCACTGGCGGCGCTGCGAGCCTCCGGGCTGGCGGTGGAGGATGCCGTGGTGCGCGCTTCCCTGCATCAGGCGCTGCTGCCCGGCCGCTTCCAGACCGTGGCGCAGTCGCCGCGGGTGATCCTCGACGTAGCGCACAATCCGCATGCGGCCGCGTACCTGGCCGGCCGGCTGGCCGAACTGCCGGGTGACGGTAAGGTACACGCGGTGGTCGGGATGCTGCACGATAAAGATATTGCCGGAACCCTGGCGTGCCTCAGCCCGCAGGTTGACCACTGGTACTGCGCGCCGCTGGACGGCCCGCGCGGGGCCAGCGCAGAACAGCTGATGGCGCACCTGTCGGGCGCGCAGGCGTTTGGTTCGGTGCTGGCGGCGTATCAGCAGGCGCTGGCTCATGCCGGTGAACGGGACGTGGTGCTGGTGTGTGGTTCTTTCCACACCGTGGCACCGGTTATGGAATGGATGGCAACGGAGAACGGCAGTGGCGAGTAAGTTTCAAAACCGTTTAGTCGGCACCATCATTATCGTCGCCGTCGGGGTGATCGTTCTGCCCGGGCTGCTTGACGGTAAAAAGAAGCACTATAAAGAGGAGTTTGCTGCCATTCCGCTGGTGCCGAAGCCGGAAGATCAGCAGGAGACCGATCTGGTGCCGCCGGTCACCCAGTCGCTGCCCGCCCAGCCGCCGGAAGGCGCCGGGTCGGCGGTAGTCGGACGTGACAACGGTAACAATTCACAGGCGGACAGCGGCTCAACCACGCCGCAGGCCGGCAACCAGCCGACGCTGGTCTCCCCACCGCCGGTCCAGCAGCCGGTGAACACGCCGAAAGTTGTCGAAAAACCGAAGGTGGTGACCCAGCCGAAGCCGGTTGAGAAACCGAAACCGGTTGAGAAGCCAAAGCCGGTGGAAAAACCAAAGCCGGTTGAAGCGCCGAAAGTGGTTGAGCAGCCGAAGACGGTGGAAACGCCGGCGCAAACGCAGCCCGCGCCGGAAAGCAAACCGGCCGAGAGCGCGCCAGCCGGCCAGGCCTGGGTGGTCCAGCTGGGCGCGCTGAAGAACGCGGCGAAGGTTGACGAGATCGTCGCTAAGCTGCGGCTCTCCGGCTACCGCGCTTATACCGTCCCGGCCACGCCGGTGCAGGGGCAGATTACCCGCATCTTTGTCGGGCCGGATGCCTCGAAAGCCAAAATGCAGGCGGCGGTGGGGGAACTGCAGGGGATCTCCGGGCTGGGCGGGGTGGTTAAACCCTACAGCGCGCGGTGATCCGACGGCTGCCGCTGAACGGCAGCAGCGATACTATCAACAGGTAAAACCTGCTTGCGCCCGGAACAGCCCGCTGCTGTTCCGGGCGCTGGCGTTAGGATGTAATGCAAATCAACGGATTGCGTTTGGGTGTTCAGGCCGGCACCGGGGCGGTTTTTGCTGGTTTTTTCAACGGCAATGATTATTTGAATCGTCCCTGCAAAAGCCTACGCAAACGTTTTCTTTTTCTGTTAGAATTCGCCCCGAACTGGATACCAGGGGTAATTACTGGAAGCGTTCATGGTCTGGATAGATAACGTCATTATTGCGGTCGTCAGTTTTTCGGCTCTGGTCAGCCTGATCCGCGGGTTTGTACGGGAAGCACTTTCGCTCGTCACCTGGGGGTGCGCATTCTTTGTCGCCAGTCATTACTACTCCTTTCTTGCCGTCTGGTTTACCGGATTTGAAGACGAACTGGTGCGTAACGGCATCGCCATTGCAGTGTTATTCGTTGCCACGCTGATTGTCGGGGCGATCGTTAACTATGTAATTGGTTCGCTGGTGGAAAAAACCGGCCTGTCGGGTACCGACAGGGTACTGGGAGTCTGTTTTGGGGCGCTGCGTGGCGTGCTGATTGTGGCCGCGATGCTGTTTTTCCTCGATACGTTCACCGGATTTGCTAAGAGCCCGGACTGGCAACAGTCTAAGCTTATCCCTCAGTTCAGTTACATCATCGGGTGGTTTTTTGACTACCTGAAAAGCTCGTCGAGTTTTTTGCCCCGGTAATTGCACCGGGGTTCGGCCATGAGGAAAAGTCATTATGTGCGGTATTGTCGGGATCGCCGGTTTTGCGCCGGTCAACCAGTCGATTTATGACGCGTTAACGGTGCTGCAGCATCGTGGGCAGGATGCCGCCGGCATCGTCACCATCGATGCGTTAAATTGCTTCCGTCTGCGTAAGGCCAACGGCCTGGTCAGCGATGTTTTTGAAGCCCGCCATATGCAGCGTATGCAGGGCAATATGGGTATCGGCCACGTGCGTTACCCAACGGCAGGCAGCTCCAGCGCTTCCGAAGCCCAGCCCTTCTATGTGAACTCCCCTTACGGGATCACGCTTGCCCACAACGGTAACCTGACCAACGCTCACGAACTGCGTAAAGGCCTGTTCGAAACCGGCCGCCGTCACGTGAACACCACGTCAGATTCTGAAATTCTGCTCAATATCTTTGCGCAGGAAGTGGACCAGTTCCGCCACTATCCGCTGGAAGCGGACAACATCTTTGCCGCGATTGCCGCGGTGCATAAGAAAGTGCGCGGAGCCTATGCCTGCGTGGCGATGATCATCGGCCACGGCCTGGTGGCGTTCCGCGACCCGAACGGCATCCGTCCGCTGGTGATTGGCAAACGTCCGCTGGCCGATGGCCGTATTGAATACATGGTGGCTTCTGAGAGCGTGGCGCTGGATACGCTGGGCTTTGAGTTCCTGCGTGACGTGGCGCCAGGTGAAGGGGTTTACGTCACCGAAAAAGGCCAGCTGTATACCCGCCAGTGCGCTGAGAACCCGAAGGTTCATCCGTGCCTGTTCGAGTACGTCTACTTTGCGCGCCCGGACTCGTTCCTCGACAAAATTTCCGTCTACAGCGCCCGCGTGCGCATGGGCACCAAGCTGGGTGCGAAAATCGCCCGCGAGTGGGAAGATCTGGATATTGACGTGGTGATCCCGATTCCGGAAACCTCCTGCGATATCGCGCTGGAGATGGCACGGATTCTGGACAAGCCTTACCGTCAGGGCTTCGTGAAAAACCGCTACGTCGGCCGTACCTTTATCATGCCGGGCCAGCACCTGCGCCGCAGCGCGGTTCGCCGCAAGCTGAACGCTAACCGTGCCGAGTTCCGCGGTAAGAACGTACTGCTGGTGGATGACTCCATCGTGCGCGGGACCACCTCCGAGCAGATCATTGAGATGGCACGCGAAGCCGGGGCGAAAAAAGTCTATCTCGCCTCTGCGGCACCGGAAATTCGTTTCCCGAACGTGTACGGCATTGATATGCCAAGCGCCACCGAGCTGATCGCCCACGGTCGTGAAGTCGAAGAGATCCGCCAGCTGATCGGTGCCGACGCGCTGATTTTCCAGGATCTGGATGACCTGATTGAAGCGGTGCGTGAAGAGAACCCGGATATCACCCAGTTTGAATGCTCGGTGTTCAACGGCATCTACGTCACTAAAGACGTTGACCAGCAGTACCTCGAGTACCTGCAGTCGCTGCGCAATGACGATGCCAAAGCCGTGGCACGGCAGAACGAAGCGGAAAACCTGGAAATTCACAACGAAGGCTAAGCGCCACGCTGTGTAAGCAGGTAAAATGGGCCGGGAGCAATTCCGGCCCATTTTTTTTCAGGAGAGATGATGAAAAGAATCATTATTGGACTTTCAGGTGCCAGCGGCGTGATTTATGGCATCCGTACCCTGCAGATACTGCAGCAGGTCAGTGACGTGGAAACCCACCTGATCGTCAGCAACGCCGCCCGGCAGACGCTGGCGCTGGAAAGCGACGTCAGCCTGCGCGAGGTGCAGGCGCTGGCCGACGTGGTGCACGACGTGCGTGATATTGCCGCCAGTATCTCCTCCGGTTCATTTAAAACCGACGGCATGGCCATTCTGCCGTGCTCTATCAAAACCCTCTCCGGCATCGTTAACAGCTACAGCGACGGCCTGCTGACCCGCGCCGCCGACGTGGTGCTGAAAGAGCGTCGCCCGCTGGTGCTGTGCGTGCGGGAAACCCCGTTGCACCTCGGCCACCTGCGGCTGATGACCGCCGCCGCCGAGCTGGGCGCGATTATTATGCCGCCGGTACCGGCGTTTTATCACCGACCGGCCAGCGTGATGGACATCGTCGATCAGACCGTCAATCGCGTACTCGATCAGTTTAATATTGAGCTGGATCAGGAGCTGTTTACGCGCTGGCAGGGTGCATAAGTTTGCCTGAGTGCGCGCTTTTAGTGCAAATGTTGATGCTGAATCGCATTTTGTGCAAAGGATGCACCATCGTGCAACATTCTTGCCGCGAACGGATCATAAACCTGCTATAAATCCTTCTGCAAACCGGGCAATTACGCTATCTTGCCCACCGCGCAATAAAAAGCAGGCATTGCCGTTACACTGGCATGGAACCTGCAGATCAACCTGCGCAACAACATCACGACCATAATAAAAAAACTGAGGGGTTTTTATGAAAAAGCAGGTCCTGGCTCTCTCCCTGTTACTGTCAATCACCGCCGCGGGTAGCGCATTTGCCGCCGGCCCGAAAACGTTGCGTATCGGCACCGACCCGACCTACGCGCCGTTTGAAATGAAGAACGCACAGGGGCAGCTGATCGGATTTGATATCGATCTGGCTAATGAAATCTGTAAACGGATGGAGACCAAATGTACCTTCGTTGAGAGTGATTTTGATGCGCTGATCCCGTCACTGAAGGCGAAGAAAGTGGATGCGGTGATCTCTTCACTGTCGATCACCGAAAAGCGCCTGCAGGAGATCGCCTTCTCTGAGAAACTGTATGCCGCCAATTCACGTCTGATTGCGCCAAAAGGTTCCAAAGTGCTGCCAACGCTGGAGGCGCTGAAAGGCAAAACCATCGGCCTGCTGCAGGGCACCACTCAGGAAACCTACGCCAACGACAACTGGCGCCAGCACGGCGTGACAGTAACGCCGTATGCTAACCAGGACCTGGTGTATCAGGATCTGACCGCCGGGCGTATCGATGCCGCATTCCAGGATGAAGTGGCGGCCAGCGAAGGCTTCCTCAAGCAGCCTGCCGGTAAAGATTACGCCTTTGCAGGCCCGGCGGTAAAAGATGATAAGATCTTTGGCATCGGGACCGGTATCGGTATGCGTAAAGATGATACCGCGCTGAAAGCCGCCATCGACAAAGCGTTCGATGAGCTGCGCAAAGATGGTACCTACGACAAGATTGCGAAAAAATACTTTGATTTTGATGTATATGGCGGTTAAGTAAAACCTGTCTGGCACCCCGGCGCGTCCGGGGTGCAGTTACACGATGAAAAGATTACGACAGGATATTGCTTATGCTTTATGGCTACTCTGAAGTCATTTTTAAAGGCGCGATGGTGACGCTGGAGCTGGCCCTCAGCTCGGTACTGTTCGCCGTTATACTCGGACTGATTGGCGCCGGGGCCAAACTCTCCAACAGCCGCCTGCTGGCGGGCATATTTGAAGGCTACACCACGCTCATTCGCGGCGTACCGGACCTGGTACTGATGCTGCTGATCTTTTACGGCCTGCAGATTGCGCTCAATCAGCTGACCGACCTGCTGGGCCTGAACCAGTTCGATATCGACCCGATGGTGGCCGGTATTATCACACTGGGCTTTATCTACGGGGCGTACTTTACCGAAACCTTCCGCGGCGCGTACATGGCGGTGCCGAGAGGGCAGATTGAAGCCGCTACCGCCTTTGGTTTTACCTCTGCACAAACCTTCCGCCGTATTCTGTTTCCTGGCATGATGCGCTTCGCGCTGCCGGGGATCGGCAATAACTGGCAGGTGATCCTGAAAGCCACCGCGCTGGTTTCGCTGCTTGGTCTGGAAGATGTGGTTAAAGCCACGCAGCTGGCCGGTAAAACCACCTGGCAGCCGTTCTACTTTGCCATCGTCGCCGGGGTTATTTATCTGATTTTCACCACGCTGTCGAACGGCGTGTTGTGGTGGCTGGAGCGCCGTTATTCGGTGGGCGTCAAAAGGGCTGATTTATGATTGATATTATTCAGGAGTACTGGAAGGCCCTGCTGTGGACCGACGGCTATCGCCTGACCGGCGTGGCGATTACCCTGTGGTTGCTGGTGGTCTCGGTGGTGCTGGGCGGCTGCCTGGCGGTGCTGCTCTCTGTCGCCCGCGTTTCGCCGTTCAAAGCGGTGCGCTTCCCTGTGTGGCTGTTTACCTACGTATTCCGCGGCACGCCGCTCTACGTGCAGCTGCTGGTGTTTTACTCCGGCTTTTACACGCTGGAAGTGGTGAAAGGCAGCGAGTTGTTGAACGCCTTCTTCCGCAGCGGACTTAACTGTACGCTGCTGGCACTGACGCTGAACACCTGCGCTTACACCACCGAAATCTTTGCCGGTGCCATTCGTTCCGTCCCGCACGGCGAAATTGAAGCGGCGCGCGCCTACGGTTTCTCGACCTTTAAACTCTACCGTTGCATTATTATGCCTTCGGCGCTGCGCACCGCGCTGCCGGCTTACAGCAATGAAGTGATCCTGATGCTGCACTCTACGGCGCTGGCGTTTACCGCTACGGTGCCGGACCTGCTAAAGATTGCCCGCGATATTAACTCGGCCACCTACCAGCCGTTTATCGCCTTCGGCCTGGCAGGCCTGCTCTATTTAGTAATTTCATATGTGTTGATTAGTCTGTTCCGCAAAGCGGAAAAACGCTGGCTGGCGCACGTTAAACCTTCCTCGTCCCACTGAGAAACACGATGGCTGAAAATAAATTAAGCGTCACCGAGCTGCACAAACGTTACGGTGAACATGAAGTGCTGAAGGGCGTGTCGCTGCAGGCCAACGCCGGCGACGTAATCAGCATTATCGGTTCGTCCGGTTCCGGTAAAAGTACCTTCCTGCGCTGCATTAACTTCCTGGAAAAACCCAGCGAAGGGGCGATCGCGGTCAATAATGAAAACATCAACCTGGTGCGGGATACCGACGGCCAGCTAAAGGTGGCGGATAAAGAGCAGCTGCGTTCGCTGCGCACCCGCCTGACCATGGTGTTCCAGCACTTCAACCTGTGGAGCCATATGACGGTGCTGGAAAACGTCATGGAAGCGCCGGTTCAGGTGCTGGGCCTGAGCAAAGCCGAAGCGCGCGAACGCGCCATCCGCTACCTTGATAAGGTCGGCATCGACGAACGCGGGCGCGGCAAGTATCCGGTTCACCTCTCCGGCGGCCAGCAGCAGCGCGTCTCCATCGCCCGCGCGCTGGCGATGGAGCCTGAAGTGCTGCTGTTTGATGAACCGACCTCGGCGCTGGATCCGGAGCTGGTCGGTGAGGTGTTGCGCATCATGCAGAAGCTGGCGGAAGAGGGCAAAACCATGGTGGTGGTCACCCACGAGATGGAATTTGCCCGTCACGTCTCCAGCCACGTGATCTTCCTGCACCAGGGAAAAATTGAAGAGCAGGGGGCGCCCGACGAGCTGTTCAACAGTCCGAAAAGCCCGCGCCTGCAGCAGTTCCTTTCCGGCGCGCTGAAGTAATTACGTCACACGCCAGGGGGCAGCTCCCTGGCGTGTCAGCCCTCCGATTTATGCCGGTCTGCCGCCCGCGGCACGCCCTTACCGCCCCAGCCTCTCGTCCTGATGCCCGCACCGGGCCGAAAAATGCACCCTTAACCCGCGTGAGTAAATAGCCCATGTTGTTGATTCAACGGGTTAATATTAATAAATATCGTCGATTTAATTTGTTCCATCGTTTTTACCTCTCTCTGAAATAGCCCAGGAATAATCCCGTTATCAGGGGAGGTAATTCTGAAATGCTATAATGAGGGCGTAGTAAAAATATATTTATTCACTACGGGAGGTTGATGTTGATTATTTCTGATGAAGAGAAAGGGCACGTTATTATTGGTGAAGCGGCCGTCAGTCTTATCTTCAACAGGGAGGAAATTACGCTGGGGACGTTACTGACAGAGTTACAGGTGATGGCGGAAAATGAGCCGAGCGACGAGCGGCTGATTGCCATCAGCGCCGCGCGCAGCTGGCTGAAGGCGTTTCACCAGCCGGGAACGCTATCCCGTGAAGGCGCGGTGTGGTTCGCGAAGATGCAGCAGGCGGACAGCGTTGGCTTCACAGTGCCAGCCCGTCAGCCATCGGATCAGCATGAACGCGCCCGCGGCGATCGGCAGGATAAAACGTAGTAAGGTGTTCTCGTTTTAAAGCATCATGTATTCATACCTTATGCAGATATGACGTCAGGATCTGAACGTTGCGTAATAAGCCTGGTAGCTTCTACCAGGCTTCAGAAAATACCGGCTGCGTTAGGGTAATTTAGTGCGCAGCGGTAGAAGTTGACTGGGTTGCTACCCCTGGTAAAAACTCTGCTTTCAGCCGTTCAAGCTCGCACAGCATATCGGCGAGCTCTCGCGAACTGGTGGTGCGTAATTTGCAGGCACTGCGATAACGACGCTCAGTTTCGGTTAACCGGATCCGTTGTTCACGTAAACGCTTTTCACTTTCCGTCATGCGTACCCCATCCATTATCATGAGTCAGATACTGCTGGTTAAGTCTGCTTACTACGCTGCACGTGCGTTGCCTCTCAGGCGACTTCACACTACAGCTAAGCGTAGCGGATTTAAACCGGGTAGCATGCGGCTTAACAAAAACTTCATACGGAAATTATCCCCTCCGGGCGCAGCATTTTTTTTAGCGTTTGACGATGTAAAGTTAAGGGTTAAGGCTATATTTATTTTAAGCCTTAGTACGCCTGCCTGCGGGCACCACCCCATACGTTACCCACTGCCTTCGAGGGACGGAATGCATACCATTTTAACACTGGCCAATGGGTACGGCGGCAGCATTCTGCTGCTGTTGCGTGCCGCAAGTGAACTGTTTGACCCAAAGATTGAAGTCTGCAGCGGCTATCCGGCGCACTGCAGCAGCTGGCTGACTATTTACTACCAGCGCAAAAGCCAGCGCTGGTCATTTGAGTGGTATCAACACGCCGGCTGCCAGCGCCCGCTGGCGCTACCGGACCCGGATGCCTGCCTGATGCAGGAGGTGACCGATAAAGGTGCCAGCCCGGAAGAGCGGGCTCAGGCACGTCTGCTGCTGGGGGGGATGGCTTTCCTTGAAGCCTGACTCTCTGACGACTCTATGGCTGATCTATGGCTGAGCGTGCGCGATAACTCGATCACCGGCGGTCAGCATCTCAGGCAACGGAGCGGCAGCCGCCGCATCTACCGGCTGCCTTGCCGATTGCGCCGCCGCCGCGATGATAAGCCGAACGATAAGACCCCCGTTTTTTGGGCACGGATAACGCACTGTAGCGGTGGTCAGACCACATTTTCCAGCGCCTTATCCAGATCGTACCAGCGGAACCTGAAGCCGGAAGCTTCCAGCCGCTGTGGCAGCAGATGCTGCCCGCCGAGCACCAGCACCGCGGATTCGCCCATCATCAGCCGGATCGCGGTGGCCGGGGTACGCATAAACGCCGGGCGGTGCATCGCCTTGCCTAATGCCGCGGCGAACTGTTCATTGCGCACCGCGTAGGGTGCCACAAGGTTAAACGGTCCCTGTAGCGTTGCGTGATCGAGCAGCCAGAGAATGCCGGCCAGCATATCCTCAATATGGATCCACGGCATATACTGCTTGCCGTTGCCCAGCGGCCCGCCGATGCCGAGCTTAAACGGCAGCTGCATTTTTTCCAGCGCGCCACCGTCGGGGCTGAGGACCACGCCGGTGCGCAGCAGACAGACGCGGGTGCGATCGCTCTGCGCCTGCAGCGCCAGCTGTTCCCAGCGAGCGCACAGCTGATGGGTAAACTCGCTGTGGCCCGGGTCGTCCTCGGTGACTACCAGCTCGCCGGTATTGCCGTAAAAGCCGCTGGCCGAACCGGAAATCAGCACCGCCGGCGGCGCGCTGCTGGCGGCAATCAGCTCCGCCAGCCGTTGGGTTATCTGCCAGCGGCTCTGGCACAGGCGGGTTTTCTGCGCCTCGCTCCAGCGTCTGGCGGCGATCGGCTCGCCCGCAAGGTTGATCACCGCGTCAATGCCGTTGAGATGCTGCTGCTGATCGAGGCCGGACCACAGGCTGACCTGTTCGCCCAGCTTCGCGCGCGCGGCCGCCACGTCACGGGTGACCACGCTGACCTGATAACCCCGTTGCAGCAGGCGTAACACCAGTGGACGGCCCACCAGCCCGGTGCCGCCGGTAATAAGAATGTGCATAGCGATGATCCTTTTTGCTTTCAGTCTGCTTCTAGCATAGGTCAGGATTTGCCGATGACGTGTGATGGCGCGCACGGCAAATGCCGTGCGCAGATTATTTGTTCACCTGCCGTGGCGAGGGTGTTGCCTTCGGCATAAAAACCAGATAAACAAAGGGTTCCCATTGCTGAACGTCAGAGGATGCACGGATGAGTTACCCAACGATTACCCTATGGTCAGACGCCAGTTTTTTCAGTCCGTATGTGATGTCGGTGTACGTCTCCCTGAGTGAAAAAGGCATTCCGTTCGCGCTGAAGCGGGTCGATCTGGCCGCGCAGGAACATCACGGGGCGGACTATGGCCGGCTTTCTCTGACGCAGCGGGTGCCGACGCTGCAGGTGGACGACTTTCAGCTGTCCGAATCTTCCGCCATCAGCGAATATCTCGAAGAGCGTTTTCCGGCACCGGAGTTTGAGCGCCTCTATCCACGCAACGCGGAAAAACGTGCCAAAGCGCGAGAAATCCAGGCCTGGCTGCGCAGCGACTTTATGCCGATCCGCCAGCAGCGCCCGACCGAGGTACTGTTTGCCGGCGAGCGCTTTGCCCCGCTGGACGCCGCCGGGCAGCAGGCGGCCGCTAAACTGATTGCCGCCGTTGAGCGTCTGCTCCCCGCAGGCCAGCAGAATCTGTTTGGCGAATGGTCAATTGCCGATACCGATCTGGCGGTGATGCTTAACCGCCTGGCGCTGCACGGCGACCCGCTGCCGGCGCATATCGCCGACTATGCGCACTTCCAGTGGCAGCGTGCGTCGGTGCAGCTGTGGCTGGCGGAATCATCAAAACCGGCCTGAGGCGGATTGAGCACAAATTGATGATTGCGTCAGCCTGCGTTAAACATTAATTTAGGCGCCTCGCGCAGCACCGCGCGGCACAACACACAAACGGCGCGCCGGGCGCCAGAACTAAAAGGGTTTCGGATGGTGGAGCAAGATCAGGGCACGGAATGGGTCGACATCGTTGATGAACATAACGAGGTCATCGCACAGTCCAGCCGTGTGCAGATGCGGGCACAGTGTTTGCGCCATCGCGCAACGTATATCGTCGTGCACGACGGCATGGGCAAAATTCTGGTGCAGCGCCGCACCGAAACGAAAGACTTTATGCCGGGCATGCTCGATGCCACCGCCGGTGGCGTGGTGCAGAGCGGTGAAGGCATGCTTGAATCCGCCCGCCGTGAGGCGGAAGAGGAGCTGGGCATCGCCGCAGTGCCGTTTGCCGAGCACGGCCTGTTCTACTTCGAAAACGCCCACTGTCGCGTATGGGGCGGGCTGTTCAGCTGTGTCTCCCACGGGCCGTTCGCCATGCAGGAAGAAGAGGTGGATGAGATCATCTGGATGACCCCGGAAGAGATCACCCAGCGCTGCGATGAGTTCACCGACGACTCGCTGAAGGCGCTGTCGCTGTGGATGACGCGTAATGGTGAACCGGGGCGCTCCGGCTCCGGCGAGTAACCTCTAACCGGCGCACGCCGCTGCGGTATGCGCCGGTCCCTCTGCGATGAACCCGTTATTGCTTCCGCTCTGATTTACCCGGCCAGGGAGTGACGCATCTTCTCCCCGCGCCAGCTCGCCGTTAAACTCTCCTGCCTCAATGTTGCCTTTCCCCGCCGGGGTGAATTTCATGCGCGTAATAAGGTCGTCAGTAACGTCAGCGCGCGGCTGAACTGGGCATCCGGGATGGTCAGCGGATAGAGGAAGCGGATCACGTTGCCGTGCACGCCACAGGTCAGCAGGATCAGCCCCTGCTCCAGCGCGCGGCGCTGTATGGCCTGCGCGATATCTGTTGCGGGTTTGCCGCTGATTGGATCGATAAATTCGGCTGCGACCATCGAACCTAACGCGCGGATCTCCGCCAGCGCCGGATGACGAGAGTCGCTCAGCGTGGCCACCAGCGCCTCTCCCAGCCTTAGCGCCCGTTCGCACAGCTGCTGCTCCTCTATCACCTCCAGCACCGCCAGCGCTGCCGCTACCGCCAGCGGGTTACCGGCGTAGGTGCCGCCCAGCCCGCCCGGCAACGGGGCGTCCATCAGGTCGGCACGGCCGCTGACCGCCGAGATCGGCAGGCCGCCACCGAGGCTTTTGGCCATGGTCACCAGGTCGGGTCTGGCCTCAGGGTAATAATCGCTGGCGAACAGCCGGCCGGTGCGGGCAAAACCGCTCTGTACCTCATCGGCGATCATCACGATGCCGTGCTGGTCGCACAGCCTGCGCAGCGCGCTGACAAATTCCGCCGGGGCGATATTGAAGCCGCCTTCGCCCTGAATCGGTTCATAGATGATGGCGGCCACCTGTTGCGGGCTGATATCGCATTTGAACAGGGTTTCCAGGTTCTCCAGCGCATCATCCACGCTGACGCCGTGCAGCGCGTTGGGATAGCGGGCGTGGAACACCGAACCCGGGAAGGGGCCAAAACCGGTTTTGTACGGCGTGACCTTACCGGTCAGGCCCATGGTCAGCAGCGTGCGGCCGTGAAAGGCACCGCTGAAGGCGATCACCCCGGGGCGACCGGTTGCCGCACGGGCGATCTTCACCGCGTTCTCAACGGCTTCCGCCCCGGTGGAGAACAGGGTGGTTTTGCTGCGGCCAGCGACTGGCACGCACTGATTCAGCTTTTCCGCCAGGATTATGTAATTTTCATAGGGAACGATCTGGAAAGCCGTATGGGTAAAGCACTCCAGCTGCTCGCGGATAGCGCTCACGACTCTGGGATGACGATGACCGGTATTCAGTACAGCAATTCCGGCGGCGAAGTCGGTGTACTCTCGCCCCTGCTGGTCCCACAGGGTGGCATTTTCGGCTCTCACGGCGAAGAAATCACATAATACGCCGACGCCACGCGGTGTGGCATCCAGACGACGCTGGTGAATACTCTGATTGCTCATTTTATTACTCCTGTCCTGGTGAATGACGACGCAGTGCGGCAGGCGTGTGATGTGCACATTTTCAGCGTACAGGATGGCGCGCGATCCTGCCGGTAAGAACATGCGTTTTAACGCGCGGAATGGAGTTAATATTACCCTGTTCCTGAGCGGCTGCCTGGGTTTGAATTAACCGTTCCAGGCCGGCGTTGGCTGCGCCATGCTCCGGCCCCAACCGGAACTCAGGGAGAGACACAATGGATAATCAAACGCGAAAAAACTGGCACCGGCAGGATATTCTGGCGGCCATTCGCAAATGCAAAGGATCGCTGGCAGCGCTGTCCGTAGAGCACGGGCTGGCATCCGGCACGCTGGCTAACGCACTGGTCAAACCCTGGCCGAAAGGCGAACTGATCATTGCCCTCGCGCTGGGCAAAACCCCGCAGGAAATCTGGCCGGAGCGCTATTTTGATGAACAGGGCCAGGTAAAGAAATGGCCGGTTTTCAAAAAAAATCACGCCGAAAGGGTGAGGGAGAAAGGGGAACAATAGAAATAAATCCATAATTTTTTTTCTGTGAGCCTCTTAATTTTCCGCGACAGGGAAGTTGCGTATCCTGACTGACAAATTCAAAGTTGAATTTGTCAGGGAGCGAATGTTGACAGTCTCCCTTTTACACGCTGATGTTCGGGAGACAGGATGATGAACGACAATGGAATGAAGGAAATACTCAGTTCGCTAATTCATTTTTTTAGCCAGAGTAATGAACCCTGGGGGATCAGGGATCGTGAATCCAAATTCATATTTGTTAATAAACGGCATAATCAACTGTTGGGGATTTCGGAGAAATTCAATTATGAAGGGCGGGTTGATGAAGACATTCCCTGCAGCCTGTCTCAGTTTGGCAATGAGTTTCGCCAGCACGATCGTAAGACGGAAATTTCTGGTGACAAAGTAACCGCTCTTGAGATCCATCCTTTTGAAAACCAGAGTTATCTTCAGCCCTGGTTCTTCGATAAATTTCCACTGTATGACGTAACAGGCGAGTGCAGGGGGACCGTCTGGCATGGAAGACCTGTCGAAAATGTAATTCTCACTCGCCTGAATAAGATAAAAATCCCTACTTCACTGGTATTCACTCCTCCGTCAAAGGTATTCAGCGACCGCGAATGGGAGATCCTCTTCTACCTGCTGCAGACCTACTCGGTCAAAGAGATCGCCGTCTGTCTCGGGTTATCTCAGCGCACCGTCGGCAACTATGTGCAGAGCATGTACGAAAAAATCGGCGTCAATAACAAGCGCGGATTGATTGAGTACTGCCATGATAACAACATCAATAACTATATCCCACAAAGCTTCTTTAAACGCTGTGAGTCAATACCGCTGATTGATTAATAAAAACTGGCCAGATTTTACGGGCCAGTTTTCTGACTTTCTTGCGAAATACCGTGTTAAACCTTAAATTCAGGTATGGTCAATCAGGTCATCGAACAACGTCCTGTCACTGGAAACGTGTGATTCCGGACAGAGAAACAGAAAGCTCAGATCGGTGATCGCCCGCATCTGGTGGGCGGTACCGGGATAAATACAGAATACTGATCCCGCTTTTACCGGATTGACACGTTTATTATGCAGCTGCTGACCTTTCACGTCGGCTGTCCAGATTTCTCCCTCACCGGACAGCACGATGTACCACTCTTCACCCACCGTGTGGCTGTGGCAGCCGATACGATGACCGCGCTTGATCTCTGAGCCCCAGGCGTTGATGCCCTGCTTAGAAATCAGCCGCGATATCGCGATATTAACGGCGGGATCGGTTTTGGCGTTAAGTGTGGTAAATTCGGCAATATCAATCATCAGACTATTCCTTGTGAACGTGCAGTGCCAATTTATCCTGGCGGATTGCGTGATCCAGTAATTAGCGCTCAGTGCTTTGACCAGACTTGTGTAATATCACCCGCCTGTTTAGCCTTATCATCTCACCGGTGTCAGCATTCCAGGCAAATACCTCGCCATGCTCTGGCTCTGTCGTAGCCGATCGTGGCGTAATAACCTCAATAACCGGATCGTCGGAAGAAACCGTTCGGGTTCTGCCTTCTTCAATAGCGCGGATTAGCCTGGCGGCGCGTTCCTGCTGGCGAACCCGGTATTGTTCATAATGGGTCATAGAATCTGGGTGTTCGTAAGACATTTGCTCTCCCTGATGGGTCAAGTCCCACTTCAATGGTATATCCTGTCAGTCTTTTCCTGGAAATAAACCGGCAATACAGGTTCATGAGTTTATGGTCGGCTGGGGAAAAAGTGTAAAGACCGACATTAAATTGAGTATAGTGATCAAAAATTACTCTTTCAACGCATTTCATTACACGTGTACCGCTACCGGGTGGAAGCAGTGCAACTCTTTTGAAAGGTGTGTGATTTAACCTGTTACTCTTGGTGTCGAAATTTACATCATAGTGATGCGCATACGTGGGTAATAGCAATTCTGCTGGTAGAAGTGCGGCGCAATCATAAGAATTTTCTTTAGTTATCTCTGTAAAAAATACCTCATAGTGAATATCGCAGACGCTGAATCTCGCTACTTGCTCCCTGGGTAAGCCGAACGCTGATAACTCGTCAAAGTATGTCATATCGCTTCTTATTCCTCCCTGTTAGTTATGCAGTTATGATGCGAAGGGGTATATAAGAACAATACGTTTTAACTTGCTGAAAATCACTGAAACGTCTGAATTACGCCTGAAGCAGCTTCACAATATAAGAAACTAATTTTCGTTTAACGTGCGATGGAGCCTGCGCAGAAGGGGATGCAGCCATAAAAAAAGGGCCTGTGGCAAGCCACAAACCCTTTTTCAGCAGCGGCGCTTAACGCCGCGAGAACTTAGCCTTCAGCCTGTTTAGACTGAATCGCCGTCAGGGCGATGGTGTAGACGATATCGTCCACCAGCGCGCCGCGTGACAGGTCGTTGACCGGCTTGCGCATACCCTGCAGCATCGGCCCGATGGAGATCAGGTCGGCTGAACGCTGTACCGCTTTGTAGGTGGTGTTACCGGTGTTCAGGTCCGGGAAGATAAACACCGTGGCACGGCCGGCCACCGGCGAGTTTGGCGCCTTGGATTTGGCAACGTCGTCCATGATTGCAGCGTCATACTGCAGCGGGCCGTCGATCACCAGGTCAGGGCGTTTCTCTTTGGCGATGCGGGTGGCTTCGCGGACTTTTTCCACGTCGCTGCCGGCACCGGAGTTACCGGTAGAGTAGGAGATCATCGCCACGCGCGGCTCGATGCCAAACGCCA
The DNA here is from genome assembly GCF_001422605.1 of Erwinia sp. Leaf53. Classification (NCBI taxonomy): domain Bacteria; kingdom Pseudomonadati; phylum Pseudomonadota; class Gammaproteobacteria; order Enterobacterales; family Erwiniaceae; genus Erwinia; species Erwinia sp. Leaf53. Next base: position 385,811 of record NZ_LMLK01000023.1, read on the forward strand.
GCGCCGAGTCGGCGGACTGAATGGCGATCTCGGCCAGCTGCTCCGGGTTCGGGTCCGGGTTGATCGCACAGTCACCGTACACCAGCACCTGCTCAGGCAGCAGCATAAAGAACACCGACGACACCAGCGAGCTGTTTGGCGCGGTTTTGATCAGCTGCAGCGGCGGACGAATGGTGTTAGCGGTGGTGTGCACCGCACCGGAGACCAGGCCGTCTACTTCGCCCGCTTCCAGCATCATGGTGCCGAGCATCACGTTGTCTTCCAGCTGCTCCTGCGCCACCACTTCGGTCATGCCCTTGCTTTTACGCAGCTCAACCAGGCGCGGCACGTAGTTATCACGCACCACCACCGGGTCAACGATTTCGATGCCTTTGCCCAGCTCGACGCCCTGCGCCGCAGCGACGCGCTGGATCTCTTCCGGGTTACCCAGCAGTACGCAGGTGGCGATGCCACGGTCGGCACAGATTGAAGCTGCCTTCACGGTACGCGGCTCGTCGCCTTCCGGCAGCACGATGCGTTTGCCGGCTTTACGCGCCAGCTCGGTCAGCTGGTAGCGGAACGCCGGTGGTGACAGGCGGCGGCTGCGCTCGGAGGTGGCGGTCAGCGACTCGATCCACTCGGCGTCGATATGGCTGGCCACGTACTCCTGTACGCGCTCGACGCGCAGGGTATCGTCGCTCGGCACTTCCAGGTTGAAGCTCTGCAGGCTCAGTGAGGTCTGCCAGGTGTTGGTGTCGACCATAAACACCGGCAGGCCGGTCTGGAAGGCACGTTCACACAGCTTCTGAATCGGTGCGTCGATGGCGTAACCGCCGGTCAGCAGGATGGCACCGATCTCGACGCCGTTCATCGCCGCCAGGCAGGCGGCCACCAGCACGTCAGGGCGGTCGGCCGAGGTCACCAGCAGCGAGCCCGGACGGAAGTGTTCCAGCATATGCGGCAGGCTGCGCGCGCAGAAGGTCACCGACTTCACGCGGCGGGTGGCGATATCGCCCTCGTTGATCACGCGCGCGTTCAGATGGCGGCACATATCAATTGCACGGGTGGCGATCAGCTCGAAGCTCCACGGCACGCAGCCCAGCACCGGTAGCGGGCTGTTGGCAAACAGCTGCTTTGGATCGACATTGGCCACGCTGGCCTTGGTGGAGTCGTCAAAGATTTCAGACAGGTCAGGGCGGGTACGACCCTGCTCATCGACCGGGGCGTTCAGCTTGTTAATGATAACGCCGGTGATGCTTTTGTTCTTGTTGCCGCCAAAGCTGCTCTGGGTAACTTCGATGCGCTCTTTCAGCTGCGCCGGCGAGTCGTTACCCAGCGCGGTGACAAAGACGATCTCCGCGTTCAGCGTTTTCGCGATCTCATAGTTCAGCGCCTGGGCGAACTGGTGCTTACGCGTCGGCACCAGGCCTTCCACCAGCACCACTTCCGCATCCTGGGTATTGGCGTGGTAACGGGCGATGATCTCTTCCATCAGCACGTCCTGCTGGTTAGCGCCCAGCAGTGATTCCACGCGGCTCATCGCCAGCGGCTCGGCGGCCGGGATGGAGGAGTTTTTACGGATGATGGTGGTGGTCTGATCCGGGTTATCACCGCCGCTGCGCGGCTGGGCAATCGGCTTGAACACGCTCAGGCGCACGCCTTTACGTTCCATCGCACGGATTACACCCAGGCTGACGCTGGTCAGGCCGACGCTGGTGCCGGTAGGGATCAACATAATAGTACGGGACACATTTACCTCTCTTACCGCCGCCCTGGTGCGCGGTGCGCCGGGCGGGCAATCAAACTGTTCTGGCGCTGAAAACAACTCCGTCAGCCTGGGCTGACGGAGAGAGACGATTTAAGCGGTCAGGCGGCTGGCGTCCTGCGCGATGACCAACTCTTCGTTGGTTGGGATCACGATGGCCGGGCGGGTGCCTTCTTTATTGATAAAGCCGGACTTGCCGAAGCGGGCGGCCAGGTTGCGGTCGTGATCCACGGCAAAGCCGAGCAGGCCCAGTTTGTTCAGCGACAGCTCGCGCACCAGCGCCGAGTTCTCGCCGATACCGCCGGTGAAGATCACCGCATCCAGGCGGCCATCCATCAGCGCACTGTAAGAGCCGATGTACTTGGCCAGACGGTGGCAGTAAACGTCCAGCGCGCGTTTCGCATCCGCTTTGCTGTCGTAGTTATCTTCCACGTAACGGCAGTCGCTGGTGACTTCGGTCAGGCCCAGCAGGCCGGACTCTTTGGTCAGCAACTTGTTGATCGCGTCCACGCTCATGCCGAGGGTGTCGTGCAGGAAGAACACCACCGCCGGGTCGATGTCGCCGCTGCGGGTGCCCATCACCAGGCCTTCCAGCGGGGTCAGGCCCATTGAGGTGTCTACGCACTCGCCGTTACGGATGGCGGAAACGGAGCCGCCGTTACCGAGGTGGCAGGTAATGATGTTCACTTCGTTGACCGGCTTGTTCAGAACCTTAGCCGCTTCCTGTGTGACATAGAAGTGGCTGGTACCGTGCGCGCCGTAGCGACGTACGCCATGCTCTTTGTAAAGTTTGTACGGCAGGGCGTAAAGATAAGACTCTTCTGGCATGGTCTGATGGAAAGCGGTGTCGAAAACTGCCACATTCTTATCGGCCAGCTGCGGGAAGTTTTTCAGCGCTTCTTCAATCCCGATCAGGTGTGCCGGGTTGTGCAGCGGTGCGAAAGAGGAGGCGTCTTTAATGCCCTGAATCACCGACTCGTCAATCACCACTGACTGGGTCAGCTTCTCGCCGCCGTGGACGATGCGGTGGCCGATTGAGGTAATCTGCGCAGAGAGTTCTGGTTTTTGTGCCAGAATATTGTTAACCATGAAGTTCAGCGCTTCGCTGTGGGCTGCGCCGGCACCTAATGCCGCTTCCTGTTTGGCGCCATCCAGTTTCCACTTGATGCGCGCTTCCGGCAGGTGGAAGCATTCAGCCAGACCTGACAGATACTCGTCACCGTTGGACGGATCGATAATCGCAAACTTCAGGGAAGAACTACCGCAGTTCAGAACCAGTACTAACTTACTCGACATGGAAGGTCCTATAGATTAAAAGTGGCGAAAATAAACTCACACAGTGAAGCGTAGCGCATGAAAGCTGGTACATTAATGACTGAAGTCATACTGAGCTCAGCTTTCTCCCGCGATCCGCAAAATTTTTTGGATATTTTACAGGATTTTTTTAAATGCTGTCTGCTTTTTAATGACCTGTTAAATTGTCGATCGCAGGCTATCCGCACAGCGTTCGAAAACGCGCACAGGATAACCACAGTGGCTCACAAAGACAAAATGTTTTGAATCATGTTATGTAAAGTTGTTAGGTTGCAGAATTTTTTTAATTTTTATGACAGAAGTTGAGGTCCGCCATGGCGAATGAGTCCGGCTCCGTGGGTTGGTTCAGGCTGTTTCAGCTTGGCCAGCACTATATGAAAACCTGGCCTGCTGACAAGCGTCTGGCCCCAATGTTTCCTGAAAATCGTATCGTGCGCGTTACGCGCTTCGCGATCCGGATTATGCCTCCGGTGGCGATTTTCACTCTCTGCTGGCAGATCGCACTGGGCGGCCAGCTTGGCCCGGCGATTGCCACCGCGCTGTTCGCCTGCAGTCTGCCGATGCAGGGGCTGTGGTGGCTGGGCAAGCGTTCGGTGACGCCGCTGCCGCCGACCCTGCTCAGCTGGTTTAACGACGTGCGCGATAAGCTGCAGGCCGCCGGGCAGGCGATTGCGCCGGTTGAAGGTAAACCTACCTATCAGTCGCTGGCCGACGTGCTGAAGCGCGCCTTCAGGCAGCTGGATAAAACCTTCCTCGACGATCTCTGACGCCCGATAAGGAAACATGCAGTGAAGAGTAAAGGCTTTTTATTTGATTTAGACGGTACGCTGGTGGATTCGCTGGCGGTGGTTGAGCAGTCCTGGATCATCTGGGGCGAACGCCACGGTATTGCGGCGGACGAGATCCTCGCCTTTATCCACGGCAAGCAGGCGATTACCTCGCTGCGCCACTTTATGCCGGGTGCCTCCGAAGAGGCGATCCGCGCCGAGTTCCTCTGGCTGGAGCAGCTGGAAGCGACCGAAACGGAGGGGATCGTGGCGCTGCCGGGGGCGCTGGCGCTGCTGGCGACCCTCGACGAGCTGGCTATTCCCTGGGCGATCGTGACCTCGGGATCGGTGCCGGTGGCCAGCGCCCGTCACCGCGTGGCCGGGCTGCCGCAGCCGCACGCCTTTGTCACCGCTGAGCGCGTGACGCGCGGTAAGCCGGAGCCGGACGCCTATCTGCTCGGCGCGCAGCTGCTGGAGCTGGAGCCGGAACAGTGCGTGGTGGTGGAAGACGCCGCCGCCGGTATCCTTTCCGGGCTGGCCGCCGGCTGCCACGTGATCGCCGTCAACGCTCCGGCCGACGCGCCGCGGCTTGAGGACGTGGATATGGCGCTGAGCTCGCTGGAAGAGCTGATTATCCATAAAGATGCAGAAGGTTTCGTGCACGTCCACCGCCGCCACTGACCGCCGATTCAGCTAGCATCAGAGCACTGAGTATTTATCCTCTCAGTGCTTTTTTTCTTTTCTGACCTGCCCTGTGTCTGATGCGGCTTACAGCGACTCCTGACTAATCTCATCCAGCGATAAGCTGAAGCTCGGCACAAATACGGTCATAAAGTAGTCCATCTCCGGGCTGTGGCGCTGGGCGAGGGTTTTCTCCAGCCGCGCCTTGGCCAGCAGGAACTCGTTGTTACCCGCCGACAGCTCCTCCAGGCACTTCAGATAAGCGCAAAGCGCGTCCGCCTGTTTGACGATGGCGGTCTCCGCCTCGCTGTGCTGTTGCTCATCTATCAGCGGTGCCCAGGCCGAACGCAGCTCTTCCGGCAGCATTTCGATCAGCTTCTGCTGGGCAATCTTCTCAATCTTTTTGTATTCGTGGGCGATTTGCGCGTTGTAGTACTTAACGGGCGTCGGCAGGTCGCCGGTCAGCACTTCGCTGGCATCATGATAAATGGCCATCATCGCGATACGGTCGGCGTTGAGGTTGCCGTTGAATTTCTTATTTTTAATCACCGCCAGCGCGTGGGCGACCATGGCCACCTGCAGGCTGTGCTCGGAGACGTTTTCGGTGCGCACGTTGCGCATCAGCGGCCAGCGGTTGATCAGCTTCAGGCGCGAGAGGTGGGCGAAAAAATGACTCTGGTTCATGATGTTGCCTCTGCTGGAAATGACAGAGAGCGGGGTTACCGCTCTCTGTTAACGTACGGAAAACACAAGGAACGCGGGGGTTACAGCTGGCGGTATCCGCCGAGGAAGCGACCAAACTTGTTAATCGCCATCTCAAGGTCATCAACGCGCGGCAGGGTGACGATGCGCACGTGATCCGGCCACGGCCAGTTAAACGCGGTGCCCTGCACCAGCAGCACTTTTTCCTGCAGCAGGAAGTCCAGCACCATCTTCTGGTCGTCGTGGATGTTGAACTTTTTCGCGTCAATTTTTGGGAACATATACAGCGCGCCCTGCGGCTTCACGCAACTGACGCCGGGGATCTCATTAATCAGCTCCCATGCGCGGTTGCGTTGTTCATACAGTCGGCCGCCGGGCTGAATAAATTCACTAATGCTCTGATAGCCGCCGAGCGCGGTCTGGATCGCGTGTTGCGCCGGGACGTTGGCGCACAGGCGCATTGAGGCCAGCATCTCCAGCCCTTCAATATAGCCTTTGGCGTGTTTCTTCGGCCCGTTCAGCACCATCCAGCCCTGACGGAAGCCCGCCACGCGGTAGGTTTTTGATAAACCGTTAAAAGTGATGGTCAGCAGGTCCGGCGCCAGCGCAGCAATCGAGTGGTGCTGGGCGGCGTCATACAGAATTTTGTCGTAGATTTCGTCGGCGAAGATAATCAGGTTATGTTCGCGGGCGATCTCAACCACCTGCAGCAGCAGCTCTTTGCTGTATACCGCACCGGTCGGGTTGTTCGGGTTAATGATCACAATGCCGCGGGTACGCGGGGTGATCTTGCTGCGGATATCGTCGAGGTCCGGGAACCAGCCGGCAGATTCGTCGCACAGATAGTGCACGGCCTTGCCACTGGAGAGCGAAACGGCGGCGGTCCACAGCGGGTAGTCCGGGGCGGGGACCAGCATCTCATCACCGCTGTTCAGCAGCGCCTGCATCGACTGAACAATCAACTCTGACACGCCGTTGCCGATATAGATATCTTCCACGGTCATGTCACGCATGCCGCGTGCCTGGTAGTGCTGCATGATCGCTTTCCGCGCCGAGTAGAGGCCCTTGGAGTCGCAGTAGCCTTGCGCGCTCGGCAGGTTACGGATCACGTCAACCAGGATTTCGTCCGGGGCTTCAAAACCAAAGGGGGCAGGGTTACCGATGTTCAGCTTTAGGACTTTATTACCTTCTTCTTCGAGGCGTTTGGCTTCTTTCAACACCGGGCCGCGAATGTCGTAACACACATTATCCAGTTTGCTGGATTTATCAATTGGGGTCATCTTCTGTCACCTTGACTGGCAGAAAGCCATTTTCCGCCGGGAAAATTGAAACATCACACAATGTACTCCTCTCCCCGGTGCTTTTGAAGGGCGGCGGCAGGCTTTGACAGGTTAAAGGACGTTTTTTCCGGCAACTGGCAGAGTGGTGACGAACAGGGGTTTAAGGTGACATTTCGTGCTTGTAAAGCGGCGTTCGTCGATACTAATAGCTGCCTGAGCCAGTTCCGGTATAGACTCTTGCCCCCTCAACGGCAGACTACGTATCTGTAACTCTCCCGTTTAGGTAAAAAATGATGGATTAATGATAAAGTAAACAGTCAAACAAGCCTTATTTGTCTGTCTGTTTTTTGCTCAATTCGTCGATTGTGTAAAAGTTGAACGACCGGCGGGTCGGGTTTGACGTTATGCCTCCGGCACCAGAGCGAAGGCAAAAAAAATCGGATTTGCCCAATTTTTTGCCTGCTTTCGGCGGGTGACCGACTAAATCATACTTTAGTGATGAGAATAATCATCCTGGGGCTTAAAAAGTAGACGGCAGTATGTCAGGATACCTTTCAGGAGACTTTGTAGCGGGCGAGCCGGTGTCGCGGGGAATGAAAAAATGCTTTTTATACCCCTGAAGCTTAAGTGACACTTAACTTTTTAGCTGTTTCCACAGCGTTCTGGTAATTTAATTTTCAGGGTTGTTTTAGACCCATCATTCCCCCTCTCAACACGTCATTGAGTCATCTCGGGGGAGCAATAACGACAACGACGCGGCTTCCTGCAACTTATGGGTTAGTACTGCGTGCATTAATGATGTATCAGACGGAAGAACCTTTTCCACTTTAGCGATGCGGCTGGCGCGTGATGTGTCAGTGCAGGCGGGAGACCAGGTCCTTCACGTCAGCGAATGAAAGTAATGCATCGGGCAATGTTTCATTGCTTAGCACTATCGCCATTGCGCACTAGTTATCGCCTTATCCCATTGATAGGGCTGGTAATACCAGGGTAGCTGTTTGTATAAAAAACTTATAAAGTGAAGAAAAACATGACTAACGCAAATCGTCCGATACTCAATCTCGACCTCGATCTGCTGAGAACCTTTGTTGCCGTTGCCGATCTGAATACCTTTGCGGCGGCGGCGGCGGCGGTCTGCAGAACGCAGTCGGCAGTCAGCCAGCAGATGCAACGACTGGAGCAACTGGTCGGCAAAGAGCTGTTTGCCCGACATGGGCGTAATAAGCTGCTCACTGAACATGGGATTCAGCTACTGGGTTATGCCAGAAAAATCCTGCGCTTCAATGATGAAGCCTGCACCTCGCTGATGTACAGCAACATTCAGGGTGTACTGACTATCGGGGCGTCTGACGACACCTCCGATACCATCCTGCCGTTCCTGCTTAACCGCGTTACCTCGGTCTATCCGAAACTGGCGATTGACGTTCGGGTGAAGCGCAATCCGTTTATGATGGAGATGCTCAATCAGGGCGAGGTCGACCTGGTGGTGACCACCTCCAGCCCGGGTAACTTTACCTGGCAGGTGCTGCGTACCTCGCCAACGCTGTGGTACTGCGCGGCGGATTACATCTTCCAGCGTGGCGAAGCGATTCCTCTGGTGCTGCTGGATGAGCCAAGCCCGTACCGTGACATGGCCATCGACCATCTGAACGAAGCGGGTATCCCGTGGCGCATCTCCTACGTGGCCTCGACCCTGGCGGCGGTCCGCGCGGCGGTGAAAGCCGGCCTCGGCGTGACGGCGCGTCCGGTCGAGATGATGAGCCCGGAACTGCGCGTGATGGGGGCGGCGGAAGGCCTGCCGCCGCTGCCGGATACGGAGTACCTGCTGTGCCGTAATCCGCAGAGCGATAACGAGCTGGCGCTGGCAATCTTCAACGCAATGGAGTCGGGTAACGATCCGTACAGCCTGGCGGTGACGCCGACGACTGACGGTGCCGTCTTCCTTGACGAAGAAGAGTGACTGTTAACGTAAACGATTATTTTTCTCATTAGTCAGTCGCTGCTGCCCGTTTAAATGATTAAAAAAGGCCTTTCGTGTGAAATGTTCACCGAAAGGCCTTTTTATTGTGATTAATTCTGTCTGAACCTCCCGGTTAAAGCGCATTTCGCCATTCACCTGCTGCAAAAGCAGACGTTAAGCCAAATCGACATTCTTCCTTCCTGGTATGAATCAATTGGTTCAATTATTGAATTGATTTAGCCCCCCCGAGTCGCCTGTTTTTGATGCGAAAAAGATAAAAGTGTGTCCTGGATCAAAAAAATAACCCCATTAAGGGGCAGGAAAACGTGACTAATCCTGCCAAAATAGACAAATTCATAGACCTGTTTCCTGCAAGGATTTGCTCGCTGCACTATGATCACATGATGCCACTGACACGATTTAGCGCTTTTTTTAGGCACTAATTGTTAATGTGGTGTTGCGGCTGTAAATTAATGTGCGAATACATTTGTCTAAGTTGACAAAAGGTTAGTGAAAGGAGTAAAAAACCCCATAAAGTTGCTGGCTACTCTGGTGACAGCAAAATTTATAAGGTTTTTTCATTCTTCCCTTGAATCGTTGTGGTGTTGTTAACTGCCAGCATAGAGCAGGACGCGAGACACCACTTTTGGTGAGTAAGCAAAGGTATGTCAACAACCACAGAAGTCGTCGCCCATCATTGGGCATTTGCTGTTTTTCTCGTCGTCTCCATCGGCCTCTGTTGCCTGATGTTAGCCGGAGCATGGTTCCTCGGCTCAAAAGCCCGCGGAAGGCATACAAACACCCCTTTTGAATCCGGGATCGCCTCCGTTGGCAGCGCCAAACTGCGCCTGTCCGCCAAGTTCTATCTGGTCGCGATGTTCTTCGTCATCTTCGACGTTGAGGCCCTCTATCTCTATGCATGGTCGACTGCCATTCGCGAAAGCGGCTGGGTCGGCTTTGTAGAAGCCGCCATTTTCATTTTGGTTCTGCTTGCTGGCCTGGTTTACCTGGTTCGCATCGGCGCGCTGGACTGGGCACCGCCCCGTCGTCGCTTTGATGTGAAGAAGACCACCATTTCGCATTCCAATCGTCATACGCAGTAACAGCGAGGCACAACACATGGACTATACGCTCACTCGCGTAGACCCCAACGGCGAAAACGACCGTTATCCCCTGCAGAAACAGGAGATCGTCACCGATCCCCTGGAAAAGCACGTTCATCAAAGCGTCTACATGGGCAAGCTGGAACACGCCATGCACGACATGGTGAACTGGGGGCGCAAAAACTCACTCTGGCCGTTTAACTTCGGTCTTTCCTGTTGCTACGTCGAAATGACCACTTCGTTCACTGCGGTGCACGATGTGGCGCGTTTTGGCTCGGAAGTGATTCGTGCGTCGCCGCGTCAGGCCGATTTCATGGTGGTGGCGGGGACCTGCTTCACCAAGATGGCCCCGGTAGTGCAGCGCCTGTATGACCAGATGCTGGAACCTAAGTGGGTGATTTCAATGGGTGCCTGTGCCAACTCCGGCGGCATGTATGACATCTACTCCGTGGTGCAGGGCGTTGATAAGTTCCTGCCTGTGGATGTGTACATCCCTGGCTGCCCGCCGCGCCCGGAAGCCTACATGCAGGCGCTGCTGCTGCTGCAGGAGTCGATCGGCAAAGAGCGCCGTCCGCTGTCGTGGGTGGTGGGCGATCAGGGGGTTTATCGCGCCAATATGCAGTCTGAGCGCGAACGCAAACAGGCAGAGCGCATCGCGGTGACTAACCTGCGAACCCCTGACGAAATTTAAGACAGCAGTTTATGGATGTGGTCAATCAAGCGCGCAAAACAACACTAAGTCATCTGCGCTGACCCACCTGACGCCAACACTGAGTGCCTGTGTGACAGGCCAGCATGGTGAATAACCTATGACAGATTTAACCACGCAAGATCTCGCTCAGCCTTTATGGCAAACCCGTGATCACCAGGATGATCCGGTGATCGGCGAGCTGCGTAACCGCTTTGGACCGGATGCCTTTACCGTGCAGCCTACCCGCACCGGTGTGCCGGTGGTCTGGGTGCGTCGTGAGCAGTTACTGGAAGTTATTGAGTTCCTGCGCAAGCTGCCAAAACCCTACGTCATGCTGTATGACCTGCATGGCATGGACGAGCGCCTGCGTACCCACCGCGACGGTTTACCGGCCGCGGATTTTTCCGTTTTCTACCATTTCATCTCCATTGAACGCAACCGCGACATTATGCTCAAGGTGGCGTTGTCTGAAAATGACCTGCATGTGCCGACCATTACCAAAATTTTCCCGAATGCCAACTGGTATGAGCGCGAAACCTGGGAGATGTTCGGTATCGACGTGGTTGGTCACCCGCACCTGACGCGCATCATGATGCCGCAGACGTGGGAAGGGCACCCGCTGAGGAAAGACTACCCGGCGCGCGCCACCGAGTTTGACCCGTATGAGCTGACGAAGCAGAAAGAAGATCTGGAGATGGAGTCGCTGACCTTCAAGCCGGAAGAGTGGGGCATGAAGCGCAGCACGGCCAATGAGGACTTTATGTTCCTCAACCTTGGCCCGAACCACCCGTCAGCGCACGGTGCGTTCCGCATCATCCTGCAGCTGGACGGCGAAGAGATCGTCGACTGCGTGCCGGACATCGGTTACCACCACCGCGGTGCGGAAAAGATGGGCGAACGCCAGTCCTGGCACAGCTACATTCCGTATACTGACCGCATCGAGTATCTCGGCGGCTGCGTGAACGAAATGCCGTACGTGCTGGCGGTAGAAAAACTGGCCGGTATCAAAGTGCCCGAGCGCGTGGACGTGATCCGCGTGATGCTATCAGAGCTGTTCCGTATCAACAGCCACCTGCTGTATATCTCGACCTTTATTCAGGACGTTGGTGCCATGTCACCGGTGTTCTTTGCCTTTACCGACCGCCAGAAAATTTATGACGTAGTGGAAGCCATCACCGGTTTCCGTATGCACCCGGCCTGGTTCCGCATCGGCGGTGTGGCGCATGACCTGCCGAAAGGCTGGGAACGCCTGCTGCGCGAATTCCTCGACTGGATGCCAAAGCGTCTGAAAGCCTACGAACAGACCGCGCTGAAGAACTCGGTGCTGATTGCCCGTTCCAAAGGCGTTTCCGCCTACAACATGGAAGAGGCCCTGGCGTGGGGCACTACCGGTGCTGGCCTGCGCGCCACCGGTCTCGACTTTGACGTGCGTAAATGGCGTCCGTACTCCGGTTACGAGAACTTCGACTTTGAAGTGCCGATCGGTGATGGCGTCAGCTGTGCTTACACCCGTGTGATGCTGAAGATGGAAGAGATGCGCCAGAGTATGCGCATTCTGGAGCAGTGCCTGAAGAACATGCCGGCAGGCCCGTTCAAAGCCGACCATCCGCTGACCACGCCGCCGCCGAAAGAGCGCACGCTGCAGCATATCGAAACCCTGATCACTCACTTCCTGCAGGTTTCCTGGGGCCCGGTAATGCCGGCCAACGAATCCTTCCAGATGATTGAGGCGACCAAAGGGATCAACAGTTACTACCTGACCAGCGACGGCAGCACCATGAGCTACCGCACCCGCGTGCGCACGCCGAGCTTCCCGCACCTGCAGCAGATCCCTTCGGTGATCAACGGCAGCCTGGTATCCGACCTGATCGTATACCTCGGTAGTATTGATTTTGTTATGTCAGACGTGGACCGCTAATTATGCACGATCAACGAATTGCGATCGAAACGATCGAAGTTACTGAAGCTTTCATGCTGAGTGCGACAGAGCGCGACGCCATCGAGCATGAGAAGCACCACTACGAAGATGCCCGTGCCGCCTCTATTGAAGCGCTGAAAATCGTACAGAAGCAGCGCGGCTGGGTGCCGGACGGCGCGATCGGTGCCATTGCCGACGTACTGGGCATCCCGGCCAGCGACGTTGAAGGCGTTGCCACCTTTTACAGCCAGATCTACCGCACGCCGGTGGGTCGCCATGTGATCCGTTACTGTGACAGCGTGGTGTGCCATATCACCGGCTATCAGGGGATCCAGACGGCGCTGGAAGAGAATCTGCATATCAAGCCAGGCCAGACTACCGCGGACGGGCGTTTTACCCTGCTGCCAACCTGCTGCCTCGGTAACTGCGACAAAGGGCCGGTAATGATGGTGGGTGATGATACCCACGTGCATCTGACCCCGGAAGGTATCGTCAAATTACTGGAGCAGTATCAATGAGACAGATCGTGCGTACTGCCGAAACCCATCCGCTGACCTGGCGGATGCGTGAGGATAAGGCACCGGTATTTTTTGACGAATACCGCAGCAAAAACGGTTATGCCGGCGCGGAAAAAGCGCTGAAAAGCATGTCACCGGAAGAGATCGTCAATGCGGTTAAAGACTCCGGCCTGAAAGGGCGCGGCGGTGCCGGCTTCTCCACCGGCCTGAAGTGGAGCCTGATGCCGAAAGACGAGTCCATGAACATCCGTTACCTGCTGTGTAACGCCGATGAGATGGAACCGGGCACCTATAAAGACCGTCTGCTGATGGAGCAGATGCCACACCAGCTGGTGGAAGGCATGCTGATCAGCGCCTTCGCGCTGAAAACCTACCGCGGCTACATCTTCCTGCGCGGCGAGTATATCGAGGCGGCGGAAAACCTGCGCCGCGCGATTGCCGAAGCCACCGAAGCGGGCCTGCTGGGTAAAAATATCCTCGGCACCGGCTTTGACTTCGAGCTGATGGTCCACACCGGTGCCGGCCGCTACATCTGCGGTGAAGAGACGGCGCTGATTAACTCGCTGGAAGGCCGCCGCGCCAACCCGCGCTCCAAGCCGCCGTTCCCGGCCTCGGCCGGTGCCTGGGGCAAGCCGACCTGCGTAAATAACGTGGAAACCCTCTCCAACGTGCCGGCGATCCTTGCCAACGGCGTGGAGTGGTACAAGAACATCTCTACCAGCGACGACGCCGGTACCAAAATGATGGGCTTCTCTGGCCGGGTGAAAAACCCGGGCGTCTGGGAACTGCCGTTTGGCACCACCGCGCGCGAGATCCTCGAAGAGTACGCCGGCGGCATGCGTGACGGGCTGAAGTTTAAAGCCTGGCAGCCGGGCGGTGCCGGGACCGACTTCCTCACCGAGCAGCACCTCGACCTGCCGATGGAGTTTGCCACCATTGGCAAAGCCGGCAGCCGTCTGGGTACCGCGCTGGCGATGGCGGTGGACCACGAGATCAATATGGTGTCGCTGGTGCGTAACCTGGAAGAGTTCTTCGCCCGCGAATCCTGCGGCTGGTGTACGCCCTGCCGCGATGGCCTGCCGTGGAGCGTCAAAATTCTGCGCGCGCTGGAGCGTAAGCAGGGGCAGCCTGGGGATATTGAAACCCTGCTGCAACTCTGCCGCCAGCTCGGCCCGGGTAAAACCTTCTGTGCGCATGCGCCTGGTGCGGTAGAGCCGCTGCAGAGCGCCATTAAATACTTCCGCGAAGAGTTCGAAGCGGGGATGGCGCCTCAGGTTTACAGCAACGCTCACGCAATTAGCGGCATCCAGCCCAACCTGTTAAAGGCGCGCTGGTAAGCAAAGTTTAACGCCCGTTTATGACGGGCCTTACGGAAGCATGTTCACTATGGCTACAATTCATGTAGACGGTAAAGAATATGATGTGGATGGCGGAGACAACCTGCTACAGGCGTGTCTCTCCCTCGGCCTCGATATTCCCTATTTTTGCTGGCACCCGGCGCTCGGTAGCGTTGGCGCCTGCCGCCAGTGCGCGGTAAAACAGTACGCTAACGCCGAAGATACCCGCGGTCGTCTGGTGATGTCCTGTATGACGCCAGCGTCTGACGGCACCTTTATTTCAATCGACGATGGTGAAGCGAAAGAGTTTCGCGAAAGCGTGGTCGAGTGGCTGATGACCAACCACCCGCACGACTGTCCGGTGTGTGAAGAGGGCGGCAACTGTCACCTGCAGGATATGACGGTGATGACCGGCCACAGCTTCCGCCGTTACCGCTTCACCAAGCGTACCCACCGCAATCAGGATCTCGGTCCGTTTATCTCTCACGAGATGAACCGCTGCATCGCCTGTTACCGCTGCGTGCGCTACTACAAAGATTACGCCGACGGCACCGACCTCGGCGTGTACGGCGCGCACGATAACGTCTACTTTGGCCGCCCGGAAGATGGCGTGCTGGAGAGCGAGTTCTCCGGCAACCTGGTAGAAATCTGCCCGACCGGCGTGTTCACCGACAAAACCCACTCCGAGCGTTATAACCGTAAGTGGGACATGCAGTACGCGCCAAGCATCTGCCAGCAGTGCAGCATCGGCTGTAACACCAGCCCGGGCGAGCGCTATGGCGAGCTGCGCCGCATTGAAAACCGCTACAACGGCACCGTTAACAGCTATTTCCTCTGTGACCGGGGCCGTTTCGGTTACGGTTACGTAAACCTGAAAGATCGTCCGCGCCAGCCGCTGCAGCGTCGTGGCAACGACTGGATCGCCCTCAACGCCGAGCAGGCGATGCAGGGGGCCGCCGATGTGCTGCGCCAGGCGAAGAAGGTAATCGGTATCGGTTCCCCGCGCGCCAGCGTTGAGAGCAACTTTGCGCTGCGCGACCTGGTCGGCGCTGAGAACTTCTCTACCGGCATCCCGGCGGGCGAGCAGGCGCGTCTGGAGCTGATGCTGAGCATCCTGCGCGACGGTGGTATTCACACGCCATCGCTGCACGATATTGAAAGCTACGATGCGGTACTGGTGCTGGGTGAAGATCTGACCCAGACCGGCGCGCGCATTGCGCTGGCCGTTCGTCAGGCGGTGAAGGGGAAATCCCGTGATATGGCCGCGGCGCAGAAAGTCGCCGACTGGCAGATTGCGGCGATCCTTAACATCGGACAGAACGCCAAACACCCGCTGTTTATTACTAACGTTGACGAAACCCGCATGGATGACATCGCCGCGTGGAGCTATCGCGCCCCGGTAGAAGACCAGGCGCGCCTCGGCTTCGCTATCGCCCATGAGCTGGACGCCAGCGCACCGGCGGTGAGCGATCTTGATAAGTCTCTCGCTGGTAAAATCGACGTCGTGGTGCAGGCGCTGGCCGGTGCCCGTAAACCGCTGATCATCTCCGGCACCAACGCCGGCAGTGAAGCGGTGATTCAGGCGGCGGCCAACGTGGCGAAAGCGCTGAAAGGGCGCGGTGCCGACGTCGGTATCACCCTGCTGCCAACGGCAACAAACAGCATCGGTGTCGGTCTGATCGGCGGTCAGACGCTTGACGCAGCGCTGAGCCAGCTGGCCAGCGGTGAAGCCGATGCGGCTATCGTGCTGGAAAACGACCTTTATCGCCACCTGCCGAAAGCGCAGGTTGACGCGGCGCTGAGCAACACCGCCAACGTGATCGTTATCGACCATCAGCGCACCAAAACCACCGAACAGGCCGGCCTGATCCTCTCTACGGCCAGTTTTGCCGAGAGCGATGGCACGGTGATTAACCAGGAAGGCCGCGCACAGCGCTTCTTCCAGGTGTATGACCCGGCTTACTACGACGAAAAAGTACAGATGCTGGAGAGCTGGCGCTGGCTGCATTCCCTGCAGAGCACCATCAACAGCCGCGAAGTGGACTGGAGCCAGCTGGATCACGTGATTGACGCCTGTGTGGCGGCACTGCCGCAGCTGGCTGCGATCAAAGACGCCGCGCCGGATGCCAGTTTCCGTATTCGTGGTCAGAAGCTGTCGCGTTCACCGCACCGCTCCAGCGGCCGAACCGCGATGCGCGCCAACATCAGCGTGCATGAACCGCGTCAGCCGCAGGATAAAGACACCATGTTTGCCTTCTCAATGGAAGGGAACAACCAGCCGGGCGCCGCGCGCTCGCAGATCCCGTTTGCCTGGGCACCAGGCTGGAACTCACCGCAGGCATGGAATAAATTCCAGGCGGAAGTGGGTGGTAAACTGCGTAACGGCGATCCAGGCGTGCGTCTGTTCGAAGCGGCCGAAGGCCAGCTGGCATGGTTCGATAACGTACCGGCATCCTTTACCGGTAGTGAGAACAGCTGGCGCGTCGCCCCTTACTTCCAGCTGTTTGGCAGTGAGGAGATGACCCAGCGTGCACCGGTTATCCAGCAGCGTATGGCCGCGCCTTGCGTGGTGGTCAACCCGCAGGACGCCGCGAAGCTGGGCGTTAATGCCGGTGCGGTGCTGCAGTTTACCTGTCAGGGTGAGCAGCTGCGTCTGCCGGTACGCTTCTCCAGCCAGCTGCAGGCAGGGCAGGTGGGTCTGCCGCTCGGTCTGCCGGGCATCCCGCCGTTCCTGTCGGGCGCTGAAATTGACAATCTGCAGGAGGCAGTCCAATGAACTGGCTGACACCGGAAGTGATTGATGTGCTGATCGCCGTGGGTAAAGCGCTGGTGATCCTGTTCGTGGTGGTCGGCTGCGGTGCCTTTATGAGCTTCGGCGAACGTCGCCTGCTCGGCCTGTTCCAGAACCGCTACGGACCTAACCGTGTCGGCTGGGGCGGTTCGCTGCAGCTGGTGGCCGACATGATCAAAATGTTCTTTAAAGAGGACTGGATCCCGCCGTTTACCGACCGGGTGATCTTTACCCTGGCACCGATGATCGCCTTTACCTCGCTGCTGCTGGCGATGGCGATCGTGCCGGTTACCTCCACCTGGATGGGCGCAGACCTGAACATCGGCCTGCTGTTCTTCCTGATGATGGCAGGCCTGGCGGTGTACGCCGTGCTGTTCGCCGGCTGGTCGAGTAATAACAAATACTCGCTGCTGGGTGCGATGCGTGCCTCCGCGCAGACCCTGAGCTACGAAGTGTTCCTCGGCCTGTCGTTGATGGGCGTGGTGGCGCAGGCCGGCTCGTTCAACATGGTTGAGATCGTTAACAGCCAGACTCACCTGTGGAACGTGATCCCGCAGTTCCTCGGCTTTATGACCTTCTGTATCGCCGGCGTTGCGGTGTGTCACCGCCACCCGTTTGACCAGCCAGAAGCAGAGCAGGAACTGGCCGATGGTTACCACATTGAATATGCCGGTATGAAGTTCGGCCTGTTCTTCGTCGGTGAATACGTCGGTATCGTCACCGTCTCCGCGCTGATTGTGACGCTGTTCTTCGGCGGCTGGCACGGTCCGTGGCTGCCACCGATCTTCTGGTTCGCTATTAAAACGGCCTTCTTCATGATGATGTTTATTCTGATTCGTGCTGCTCTGCCGCGTCCGCGCTATGACCAGGTAATGTCGTTCGGCTGGAAAGTTTGTCTGCCGTTGACGCTGTTGAACCTGCTGGCTACCGCCGCAGTGATTCTGTACACGGCGCAGTAAGGGGTTAAGAACATGACATTAAAAGAACTTGCCGTTGGTTTCGGCACCACGTTACGCAGTATCTGGCTGATTGGCCTGAACGCCTTCGCGAAACGTGAAACCATGATGTACCCGGAAGAGCCGGTTTATCTGCCGCCGCGTTACCGTGGCCGTATCGTGCTGACGCGCGATCCGGACGGCCAGGAGCGCTGCGTGGCCTGTAACCTGTGTGCGGTTGCCTGCCCGGTGGGCTGTATCTCGCTGCAGAAGGCCGAAATGGCCGATGGCCGCTGGTATCCGGAGTTCTTCCGCATCAACTTCTCGCGCTGCATCTTCTGTGGCCTGTGTGAAGAAGCCTGCCCGACCACGGCGATTCAGCTGACCCCGGACTTCGAAATGGGTGAGTTTAAACGCCAGGATCTGGTCTATGAAAAAGAGAACCTGCTGATCTCCGGCCCGGGCAAATACCCGGAATACAACTTCTACCGGATGGCGGGTATGGCGATCGACGGTAAAGATAAAGGCTCCGCTGAAAACGAAGCTCCACCCATCGACGTCAAAGGCTTGTTACCTTAAGGAGCCAGGCATGGAATTTGCGTTTTATCTGTGTGGTCTGGTGGCGGTGGTCGCGACGTTGCGCGTGATCACCCACACCAACCCGGTACATGCGTTGCTGTACCTGATCGTCTCACTGCTGGCGGTCTCCGGCGTGTTTTTCTCACTCGGTGCCTATTTCGCCGGTGCGCTGGAGATTATCGTTTATGCCGGTGCCATTATGGTGCTGTTCGTCTTCGTGGTGATGATGCTGAACCTCGGCGGTGCCGAAGTGCAGCAGGAGCGTGACTGGCTGAAGCCGGGCATGTGGGCAGGCCCGGGCCTGCTGTCGCTGGTGCTGCTGACGGTGATTGTCTATGCCATCCGCACGGTGAATGACCAGGGCATCGAAGGCACGATGATCGACGCGAAACAGGTCGGTATCAGCCTGTTCGGACCTTACGTGCTGGCGGTCGAGCTGGCGTCAATGCTGCTGCTGGCCGGTCTGGTGGTGGCGTATCACATCGGACGTGAACAGCGTGCGGGCGAGGTGCTCAGCAACCGCCCGGCTGACGCGGCTAAAAATCGTAAAGAGGAGCAGCTATGATCCCTCTGCAGCACGGCCTGATTCTGGCGGCGATCCTGTTTGTCCTCGGCCTGACCGGGGTAATGATCCGCCGCAACCTGCTGTTTATGTTGATTAGCCTCGAAATCATGATTAACGCTGCGGCACTGGCGTTCGTGGTGGCGGGGAGTTACTGGGGCCAGGCAGACGGCCAGGTGATGTTTATCCTGGCGATCAGCCTGGCTGCAGCGGAGGCCAGCATTGGCCTGGCGCTGCTGCTGCAGCTTCATCGCCGCAGCCAGAACCTCAACATTGATAAAGTGAGCGAGATGCGCGGATGAACCTTCTCTATTTAACAGTCCTGTTTCCGCTGATCGGCTTCCTGCTGCTGGCGTTCTCCCGTGGCCGCTGGTCCGAGAACCTGTCAGCAACCGTCGGTATGGGCTCGGTGGGCCTGGCGGCGCTGGTCACCCTGTATGCCGGCGTGGATTTCTTCAACAACGGTCAGCAGGTGTTTAACCAGGCGCTGTGGACCTGGATGCAGGTCGGCAACTTTAAGATTGACGTTAACCTGACGCTGGACGGCCTGTCGCTGACCATGCTGTCGGTGGTCACCGGCGTCGGCTTCTTTATCCATATGTTTGCCTCCTGGTATATGCGTGGGGAAGAGGGTTACTCGCGCTTCTTCGCCTATACCAACCTGTTTATCGCCAGCATGGTGGTTCTGGTGCTGGCCGATAACCTGATGCTGATGTATCTCGGCTGGGAAGGCGTGGGCCTCTGCTCCTACCTGCTGATCGGCTTCTACTACACCAACCCGAACAACGGTGCGGCGGCGATGAAAGCCTTCGTCATCACCCGCGTCGGTGACGTGTTCCTCGCGTTTGCGCTGTTCATCCTCTGGAACGAACTGGGCACGCTGAACTTCCGTGAGGTGGTAGAACTGGCACCGGCGCACTTCGCCGCTGACAACCACATGCTGCAGTGGGCTACCCTGATGCTGCTGGGCGGCGCGGTCGGTAAATCCGCTCAGCTGCCGCTGCAGACCTGGCTGGCCGATGCGATGGCGGGTCCGACCCCGGTTTCTGCCCTGATCCACGCGGCGACCATGGTCACCGCCGGCGTTTACCTGATTGCCCGTACCCACGGCCTGTTCCTGTTAACGCCGGACGTTCTGCACCTGGTTGGCATTATTGGTGCGGTAACGCTGCTGCTGGCCGGTTTTGCCGCGCTGGTGCAGACCGACATCAAACGCGTGCTGGCCTACTCGACCATGAGCCAGATTGGCTACATGTTCCTGGCGCTGGGCGTGCAGGCGTGGGACGCGGCTATCTTCCATCTGATGACGCACGCGTTCTTTAAAGCGCTGCTGTTCCTCTCGTCCGGTTCGGTGATACTTGCCTGTCACCACGAGCAGAACATCTTCAAGATGGGCGGCCTGCGTAAGAGCATTCCGTTGGTCTACACCTGCTTCCTGGTGGGCGGCGCGGCGCTGTCGGCACTGCCGCTGATCACTGCCGGCTTCTTCAGTAAGGATGAGATCCTTGCCGGTGCGCTGGCTAACGGTCATCTCAACCTGATGGTCGCCGGCCTGGCCGGGGCCTTTATGACGTCGCTCTACACCTTCCGCATGATCTTCATCACCTTCCACGGTGAAGAGAAGATCCACGCGCACGCGGGCAAGGGGATTACCCATCACCTGCCGCTGCTGGTGCTGCTGGTGCTCTCAACCTTTATCGGTGCGCTGATTGTGCCACCGCTGCGCGGCGTACTGCCGGAAACCACCGAGCTGGCGCACGGCAGCGTGCTGTGGCTCGAGATCGGTTCCGGCGTGGTGGCGATTGTCGGTATTCTGCTGGCCGCGGCGCTGTGGCTGGGCAAACGCTCGCTGGTGACCTCCATCGCCAACAGCGCGCCGGGTCGTTTCTTCTCCACCTGGTGGTTTGCTGCCTGGGGCTTCGACTGGCTGTACGACAAAGTCTTCGTTAAGCCTTACCTGCTTATTGCCCGGCTGCTCTCACGCGACCCGCTGAACTCGCTGATGAACATCCCGGCAGGGCTGGCCAGCCTGAGTAACAAAGGGCTGCTGGTGAGTGAGAACGGATATCTGCGCTGGTATCTGGCCGCGATGAGCATCGGTGCCGTGGTGGTGCTGGGCCTGTTGATGGTGCTGTAAAGGTTAGTGAGTGGGGGGGCTTTCCCCCCCGAAAAGATGGCTTAAAAACAAACTGAAAGTTGGGCGTCATCGGCCCGTTCAGATTCATTAAAGGGAACAGATCGCCATGTTATTACCTTGGCTCATTATACTACCCTTCGTCGGTGGCCTGCTGGCCTGGCAGTTCGAACGTTTCGGACCGAAAGCACCGCGCTGGATAGCACTGATCGCGATGGGACTGACGCTGGTCCTGTCACTGCAGCTGTGGCTGCAGGGCGGTTACTCACTGACCCAGGCGACCGGGCTGCCGCAGTGGCAATCCGAATTCTCCGTGCCGTGGATCCCGCGTTTCGGCATTAACTTCCACCTGGCGCTGGACGGCCTGTCGCTGCTGATGGTCGTGCTGACCGGCCTGCTGGGCGTGATGGCGATCTTCTGTTCGTGGAACGAGATTGAGAAGTGGCACGGTTTCTTCCACCTCAACCTGCTGTGGATCCTCGGCGGCGTGATCGGTGTGTTCCTCGCCATCGACATGTTCCTGTTCTTCTTCTTCTGGGAGATGATGCTGGTGCCGATGTACTTCCTGATCGCGCTGTGGGGCCACAAGGCTTCCGACGGCAAGACGCGAATTACCGCCGCCACCAAGTTCTTTATCTACACCCAGGCCAGTGGCCTGATCATGCTGATCGCCATTCTGGCGCTGGTGTTTGTGCACTACAGCGCTACCAATGTCTGGACGTTCAACTACGAGCTGCTGCTGAAGACGCCAATGTCGCACGGCGTGGAATACCTGCTGATGCTCGGCTTCTTTATCGCCTTCGCGGTAAAAATGCCGGTGGTGCCGCTGCACGGCTGGCTGCCGGACGCGCACAGCCAGGCACCGACCGCCGGTTCCGTTGACCTGGCCGGGATCCTGCTGAAAACCGCCGCCTACGGCCTGCTGCGCTTTGCACTGCCGCTGTTCCCGAACGCGTCGGCCGAGTTCGCACCGATTGCCATGTGGCTCGGTATCATTGGCATCTTCTACGGTGCGTGGATGGCGTTCTCTCAGTACGATATCAAACGTCTGATCGCCTACACCTCGATCTCGCATATGGGCTTCGTGCTAATTGCTATCTACACCGGCAGCCAGCTGGCCTTCCAGGGTGCAGTGGTGCAGATGATCGCCCACGGCCTGTCGGCGGCGGCGCTGTTTATCCTCTGCGGCCAGCTGTATGAGCGCCTGCACACCCGTGATATGCGCCAGATGGGCGGCCTGTGGTCTCGCATCAAATGGCTGCCGGGTCTGTCACTGTTCTTCGCGGTGGCCAACCTCGGCATGCCGGGCACCGGTAACTTTGTCGGTGAGTTTATGATCCTGACCGGCAGCTTCCAGAGCGCACCGGTGATTATCGTTATTGCCACCTTCGGTCTGGTGTTTGCCTCGGTTTACTCACTGATCATGATGCAGCGCGCTTACTACGGTGCGCCTAAGTCAGATACGCCACTGCGCAGCATGTCGCCACGTGAGTTTCTGATGATTATGGTCCTGGTGGTTCTGCTGGTGCTGGTGGGGGTTTACCCGCAGCCGATTCTGGACACCTCCCACGCTGCGATGAGTAATATCCAGCAGTGGTTTACCGCTTCAATTTCAACTACAAGGCCGTAATTCGCCATGACAATAACTCCTCAACACTTGATCGCGCTTCTACCGCTGCTGATCGTCGGATTGACGGTGGTAGTTGTGATGCTGTCCATTGCGTGGCGACGCAACCACTTCGTCAATGCGACGCTGGCGGTGATTGGTCTTAACCTGGCGCTGTTCTCACTGTACTTTGTCGGCCAGGCAGGGCCAATGGACGTCACCCCGCTGCTGCGGGTGGACAGCTACTCGATGCTCTACACCGGGCTGGTGATCCTCGCCAGCCTGGCGACCTGCACCTTCGCCTATCCGTGGCTGAGCACCTACCCGGATAACAAAGAAGAGTTCTACCTGCTGGTGCTGATTGCCGCGCTGGGCGGCGTGGTGCTGGCCAGCGCCAACCACCTGGCGGCGCTGTTTATCGGTATTGAGCTGCTGTCGCTGCCGCTGTTCGGTCTGGTGGGCTACGCCTTCCAGCAGAACCGGTCGCTGGAAGCGGCGATTAAGTACACCATCCTGTCTGCCGCAGCGTCGTCCTTCCTGCTGTTCGGTATGGCGCTGGTGTATGCCAACAGCGGCAACCTGGGCTTCGTCGCGCTCGGTGAGAGCCTTAACGACAGCCTGGTCCAGCAGCCGCTGCTGCTGGCCGGTATTGGCCTGATGATCGTCGGCTTCGGCTTTAAGCTGTCGCTGGTGCCGTTCCACCTGTGGACGCCGGACGTGTATCAGGGTGCTCCGGCACCGGTTACCGCCTTCCTGGCCACCGCCAGCAAAATTGCCATCTTCGGCGTGCTGATGCGTCTGTTTATCAACGCGCCGGCCGTCGACAGCGAAGGCGTGCGCACCGTGCTGGGTATTATTGCCGTTGCCTCCATGCTGTTCGGTAACCTGATGGCGATTTCGCAGCGTAACATCAAGCGCCTGCTCGGCTACTCGTCGATCGCCCACCTCGGCTATCTGCTGGTGGCGCTGATCGCCGTGCAGTCGCAGGGGCTGTCGCTGGAAGCGGTTGGCGTTTATCTGGCCGGCTACCTGTTCAGCAGCCTCGGCGCGTTCGGCGTGGTGACGCTGATGTCCAGCCCGTATCGCGGTGCGGATGCCGATTCACTCTACTCCTACCGTGGCCTGTTCTGGCATCGCCCGATCCTGGCCTCGGTGATGACCGTGATGATGCTGTCGCTGGCCGGTATCCCGATGACTCTCGGCTTTATCGGTAAGTTCTACGTGATCGCCGTCGGCGTGCAGGCGCACCTGTGGTGGCTGACCGGCGCGCTGGTGCTCGGCAGCGCCATCGGCCTGTACTACTATCTGCGCGTTACCGTCAGCCTGTATCTGGCCGGCCCGGAACTGATGCAGCGCGACACCCCGGCGAACTGGGCCACTACCGCGGGCGGTATCGTGGTGCTGATCTCCGCCGTGCTGGTGCTGCTGCTGGGCGTCTACCCGCAGCCGCTGATTTCGCTGGTGCAGCTGGCGACGCCGTGAGATAAAACGTTCGGATATCGATAACAATCGGGCCCCTGTGGCCCGATTTTTTTTGCGAGGAAACGATGGAAATTGAGTGGCAGGATCTGCACCACGGCGAGCTGACCGCCGCCCGGCTTTACCAGCTGCTGGCGCTGCGTAGCCAGGTGTTTGTGGTTGAACAGCGGTGCGTCTATCAGGATATTGATGGGGCCGATCTGCTGGGGGGCAACCGCCATCTGCTCGGGCTGTATCAAGACCGGCTGCTGGCGTACGCCCGCATTCTCGCGCCACAGGCCGCCGGCGAGCCGGTGAAAATCGGTCGGGTGATCGTCAGCAGCGAGGCGCGCGGCCTGAGCCTCGGCAGCCGGTTAATCAAACATGCGATAGCCTGCTGTGAACGCCACTGGCCGCAGCAGCCGCAGTTTCTTTCGGCGCAGGCGCACCTGCAACGCTTTTACAGCAGCGCGGGTTTTGTAGCGACGGGAGAGGTGTACGACGAGGACGGCATTCCGCACATCGATATGCTGCGCGGATAATAAAACAGGCGGCCGCAGCCGCCTGTCGATCGTTTAACCGGCGGTCATAATCCGGTCATCAACGTATTTGCGTTTGTCCGGCGGAGGCGGCGCGTACTGATACAGCCAGGTTTCGCTCAGCGTATCGTCTTTGGTACGCAGGAACAGGCGCATATCCACCGGGGTGGTGGCGTCGCTGTCCGGATACCAGTCAAACAGGATGCGGAAACCGTCAATCGGTTCGACGTAGAGGATCTCCACCTGTTTAAGGGTGCCGGATGAGATATTAATCACCGGCTCAATCCCCTTCGGCGCGGCAGCTTTCAGGTCACCGCCGACGAAGTCCACCGCAAAGCGGCGCGCCCAGACGTTCGGGTAGTGTTCACCCGGTGCCCAGCCTTCCGGGAAGCCGCCCATGCCGGTGCGGGTGGCGTTCACCCTCGCCAGGCCGCTGCGTACCGGCGGCAGGCCGCTCCAGTAAAGCTTGTAGCTGTAGCTGTGCGCGCTGCCGGCCTTGATCGGCTCGGCCGGCTGCCAGAAGCAGACGATGTTATCCAGCGTTTCACCGGTGGTTGGGATCTCCATCAGCGCCACCGCACCTTTGCCCCACTTGTCCGTCGGCTCCACCCACAGGCTCGGGCGCTTGTTGTACCAGCCAATCACGTCCTGGTAATCCTGGAAATCGTGATTCAGCTGCAACATGCCAAAGCCGCGCGGGTTTTCATCCTGATAGGCGTTGAAGGTCAGGCGCTGCGGATTGTTGAGCGGGCGGCAGATCCACTCGCCGCTGCCGGTCCACATCGCCAGGCGATCGGAGTCGTGGATCTGCGGGTGAATGGTGTCGCACATGCGGCGTTCGTTATTGCCACAGCTGAACATGGTGGTCATCGGCGCGATACCCAGTTGCTCGATATCCTTACGCGCGTAGATGTGTTTTTCCACCTCCATCACCACGCGTTTCTCTTCGCAGTGAATGATGAACTTGTAGGCACCGGTGCAGCTGGCACCGTCCAGCAGGGTGTAAACGGTAAAGGTGGTGTCTTCCGCCTTTGGCGTTTCAAACCAGAAGGCGGTGAAGTCCGGGAACTCCTCCTTGCCGTTAGTGAAAGTATTGACGGCCACGCCGCGCGCGGAGAGACCGTACTGAAAGGTTTCATCTACGGCGCGGAAGTAGCTGGCGCCGAGGAACGAGACGATGTCGCGTTTAGCCAGTTCCGGTTTTTTAAAGGCGCGGAAGCCGGCAAAGCCAAGGTCGGTTTTTCCCTCCAGCTGTTTGGTATCCACGTGAGCGTTGTTGTAGTTAAACAGCTCCGGGCGGAAGTGGATTTCTCGGGCCTGCCGGTCGCCATCTACCGAGAACATGCGGATACGGCGCTTAAAGCCCATGCCGACGTGGAAGAACTGAACGTCAAGCTGTCGGTTATCCAGGCCGTTCCACAGCGAGTGGCCGGCGTCGTACTGGATTTCGTTATAGGCCTGCGGGGTCAGGGTCGCCAGCGTGTCCGGCAGCGGGGCCGGTGCGCCGCTCCAGGCATGTTTCGCCTGGTCTGCGGCCAGCTTTTTCAGCACGTCGAAATCAAAACGCACCGCGGTGCCGTCGGCAATATCGCTCTCTGCCCAGGCGGCCTGGGAGAACAGGGTGGATAAGCCGGACATCCCGCTCAGGGTTGCGAATGCCATTGACGCTTTCATAAACATTCTACGATTCATGCCGGAAAATATTTCCTCAGGTGAACGAGTTTGTAGTGACTGTCGTGCATGTAAAATACACATTCGCATAACCGGAAGGCTTCCGGGTACAGGGAGTTACGACAGCTTGCTCAGGGTTTGATTCAGTTCACGCAGAATTTATCAGATAAATCCTGTAACCGCAGTGATTTCATCGGCGAAAAACGGTCTATAGTTAATGTGAATGCGACAATTAATTCGACCACGGAGGATGAAAGATGTCTGTATCAAATGAACCTAATGACAATCGCCTGGATGATGACCTGGCGCTGCTGACCAAAACGCTGGAAGAGGTGCTGAAATCGTCGGGCGATCCGGCCGATCAGAAGTACGTTGAGCTGAAGGCCAAAGCCGAAAAGTCGCTGGATGAAGTAAAAACGCGCATCAGTAACGCGTCGGACAGCTACTACTACCGCGCCCGCCAGGCGGTATCCCGTGCCGACGAGTACGTGCATGACAAACCCTGGCAGGGGATTGGCGTTGGTGCCACCGTTGGGCTGGTCGTTGGCCTGCTGCTGGCACGCCGCTAAGCTGCACAAACTGCGCCCTGCGGGGCGCCGTTATTCTGCCCCCGATCTGTTCCGCTTCCCCCTTCTTAAGCAGTTGCCTGCTGATGACCCACAGACTCCAGACCGCCAAAGCGCTGATAAAATGCCGCGCACGGTTGTGGCAACTCGCCAATTCGACTTTCTGCCAGCTGACTGACCCGCCGCGTAGCCGGTAATGCAAGACGCCGGTAAAGATTGATGCACAGATGGCGTGCCGTATGCCCCGGCCACTGCGGCGGAAGCAGTGCGTCAGGCAGCTGTGGATCGCGCAGCACCACCCGGCGCCAGGCATGGATCAGCAACAGGCACAGCTCAAAAGCCTGTTGTTCACTGACCGGCTGCTGTCGATCGCGCAGCATCAGCATCAGCGGGCGCCACGCGTCAATAAACTGCTGGTAGTGCGCTGCCATCTCATCCAGCGCCCAGTTGTTCGCCACCTGACGCTTCAGACAACCGGCAGAACGTTCACCGGCAGACTGTGCGCGGAACCAGATGGTGTTCTCGCCCCCGGGGAGTTCGCTGAGCAGGGCGGTGACGTCGCGGCGGATGTCTGCCGGGGCGGCCAGCAGCGTTGTACTCAGCTGCCCAAAGCCGAGCCAGCCCAGAGACTGCCGAAGGCGGGCGCGTACGGTTTTTTCCACCCCTTCCAGCAGCAGCAGATCCCACTCGCCGTTCCATAAAGCGGGTTCGCCCTGATAGATCTTGCTTTCCGCGTGGCGGAACTGTTGCAGGCCGTGTTCAGAAAGTCGGTAATAGCTGCGGCGTCCGGCTTTTTCCGCCTCCAGCCAGCCCTCCTTCTGCAGTCGAAAAACGGCGGTGCGCACCCAGCGGTCACTGAAGCCCAGTGGCGCCAGCAGCGCGCTCAGCGAACCCAGCCACACCTCGCCGCCACGCTGACTCAGCGCATCACCGTACAGAGAGATAATTAGCGAAGTACCGCTCAGCGGCTGTACGGCCAGCGAGTGGCGAATAAAACTATCGAGTTTATCAGGCATCAGTGCCCCGTTGCGGACGGAAACAACCTTTACCTTAGCATATTCAATGCGGTACAGCGTCCTGTGTTCCTCTGCTATCGACAACCCGTACCGCTTTTCCCTCGGAACGCGGCAACGTACCCGGTTCAACCACGCTGACCTGCGCGCTGATGCCAATCAGCGATTTAATATGGTGCTGCAGCTGCTTCGCGGTTTCATCACTGCGGCTGGCATCCAGCGTCGTCTTTCTCTCCACCCGCAGCGCCAGGTGGTCAAGATTGCCGCTGCGGCTCACTTCCAGCAGATAATGGGAGGAGAGGCCAGGGCAGCGCATAATCTGCTCTTCAAGCTGGGAGGGAAAAATGTTGATACCCCGCACGATTAGCATATCGTCCGAGCGGCCGCTGATAGCGGCCATGCGCCGCATCGGCCTCCTGCCGCCGGGCAACAGAGAACTCATATCGTGGCTGCGATAGCGGATCACCGGCATTGCTTCCTTGCTCAGGCTGGTAAAAACCAGCTCACCGCGTATTCCGGCAGGCAGCAGTTCCAGCGTCAGAGGATCGATGACTTCAGGATAGAAATGATCTTCCCAGATGGTGGAGCCGGCATCCGGGCCATCGCACTCAATCGCCACCCCCGGCCCCATCACTTCGGAGAGGCCATAGATATTACAGGCTGTGATCCCCAGCCGGCTCTCGATCTCACCGCGCAGTGCGGCGCTCCATGGCTCGGCGCCAAGCACCCCCAGCCGTAGCGAGCAGCCGCGCGCATCACCCCCCATGCGCCGCTCCAGCTCATCGGTCAGCGCCAGACAGTAAGACGGGGTCGCCATTATTACGTCCGGCTGCAGGTCGAGGATCAACTGCGCCTGCTTTTCAGTCTGTCCGGTGGAAGCCGGGATCACCGTGGCACCGAGTTTTTCCGCACCGTAGTGCGCCCCCATCCCCCCGGTGAACAGGCCGTAGCCATAAGCAATATGGACCTTATCACGTGAGGTTACTCCCACCGAACGCAGGCAGCGAGCCACCAGCCCGGACCAGCGCGCCAGGTCGGCGGCGGTATAACCCACCACCGTCGGTTTTCCGGTGGTGCCGGAAGAGGCGTGCAGGCGCACAATCTGCTCGGAGGGGACGGCAA
This sequence comes from Erwinia sp. Leaf53, assembly GCF_001422605.1. Taxonomy (NCBI): domain Bacteria; kingdom Pseudomonadati; phylum Pseudomonadota; class Gammaproteobacteria; order Enterobacterales; family Erwiniaceae; genus Erwinia; species Erwinia sp. Leaf53. The sequence continues at coordinate 414,802 of NZ_LMLK01000023.1, forward strand.
AGGTGGCAAAAGGATAGTTGTCGCGCAGATCCTGCTTGGAGGTGAAAGGGAACTTAACGATATCGCTCAGCTGCCGTAAATCGCCGGGGTGTACGCCCGCCGCGGTAAACTTTTTCCGGTACATCGGCACGTTTTCCCAGGCGTGATGCAGTGTCCACTTCAGCCTCTCCAGCTGCAGGGCTTCCAGTGCCTCGCGTGAGGCATATTCGATCGGATCAAGGGTTGGAACCAGGCTGCTCATTTTGTCTCTCCCTGATAGATGATGTGATTGCCGTGCTGACCCCGCGCGGCGTGTTGGCTGCTATCTTCCGCTGAAGTGTGCCTGCCGCTTTGTCAGGAAAGCGTTGACGCCTTCGCGGTAATCGTCACTGCGCCCGGCCTGCTGTTGCAGGTCGCGCTCCAGATCCAGCTGCTGACTGAGGGTGTGGGTGGCCGCTGCCTGCAGTGCCCGCTTGGTCATACCCAGCGCGGCGGTTGCCTGCCCGGCCAGACGCTGCGCCAGCTGCATGCAGGCGTTTTCCAGCTGGTCATCCTCCCACACCTGCCAGATCAACCCCCAGTTCAGGGCCTGCTCTGCGCCGATCTTATCGCCCAGCAGGGCCATACCCGCCGCCCGGGCGTAACCCACTTTGCGCGGCAGAAACCAGCTGGCGCCACTGTCCGGCACCAGCCCTACGCGGCAGAATGAAAACAGAAAGCTGGCCGAACGTGCGGCCAGCGTCAGATCGCAGGCCAGCGCCAGCGAGGCCCCGGCTCCGGCTGCCACGCCGTTAATCGCGCCGACCACCGGCTTTGGCAGCGCGGTCAGCCGTCGGATCAGCGGGTTATAGTGTTTTTCAACCGACAGCCCGAGGTCGGCGGGGTTATCGCCCGGGCGAGTACGGCGGTCGCTGAGATCCTGCCCGGCGCAAAACGCCCGGCCGGCCCCGGTCAGCAGCACGCAGCGCACGGCGTCGTCGGTTTCGGCGCGTTCCAGCGCGGCGGCCAGCGCCAGGTGCATCGCGGGATTAAAACTGTTCAGCCGCTGCGGGCGGTTAAGGGTAAGTTGCAGCACGCCGTGCGTCAGCCGTGCAAGCACCGGCGGCTGATGTTCGCCGGCCTGCTGCCCGCCGTCAGCGCTGGCCTGTGGTGAATTCGGTGTCTCGTTCATCATGGCTCCTAAACGTCAAAGTCCAGCACCACGCCGTCGCCTTTCGGCCATGCCTGGCAGCTGAGGATATAGCCTGCGTTCAGCTGATCCTGTTCGAGGCTGTAGTTGACCTCCATCGTCACGTCGCCGGATTTCAGGCGGCATTTGCAGGTGGCGCAAACCCCGCCCTTACAGGCGAAGGGCAGGTCGATCCCCTGGCGCAGCGCAGCGTCCAGAATGCTGCGGTCCTGCGGCTGCAGGGCAATTTTCTGGCGGCGGCCGTCATGCAGAATTTCCACGTCGCAGCGCTGATCACGGCTGGTGCGGATGGGTAACGGGTGCTGGTGGCCGGCATCAAACTGTTCGCGGTGAATATTCTGTGCGGCGATCCCGGCCTGTCCCAGCGCGCTTTGTGCGTTGTCCATCATCGCCGTCGGGCCGCAGATAAACGCCTGTTGAAAGTGGTTCAGCCCGATCAGGGCATGCAGCTGCGCCAGGTAACCGGCGTCGATATGCCCGCTGAGTAACGGGCTGTCCGAGCTTTCCTGGCTGAACAGCCAGAAGAGTTGCAGCCGCTGCAGAAAGCGATCTTTCAAATCGGCCAGCGTCTGGCGAAACATCGCCGACTGCGTATGGCGGTTGGCGTAAACCAGCGTGAAGCGGCTGTCGGGCTCCTGCTGCAACGTGCTGCTGATAATCGCCAGCAACGGCGTAATGCCTGACCCTGCCGCCAGTGCCAGATAATCACCCTGGTGCCCGGGACGGGGCCGGTAGCCAAACTGCCCCTGTGGCGGCATGACGTCCAGCGTGTCGCCGGGGTGCAGATGCCGGTGCAGATGCTGTGAAAAGCGGCCGCCCGGCACCGCCCTGACGCCAATCTGCAGCCGGTTATCTTCTGGCGCGGAGCTGATGGAGTAACAGCGGCGCAGATCTTCGCCATCAACGCGGGCGCGCAGGGTGAGATGCTGGCCGGGCGTGAAGCGCCAGATCTCCGCCGCGCCCGGAGGGAGGGCAAAGGTAATGGCCACGGCATCGGCCGTTTGTCGTTCAATGGCCTCTACCGTCAGATGATGAAACTGTGACATCGTTTTCCCCTCACAGACACTTGAAGTAATCAAAGGGTTCGCGGCACGCGCAGCAGCGGTACAGCGCTTTACAGGCGGTAGAGCCAAACTCACTGATTTGTTCGGTGTGCAGACTGCCGCAGCGCGGGCAGGCAACAGGGCAGATCGTCGCTGCCGCACAGCGGTGGGGCGGCGCAATGCCAGCCTCCAGCAGCTTGCGGCGGCCAGTCTCACTGATCCAGTCACTGCTCCAGGCCGGATGCAGACTAACCACCACCTCGGCCGACGGATACCCTGCCTGCTGCAGCCGCTGGCGGATGTCGTCCTGCAGGAACCTGGTGGCCGGGCAGCCGGAGTAAGTGGGTGTCAGCACCACCTGCCAGCCAGCCGGAGCTGCATTGACCGCGCGGATCATCCCCAGCTCGGTAATGGATAACAGCGGCAGCTCCGGGTCGGGGATCTGCCGCAGACAGCGCCAGATACCGGCAACAGCAGGATGCTGCAGAGTCATTTGCGTGATCTTCATCGTCCCCCCTTACCAGCAGCAGCCAGGCTGGCTGCGTGGCAGGAACTGCATCTCTGCCAGCAGATAGCCAAAATGTTCGCTGTGCTGCCCCTGTTTACCGCCGTGGCGCCAGGCCGCCTCAGTCGGTGGGGTCAGGGTGGCGGCCTGCAGCACCGGGGCGGTCAGCGTATGCCAGGCCGCCTGCAGTGCGGCCGCATCGGGCGCGATCCCTTGCTGCAGCAGGCGCTGCTCGGTTGCATCGCTGAGAAAGGGTTCAGCGGTAAAGCGCCACAGCCCGTTCAGCGCCTGCTGCATTCTGTCATGGCTTTGCAGGGTGCCGTCGCCGAGCCGGATCATCCAGCCGCTGCTGAAACGCAGGTGATAGGTGACCTCCTTCAGCGCCTTGGCTGCTATCGCTGCCAGCGACGCATCACGGCTGAGGCTGAGCTGCCGGTACAGGCAGTGGTGCCACGCATCCAGCAGGAACTGGCGCACCAGCGTGTCGTTGAAACCGCCGTTAGGCTGCTCGGCCAGCAGCAGGTTACTGAACGCGGATTCGTCGCGCTGAAAAGCGAAGCGATCCTCATCCCAGCCCGGCCCGGCCAGTCCGGCGGCATACTGATAGAAATTCCGCGCCTGGCCCAGCAGATCCAGCGCGATGTTGGACAGTGCGAGGTCAATCTCCAGCTCCGGCGCGTGGCCGCACCAGGCGCCCAGCCGCTGGGCGAGGATCAGCGGCGTATCCGCCAGACGCAGCACGTAGTGCAGCAGGTCATCCTGTGGAAGGTTCATCCGGCCTCACATATTTTTGATGCCATCAGGCAGCGGGAAGAAGGTCGGATGGCGATAGATTTTATCGTCAGCCGGGTCAAAGAATGCGCCGCGATCCTCCGGCTGTGAGGCGCAGATTTGCGCGGAAGGCACCACCCATACCGAGCTGCCTTCCCCGCGCCGTGTGTAGGCATCGCGGGCGTTTTCCAGCGCCATCTGCCCGTCGGCGGCGTGCAGGCTGCCGACGTGGCGATGAGCCAGCCCCTGCTGGCTTCGGATAAAAACTTCATACAGCGGCCATTCCTGAGTCATTAGGTGCTCCTGCAGCGTGGGATGGATGTTTTGTAGCGTGGGCCAGTGCAGCTTCGCGCACCCAGCTGCCCGCCTGCCAGGCCAGGTTTTTGGCCGCAAGCCGCTCGTAATTGCAGATGCCGTGGCCGGCGATCACCGCATAAAACGCCTGCCAGTCGATCTCACCAAAACGATAGTGACCGCTGGCCTCATCAAAATGCAGCGCCGAATCGGGGGCGGTCATTCCCAGTGCCTCCAGCTGCGGTACGGTGTTATCAATAAATTTCTGCCGCAGCTCGTCGTTGCTGTGGCGCTTTATTTTCCATGCCAGGCTCTGCGCGCTGTGGGTGGAGTCTTTGTCACTGGGGCCAAACATCATCAGCGCCGGCCACCAGAAGCGATTGATGGCTGCCTGCAGCATGGCGCGCTGCTGCGGCGTGCCGCAGGCCAGCGCCAGACAGGCGTCATAGCCCTGGCGCTGGTGAAAACTCTCCTCCTTGCAGATTTTCACCATCGCCCGTGCGTAGGGGCCATAAGAGGTGCGGCACAGCGCCACCTGATTAACAATGGCCGCGCCATCGACCAGCCAGCCAATGACCCCGATATCGGCCCATTCCGGGGTCGGGTAGTTAAAAATTGACGAGTATTTCATCCGGCCCGCCAGCATCTTCTGATACAGCTCGCTGCGGCTGCAGCCGAGGGTTTCGGCGGCGCTGTAGAGGTAAAGCCCGTGCCCGGCTTCATCCTGCACTTTGGCCAGCAGAATTGTTTTACGGTGCAGGCTGGGCGCGCGGGTGATCCAGTTCGCCTCCGGCAGCATGCCGACCACCTCAGAATGGGCGTGCTGGCCAATCTGGCGGATCAGTGTCTGGCGGTAGGCATCAGGCATCCAGTCGCGGGGTTCGATCGCCCGCTCGTCGGCGATGGCGGCGTCAAATCGCCTCTGCAGGTCGGCGTTATCCATCGTGCTCTCCATTTAATTTGATTCACTATTCGGTGTTAAATGAAAAAATAAGTATCATTTATCCACTCTACGAGCAGCGCCTTCCCTGATCCACACAGGAAATGTGGTTTTACGATCGCGCTTCACAAATATTTTTAAAAAACGATATTTAACAGTGATTTAATTTTTTAAATGACAAGTGCATTAAAAATGCGTTTTCCATTTTTAGCAAAAACAGCGCTGGTTAGATTTTGCTGTAATGTGATACACCATAAAAATGATAAGTATCATTAAATGGTATTGGTGGAGGAAGAATGGAAAATGTGACCAGTTATTTGTGTGGCATCTGGGCGTTCGGTAAAGGCAACGCCCGCCGGTTTAACCATCCATTAAGCGGTGAAGCCGATTATCAACTGTGCAGCGCGGGGCTGCCCCTGGTGGAAAGCCTGGCTTACGGGCGTTTGCACGGTGGCCAGGCGCTGGTAGCGATGACTTTTCTGCAGCGTGGGCAGATGCTGAAGGCACTGGCAAAATTTTTGCTGGCCAACAAAGAGCGCCTTTATGCCCTTTCGGCCCGCACCGGGGCCAGCCGCCGCGATGGCTGGGTGGACATTGAGGGCGGCATCGGTACGCTGTTTACCTATGCCAGCCTCGCCGGTCGCGAACTGCCGGAGGACACACTGTGGCTGGAAGACGACGCTATCCCGTTGTCAAAACAGGGGCAGTTTGTTGCCCGGCATCTGCTGAGCAGCCGTCAGGGCGTGGCGCTGCATATCAACGCTTTTAACTTTCCCTGCTGGGGGATGCTGGAGAAACTGGCTCCCTGCTGGCTGGCCGGGATGCCGGCGATCGTCAAGCCTGCCAGTACCTCGGCACCGCTGGCGCAGGGTCTGGTCAGGCTGATTACCGACAGCGGGCTGGTGCCGGAGGGGGCGCTGCAGCTGATCTGCGGTGAGGTGGGGGACCTGCTCAGCCATCTCGATTATCAGGATGTGGTCACGTTTACCGGGTCGGCGCAGACCGGCAGGCAACTGCGGGCTCATCCTGGCCTGCTGGCGAAATCCATTCCGTTCAGTATGGAGACGGATTCGCTGAACTGTTGCATCCTCGGCGATGACGTGACGCCAAAAATGGCTGAATTCTCACTATTTATTGATGAAGTCGTACGCGAAATGACCAGCAAGGCCGGTCAGAAATGTACCGCTGTCCGCCGCATTCTGGTGCCTGAAACGCAGCTGCCAGCGGTACAGCAGGCGCTGTCTGAGGCGCTGGCTGCGGTGGTGGTGGGTGACCCGGCGCTACCCGGGGTCAGCATGGGCGCGCTGGCCAGCCACGCCCAGCGTGAGGCGGTGCAGCAGCAGGTTGACCGGCTGCTGAGTAGCGGCTGCGAGGCGTTGTGTGGCGGTTCGCTGGCGCAACTGGAGCTGAGCGAGGGCAGCAACCCGGCGGGTGCCTTTTACCCGCCCACCCTGCTGCTGTGCCGTGACCCGCTGCACAACGAGGCAGTACACGGTGTGGAGGCGTTCGGCCCGGTGGCCACGCTGATGAGTTACGCCAGCCGTGAACAGGCGATTTCGCTGGCGCTGATGGGCCAGGGCAGCCTGGTGGCGACGCTGGTCACCGCCGATCCGGCGCTGGCGGCACAGACAGTAAGGGCTGTCGCCTGTGCCCACGGCCGCCTGCTGGTACTGGACACGGCGGCAGCGGCAGAGTCCACCGGCCATGGCTCGCCGTTACCGCAACTTGTTCACGGCGGCCCGGGGCGCGCCGGCGGTGGCGAGGAGCTGGGCGGGCTGCGGGCGGTCAAACACTATATGCAGCGCACCGCCGTGCAGGGCAGCCCATTGATGCTGGCGGCGGTGGGCGGCCAGTGGCTGCGCGGCGCGCCGCTGCACACCGACCACCGCCACCCGTTCCGCAAACACTTTGAGGAGCTGCAGCCGGGCGACGGCGTGCTGACCGCCCGGCGCACGATTACCGAAGCTGACATCGTCAACTTTGCCAACCTCAGCGGCGATCGTTTCTATGCCCACACTGACGAAACCGCCGCCGCGCAGTCGCTGTTTGGTGAGCGGGTGGCACACGGCTACTTTGTGGTTGCCGCCGCCGCCGGGCTGTTTGTCGATGCCGGGGTCGGCCCGGTGCTGGCCAACTACGGGCTGGAAGCGCTGCGCTTTACCCATCCGGTTAAAATCGGCGATACCCTGCAGGCGCAGCTGACCTGCCTGAGCAAGAGAAGAAAAGCCCCCAAAACGGACGAACCGCCCTGTGGCGTGGTGGCGTGGGACGTACAGGTCTTTAACCAGCACCAGCAGCACGTCGCGCTTTACCGCATCCTCACTCTGGTGGCGCAGCGGGTACCGTCGGCCTGAGTCGCTTTAATTGCACAGCAGCCATTGTTTTTCTCCTAAGCTGTTCTTAAAGTGAAAAAAACGACCCTACCGGAGAAAACAATGATCAGAGTGGAAATGCTCGCTACGGGTGACGAAGTCCTGCACGGGCAGATCGTCGATACCAATGCCGCCTGGCTGGCTGCGCTGCTGTTTGAGCACGGCCTGCCGATGACCAGCCGCCAGACGGTGGGCGACAGCCTGCCGGAGCTGGTGCAGGTGCTGACTGAACGCAGCAAGGTCGCCGACGTGCTGATCGTCAACGGTGGCCTCGGCCCGACCAGCGACGACCTCAGCGCACTGGCCGCCGCCACGGCGGCAGGCGTTCCACTGCAAATTCACGCCGAATGGCTGGCAAAAATGGAGGCGTTCTTTGCCAGCCGGGGCAAGGTGATGGCACCGAGCAACCGCAAACAGGCTGAAATCCCCCTTGGTGCCGAAATGATCGATAACCCGGTTGGCACCGCCTGTGGCTTTGCGATTGAGCTGAACCGCTGCTGGATCTTCTTCACCCCGGGCGTACCGTCGGAATACAAGGTCATGGTCACCGATCAGATCCTGCCGCGCCTGAAAGCGCGCTTCCAGCTGCCCGAACCGCCGCTGTGCCTGCGCATGACTACCTTTGGCCGCGGCGAAAGCGACCTGGCCTCAGAGATCGAAGCGCTGTCGCTGCCTGACGGACTGGTGATGGGCTACCGCGCATCGATGCCGATCATCGAACTGAAGCTGAACGGCCCGGCGTCAAGACTGGCCGAGATGGAAGCATTCTGGCAACAGGTACGCGAACTGGCCGGCGACAGCGTCATTTTTGAAGGCTTCGAAACGCTGCCGGAACAGCTGGCGCGCCGTCTGCATGAACGCGATTTGCGCCTGAGCGTCAGCGAGCAGTTTACCGCCGGCCTGCTGCAGTGGCAGCTGGCCTCCGGCGGCAACGAACTGGCCGCAGGTAACATCCTGCCCACCCAGCCGGAAACGCTGGCCGAACTGGCCGCCCGCGCAGAGCAGCTGGCGCTGGAAAGCGGGGCCGAACTGGGGCTGGTGGTCGGCGGCATCCATGACGACTTACTGGGTTTTGCGCTGCACACCCCGCAGGGGACACACGCGCAGAAAGTGCGCTTCAACGTCAGCCGGTACGCTCTGAAAGCGCGACAGGACATGGTCGCCATGCTGGCGATGAACATGCTGCGCCGCTGGCTGAACGAACAAAGCGTCACCACCGGCCACGGCTGGATCGACGTGGTGGAAACGCTCTCATAGTTAATGAATCATTGCTGAATGCTGAATGCTGAATGCTGAATGCTGATTTTTCCCTACAGACGACTCAGAACGTAAAGCGAAGGGAGCCTGTACACGGAGCAAAGCATCACGGGACAGGGATGTCCCGTGCTGAGCCGTCAGGGACGACGTTTTTTGCGTCTTTGCGGAGTGTACAGGCTCCCTGAGCCGTGCACAGACTTAACGGTTTTCTCCAAAAGACGACTCAGAACATAAAGCGATGGGAGCCTGTACACGGAGCAAAGCATCGCGGGCCAGGGAAGGCCCGCGCTGAGCCGTCAGGGACGACGTTTTTTGCGTCTTTGCGGAGTGTACAGGCTCCCTGAGCCGAGCACACTGCTCCAACAGGCGCTGCCTTAAGCTTTTAAGCTTTTCCAGCGAGCACAGCCCACCTGGTCCGGAAACGGAATGGCACAAGGTGCCGATCAGAGATCGATCTCAATATCACCCTGCGGCCGACAACAGCAGGGTAAAATCTCCCCCGGCTGCACAAACGCCAGCGGCTTCTCAGCATAGCTCACCTGGCCCTTCAGCAACTGCACGCGACAGGAACCGCAGTAACCTTCACGGCACTGATACTCCACGCAGATCTGCTGTGCTTCAAGCGTTGCCAGCAGGGAAGGGTGCTCACCCTGACACTCCAGCTGCGTACCCGAAGCACGCAGCGTAATCAACGAACGGGACATCGAACGGGCCGCTTACAGCTCGAAATCGCTGAGATCGTCGGTGTTCACTTCCGCATCGATCTGGCCGACCAGATAAGAGCTCACTTCCACTTCCTGCGGTGCCACCTGCACGTTATCCGACACCAGCCAGGAGTTGATCCACGGAATCGGGTTAGAACGGGTCTTAAACGGCAGATCCAGCCCCACCGCATTCATACGGATATTGGTAATGTACTCAATGTACTGCCACAAAATATCTTTGTTCAGGCCGATCATCGAACCGCCGCTGAACAGATACTCCGCCCACTCCTTCTCCTGCTCGGCCGCCAGCACAAACAGGTCATAGCACTCCTGACGGCACTCGGCGGCGATCTCCGCCATCTCCGGATCGTCTTCGCCGCTGCGCAGCAGGTTAAGCATATGCTGGGTGCCGGTCAGATGCAGGGCCTCATCACGGGCGATCAGCTTGATGATCTTGGCGTTACCCTCCATCAGCTCGCGCTCGGCAAACGCGAACGAACAGGCAAAGCTGACGTAGAAGCGGATCGCTTCCAGCGCGTTGACGCTCATCAGGCAGATATAGAGCTGCTTCTTCAGCGCGCGCAGGTTAACGGTAACGGTCTTATCGCCCACCTGATGGGTACCTTCACCCAGCAGATGCCAGTAGCTGGTCATCTCGATCAGATCGTCGTAGTAGCCGGAAATATCTTTGGCGCGCGACAGGATCTGCTCGTTGGTGACGATATCGTCAAACACCAGCGACGGATCGTTAACGATGTTGCGGATGATATGGGTGTAAGAGCGCGAGTGAATGGTCTCAGAGAACGCCCAGGTCTCAATCCAGGTTTCCAGCTCCGGGATTGAAATCAGCGGCAGCAGCGCCACATTCGGGCTGCGGCCCTGAATCGAATCCAGCAGGGTCTGATACTTCAGATTGCTGATAAAGATGTGTTTTTCGTGGTCCGGCAGCGCCTGATAATCGATGCGATCGCGGGAAACATCCACCTCTTCCGGACGCCAGAAGAACGACAGCTGTTTTTCGATCAGCTTTTCAAAAATGTCGTATTTCTGCTGATCGAAACGGGCAACGTTAACCGACTGGCCGAAAAACATCGGCTCTTTCAGCTGGTCATTTTTATTCTGTGAAAACGTGGTGTAAGCCATCAGTAGTTCCAGTGTCTTGATGCCGGAAACGCCGGCCGGTATGAAAAGATAGCGGCCGGGAGAGCCCGGCCGACGGTATCACGTACAGAGACCGGGTTGCCCCGGCCCTGTTCAGCTGTATCAGATTTTGCAGGCGCCGCTTTCGCAGCCGTCATCCTGAATCGATGGCGCCAGATCGTCCTGCGCATCTTCCGCGCCGTCGCGGGTGTTCTGATAGTACAGCGTTTTCACGCCGAACTTATAGGCGGTCAGCAGATCTTTCAGCAGCTGCTTCATCGGCACCTTACCGTTGGCAAAGCGCGTCGGGTCGTAGTTGGTGTTGGAAGAGATCGCCTGATCGATAAATTTCTGCATCAGGCCAACCAGCTGCAGATAGCCGTCGTTGTTCGGCATCTCCCACAGCAGCTCATACTGGTCTTTCAGGCGCTCATACTCCGGCACCACCTGACGCAGAATGCCGTCTTTCGACGCCTTAATGCTGATATGACCGCGCGGCGGCTCGATACCGTTGGTGGCGTTGGAGATCTGCGACGAAGTCTCAGACGGCATCAGCGCCGACAGCGTGGAGTTACGCAGGCCGTGGGTTTTGATTGACTCACGCAGCGCTTCCCAGTCGAGGTGCAGCGGCTCGTCGCTGATCGCATCCAGATCTTTCTTGTAGGTGTCGATCGGCAGAATGCCCTGCGCATACGTGGTTTCGTTGAACCACGGGCAGGCACCCTGTTCGATCGCCAGATCGTTGGAGGCCTTCAGCAGCCAGTACTGGATCGCCTCGAAGGTTTTATGCGTCAGGTTATTGGCGCTGCCGTCGGAGTAACGCACGCCGTTCTTCGCCAGGTAGTAGGCGAAGTTAATCACGCCAATACCTAAAGTACGGCGACCCATGGCACCGCGTTTGGCGGCCGGGATTGGATAATCCTGATAGTCGAGCAGCGCGTCCAGCGCACGCACGGCGAGGGTGGCCAGCTCCTGCAGGTCGTCCAGGCTGTCGATGGCACCGAGGTTAAACGCCGACAGCGTACAGAGGGCGATTTCACCGTTCTCGTCGTTCACGTCCAGCAGCGGCTTAGTCGGCAGCGCGATCTCCAGGCACAGGTTTGACTGACGCACCGGCGCGATGGTCGGGTCAAACGGGCTGTGGGTATTGCAGTGGTCAACGTTCTGAATGTAGATACGACCGGTGGAGGCGCGCTCCTGCATCATCAGCGAGAACAGCTCAACCGCTTTGATACGCTGCTTACGGATGCTGTCGTCTTTTTCGTATTTGGTGTACAGGCGCTCAAACTCCGTCTGGTCGGCGAAGAAGGCGTCGTACAGGCCCGGCACGTCAGACGGGCTGAACAGGGTGATATCTTCGTTTTTCAGCAGGCGCTGATACATCAGCTTATTCAGCTGCACGCCGTAGTCCATATGGCGCACGCGGTTGCCTTCCACGCCACGGTTGTTTTTCAGCACCAGCAGGCTTTCCACTTCCAGATGCCACATCGGGTAGAACAGCGTGGCTGCCCCGCCGCGCACGCCGCCCTGTGAACAGGACTTAACGGCGGTCTGGAAGTGTTTGTAGAACGGGATACAGCCGGTATGGAAGGCTTCACCGCCGCGGATCGGGCTGCCCAGCGCGCGAATGCGGCCGGCGTTGATGCCGATACCGGCGCGCTGGGAAACGTACTTCACGATCGCACTGGAGGTGGCGTTAATCGAGTCCAGGCTGTCGCCGCACTCGATCAGCACGCAGGAGCTGAACTGGCGGGTCGGGGTACGCACGCCGGACATGATCGGCGTCGGCAGCGAGATTTTAAAGGTGGAGATCGCATCGTAGAAACGCTTAACGTAGCTCATGCGCGTATCGCGCGGGTAGCCGGAGAACAGGCAGGCGGCGACCAGGATGTAGAGGAACTGCGCGCTCTCGTAGATCTCACCGCTGACGCGGTTCTGCGCCAGATATTTGCCTTCCAGCTGCTTGACCGCGGCGTAGGAAAAGTTCATATCGCGCCAGTGGTCAATAAAACCGTCCATCTCGGCGAACTCTTCCACGCTGTAGTCTTCCAGCAGGTGACGGTCATATTTGCCCATATCGACCATGCGTTTCACCTGGTCAATCAGCGCCGGCGGCTCAAACTGGCCGTAGGCTTTTTTACGCAGGTGGAAGATCGCCAGGCGCGCGGCCATGTACTGGTAGTCCGGCGCGTCACGCGAGATCAGGTCGGCGGCAGACTTGATGATGGTTTCATGAATATCAGAGGTGCGGATGCCTTCATAGAACTGAATATGTGAACGCAGTTCAACCTGAGAGACGGAGACGTTTTGCAGCCCTTCGGCAGCCCAGTCGAGCACACGGTGGATTTTGTCGAGATCGATGCGTTCGGTGCGGCCGTCGCGTTTGGTTACAAGCAGACTCTGATTCATGTCGCGTTTTACCTGTCCTTATAGCAAATAATCCCCACGTTTATACACAGCCTGCTCATTGTGAGTAACTCTGTGGATAAACACTATATGTAGGGGTTGGAAGAAGTTGTTGTCACTAGATGGGGCATATTTTAGGGTTTTCCCCATGCTTAACAAGGCTTGATTTTCGCAGGGTTTTGAGGGCGGGTGACGGGGTATTTGGCTAAGTCCGCGTATCTAAAGGCTCCAGGTTGATGTCAATGGGCAGAGAATTATTTTGCACAAAAAGTTCGATCGCGGAATTCTTGCGCATTCTTCGCGAATCGACTAATGGGACGGCAAAAGCCAGCATATCCGTGGGGTGACCGGGCAGGGAGCCAGCAGGGTAAACAGGTTCGCCCTGCTAACCGGCGTCGGCAGGGCGGCGAAATAAACGGGCGGAAGGATCCGCCCGCTGCGGGTTAATCCGCCAGCTCGCGGTGGGTGTGCACCATGTAGTTAACGTCGACGCCGGGGGCCAGCTTAAAGTGGTTAGTCAGCGGGTTGTAGTGCAGGCCGATGATATGGCGCTCGCGCAGCGGCGTTTCATCCACCCAGTTCAGCAGCTCGCCGGGGCGGATAAATTTCTTAATATCGTGGGTGCCGCGCGGCACCATGCGCAGCACGTACTCCGCGCCGATAATCGCCATCAGCCACGCCTTGCTGTTACGGTTAATGGTGGAGAAAAACACCTCGCCGCCGGGCTTTACCAGCCGCGCGCAGGCGTGCACCACCGAACGCGGGTCCGGCACGTGCTCCAGCATCTCCATACAGGTCACCACGTCGTACTGGCCGGCGAACTGCTCCGCGTGCTCTTCGACGGTTTGCTGCACGTAGTCGATGCTGACGCCGCTCTCCAGGGCGTGCAGGCGCGCCACCTGCAGCGGTTCGGCCCCCATATCCAGCCCGGTGACGTTGGCCCCTTCACGCGCCATGCTCTCGGCGAGGATGCCGCCGCCGCAGCCGACGTCGAGGATCTTCTTACCAAACAGCCCACCCGAATGCTGGCCAATCCAGCCGAGGCGCAGCGGGTTGATACGGTGCAGGGGCTTAAATTCCCCCTCCAGATCCCACCAGCGTGAGGCCACTGCCTCAAATTTTGCGATCTCGCTGGCGTCTACGTTGGCGCCAGCCGGGTGTTTTTCCGTCGTCATTCGGTTCTTACTCCTGCCAAAATTTGCTGAAGTATACATCTTTCCACGCGGCGGTGGGCGGCGCAACGCCAGCCACCCGGGCGGGAATGCAATAAAGCGGCCAAACCGCCGCTTTCCGTTCACCACCTGGACGCATTGTGATATACTTTCGCACCTTTGAATCCGGGAATTAACAGTAAGGAAAGCGCCTCCATGAGCGACCTGGCCCGCGAAATTACACCGGTCAATATCGAAGAAGAGTTAAAGAACTCTTATCTGGATTATGCAATGTCGGTCATCGTTGGCCGTGCGTTGCCAGATGTCCGTGATGGTCTGAAGCCGGTACACCGCCGTGTGCTTTACGCCATGAACGTGCTCGGTAATGACTGGAACAAGCCGTATAAAAAATCCGCCCGTGTTGTCGGCGACGTCATCGGTAAATATCACCCGCACGGTGACAGCGCGGTGTATGACACCATCGTGCGTATGGCACAGCCGTTCTCGCTGCGCTATATGCTGGTCGACGGCCAGGGTAACTTCGGTTCCGTGGACGGCGACTCCGCGGCGGCCATGCGTTACACCGAAGTGCGCATGTCAAAAATCGCTCACGAACTGCTGTCGGACCTGGAAAAAGAGACCGTCGACTTTGTGCCAAACTATGATGGCACCGAGCAGATCCCGGAAGTGATGCCGACCAAAATCCCTAACCTGCTGATCAACGGTTCATCCGGTATCGCGGTGGGGATGGCGACCAATATACCGCCGCACAACCTGACCGAAGTGATCAACGGCTGCCTCGCCTATATCGACGATGAGAACATCAGCATCGAAGGGCTGATGGAACACATCCCGGGCCCTGACTTCCCGACCGCCGCGATTATCAACGGCCGCCGCGGAATTGAAGAAGCCTACCGCACCGGCCGCGGCAAGATTTACATCCGCGCCCGTGGCGAAGTGGAAGTGGACGCCAAAACCGGCCGCGAAACCATCGTGGTGCATGAGATCCCGTATCAGGTCAACAAAGCGCGCCTGATCGAGAAAATCGCCGAGCTGGTGAAAGAGAAACGTCTGGAAGGCATCAGCGCCCTGCGCGATGAGTCCGATAAAGACGGCATGCGCATCGTGATCGAAGTGAAGCGCGATGCGGTCGGTGAAGTGGTGCTGAACAACCTCTACTCACTGACCCAGCTGCAGACCTCGTTCGGTATCAACATGGTGGCGCTGCACCAGGGCCAGCCGAAAATCATGCCGCTGAAGGACATTCTGGAAGCCTTTGTCCGCCACCGCCGTGAGGTGATCACCCGCCGTACCATCTTTGAGCTGCGTAAAGCGCGTGACCGTGCGCACATCCTCGAAGCCCTGGCGGTGGCGCTGGCCAACATCGACCCGATTATCGAGCTGATCCGCCGTGCGGCCAGCCCGTCCGAAGCGAAGGCCGGCCTGATCGCGCGCCCGTGGGCGCTGGGCAACGTCTCTGCCATGCTGGAGCGTGCCGGTGATGACGCCGCGCGTCCGGAGTGGCTGGAAGAGCAGTACGGTATCCGCGACGGCCAGTACTACCTGACCGAACAGCAGGCCCAGGCGATCCTCGACCTGCGTCTGCAGAAGCTGACCGGCCTTGAGCACGAGAAGCTGCTGGACGAGTACAAGGATCTGCTGCTGCAGATCGCCGAGCTGCTGCATATCCTTGGCAGCGCCGATCGTCTGATGGAAGTGATCCGCGAAGAGCTGATCCTGATCCGCGACCAGTTTGGCGATGCACGCCGTACTGAAATCACCGCCAATAGCGCGGACATCAACATCGAAGACCTGATCAACCAGGAAGATGTGGTGGTAACCCTGTCGCATCAGGGCTACGTCAAGTACCAGCCGCTGACCGACTACGAGGCCCAGCGCCGTGGTGGTAAAGGCAAGTCGGCCGCGCGTATTAAAGAAGAAGACTTTATTGACCGTCTGCTGGTGGCCAACACCCACGACACCATTCTGTGCTTCTCCAGCCGTGGCCGCCTGTACTGGATGAAGGTTTACCAGCTGCCGGAAGCCAGCCGTGGCGCACGTGGACGTCCGATCGTCAACCTGCTGCCGCTGGAAGCCAACGAGCGTATCACCGCGATCCTGCCGGTGCGCGAGTATGCGGAAGGCTTCAACATCTTTATGGCTACCGCCAGCGGTACCGTGAAGAAAACCGCGCTGACCGAGTTCAGCCGTCCGCGCAGCGCCGGCATTATCGCGGTGAACCTGCGTGACGACGATGAGCTGATCGGCGTGGCGCTGACCAACGGCCAGGACGAGGCGATGCTGTTCTCTGCGGCCGGTAAAGTGGTGCGCTTTGCAGAAACCGCCGTGCGCGCCATGGGCCGTACCGCTTCCGGCGTACGCGGCATCAAGCTGGCCGAAGGCGACAGCGTGGTGTCGCTGATCGTACCGCGTGCCGAGGGGGCAATCCTTACCGTGACGCAAAACGGTTACGGTAAGCGTACCGCCAACAGCGAGTACCCGACCAAGTCGCGTGCGACTCAGGGCGTGATCTCGATTAAAGTCACCGAACGTAACGGGCCGGTGATCGGCGCGGTGCAGGTGGTCGACAGCGATCAGATCATGATGATTACCGACGCCGGTACTCTGGTACGTACCCGCGTTTCCGAAGTCAGCGTGGTGGGCCGTAACACCCAGGGTGTGATCCTGATCCGTACCGCTGAAGACGAGAACGTGGTCGGCCTGCAGCGCGTGGCGGAACCGGTGGAAGAAGAAGAGCTGGACGCCATCGACGGCAGCGTGGCGGAAGGGGATGACGAGATCGCCCCGGAAGTGGACGCGGAAGACGATGCGGCCGACGCCGATGACGACGCCGCTGAGGCAGACGACGAGTAATCGTTCACCCTGCGAGCGTTGATAAAAAGCCGGTTCAGCTGAACCGGCTTTTTTATGCCTGTTATTTCCCTCCCGAATGCGTGACGCGCTGCATCAGCGCCCCGACTGCCGCAATCGTCTGGCGGTGGATCAGTTCTCGCTCTGCCGCGGGCGTTTCGCAGATAAAGGCTTCCCCTTCCTCCTCCCCGGCTAAAATCTTCTGCGCCGTCGGCTGGCACAGCGGCAGGAAATCGTAATGTCCGGCGTCTTTCAGCACCGTTACCGGCAGGGGGAGCCGTTCTGCGCCCAGCGTCATATCGCCGGTGGCGCGGATGTAGTAGCCGGCGGCAATCACCCGCAGCGGCACGCTGATGCTCTGCAGGCTGGCCGGGGTGAAGGCGTAGCTCATGCCCGGATCGAGCGCCACCATCCACTTCACCCGCGTATCGCGGTAGCTGGCCGCCAGCCGGGCATTGTCGGTCTGCTCGCGCTGCACGCCGCCGCGCTGGTAAAACTGGCAGTCCGGCATCTGCGGCATCTGCTGACAGTAGCGGGTCAGGCTCTCGCGGGTCACCTGCGCCCCGGCCAGCGCCAGCACGCTGTAGCCGCCTTTAGAGTGGCCGATGGCACCGACGTTGTTGCGGTCGATGTAAGGCCGCCAGGCCGGGGCCTGCAGATAGTGGCTAATCAGCTGGCTGAGATCGCGGATTTGCAGCGTCAGGTCGGTTTGCGGCCGCGAGTCGCCGGTGGTGCTGCCGGGGTGGCTGGCGGCGATGACGATCGCCCCGCGGGCCGCCAGCGGCACCGCCAGCCAGGCGAGGCTGGTATTGTTGCCGCCGCTGCCGTGGCTCAGCACGATCAATGGGAAACGTCCGTCCGCAGGATGAGCATGCTCAATCGCACTGAATCCGCCAAAAACGGCATTCGCCCCCTGCAACGTGGGGACGCCCGCGTCGGCACTGGGGTAGAAAATCCTCACTTTTAACGGGCGGCCATGCTGGCCGTTGCTGACAGTTTCAAGCTGGCTGCCCACACTATAACCGTGGCTGGTGAAGCTGGTAATCAGCAGCAGTAAGACAATTATTACGCGCATTTTTTGGATTCCTTGTGTATAAAGAAGCCTATTATCAGAAGTTTACGGACGCGTGGCGTCCTCGATCGCGATAGAGTCCCATGCTGATACCGGTTAATTTTCTGCTCAGCCTGGTCTGCCTGCTGCTGCTGTTACAACGGCGGGCGACGGGGTGGCCGTGGCGAGCGCTGCTGCTGATTTGCCTGGTTCACACGCTGAACGCCGGGCTGGTGGCGTTGCCGGATGCTAACGGCTGGCCGCGGCTGCTGCCGGTGACCGCCACCGCGCTGCCGCTGCTGTGCCGCGCCGCGCTGGCGCAGGCGATGGGCCGGCGGCCGCGTTACCTTGCTGCTGCCGGGGCGATCCTGACCATGGCGGCGGCGGTGGCGTGGCTGCCGCAGGCGATCGATCCGCTGCTGCCCGCCGTCTGGCTGGGCTGCGCCGCCGCAATGTTGCACCGCCTGCGCGGCGGCAGCGACGCGTTTTATCCGCTCGCGTTCAGCCACAGCGCGTTAACGGTCACCGGCTGGCGCATCGCCGCCTGGCTGCTGGTGGCGGTGGCGCTGCTCGACATCACCGTTACGCTGCTGTTCGACTTTGCCGCTGGAGCGGGGACCGGCGGCCTGTTGCTGGGCGGTAACCTGCTGATCTGCGCGGTGCTCTCAGTATTACTGGTGCTGGCACCGGTAGTCGCAGGGGGGCCGGGCCCGGCAGAGAAGCACGCGGCCAGGGCAGGAGATGAAGCAGCAGGGGCAGAGGCAGCGGCGTCAGTTGCTGAAGAGGGTGCTGCAAACGTCGCGGACCCGGGCGCAGCCGTCTGCGCTGGCGCACACCGGCCGGTTGCCGCTGCTGCGCAAACTATCGCTGCGCATCTGCCCGCGATGCCGCAGACGCCGGGCTCGTTGCTGGCTTCCGGGGGCGAGACGCCGCTTCCGGGGGCGGATAGGGCGTGCACCAGCCGGGGTGATGCCGCGCAGCAGTCGATGATTCTGGCGGCGGTGGAGGGGGTGATGCGCGAGGGCCTGTATCAGCGCGCCGATTTGAATCTGCTGATGCTGGCACGGAAAACCGGTATTCCGGCGCGTCAGGTCTCTGCGGCGATCAACGCCGTGCACCGGCAGAGCGTGTCGCACTACGTCAACGGCTGGCGCATTGCTGAGGCGATGAGGCTGCTGGTGGAAAGCAATGCGTCGGTGATTGTTGTTATGGAACAGGCCGGGTTTCAGACCAAATCGAACTTTAACCGCGAATTTCGCCGTATCACCGGCCTTACGCCAACGGCCTGGCGCAGCCGGCATTCGGAACAGGCTGAAATCGTCCCCTGAAAGCGGCGGCTGAACTGGCTTTTTCACCAGGCTGACGCTACTGTAGCGTCACTCCTATTTATTATTCGGCCACTATGGCTGTCACCAGGCTCCTCCCTTGAAATATCCGGTCTCTTTTCGAACAACGTTAAGGATTTCCCGCTACCTGTTTCGCGCGCTGGCGCTGATGCTGTGGACGCTGGGCGCGCTGTTAACCACCTTTTACATCATTAACGTGCTGCACGAAAAAGAGTCCCAGGTACGCCAGGAGTTCAACAACAGCTACGACCAGGCGCAGTGGTACGTCCGCCACCTGGCGGACGTAACCCGTGAGCTGCAGTTTATTGCGGAAAACCGCCTGAACGCCTCGACCAGCGGGCTGGACGTGCTCAACGGCGTGTTTCCCGGCAAGGGCACCGCGCCGCAGTTCTATCCGCTGTACGCCGACTCCGACTGCAGCGCGATGAGCAGCACCTGGAGCAACTCCCTGCAGTCGCTGAGCTATTTCCTGCACTACTGGAAAGAGAATTTTGCCGCTGCCTACGATCTCAACCGGGTGTTTTTTGTCGGCGGCGAGAGCCAGTGCCTGGCCGATTTCGGCGTCGGCAGCGCTTCGGTTGACCGGCAAAGCGCGCTGAAGTTGCTGCAGGATCGCATCCTCAAGTACCGCAACGGCAATGACGAGGAGCGGCAGAGCAGCGTCTACTGGGTGGCGCCGGGCAGCCAGCCGGGCAACGGCTACTACTATATGCTGATGCCGGTTTACGTGGCCAACAAGGTGGCCGCGCTGCTCGGCATTGAACAGAGCATCCGCATGGATGACTTTATCACCGCCGGCAGCCTGCCGGTCACGGTGACGCTGGTCGATCAGAACAATCAGCGGGTGCTGTCATCGGCGCGCAGCGGCCCCGGCTTCGGCGCGGACGACCTGCCGGACAGCGACGCCTGGTTTGGCTACGTGGCGGGCTACGATCAGCTGATTTTAAAGAAAAAGCTGTTACCGTCCTCGCTCAGCGTGGTCTATTCGGTGTCGACCGAGGTGATTATTGAGCGGCTGAAAATCATGATCATCAACGCGCTGCTGCTCAACCTGTTCAGCGCGCTGATCCTGTTTACCCTCGCCTGGCTGTTTGAACGGCGCATGTTCCTGCCCGCCGAGGATAACGCCTACCGGCTGGAGGAGCACGAGCAGTTCAACCGTAAAATCGTCGCCTCCGCGCCGGTGGGCATCTGTATTCTGCGCACCAGCGACGGCACCAACATCCTCAGTAACGAACTGGCGCACAACTATCTCACCCTGCTGACCCAGGAAGACCGCCAGCGGCTGACCGAAATTATCTGCGGCCAGCAGGTGAACTTTGTCGACGTGCTGACCGGCAGCAATACCAACCTGCAGATCAGCTTTGTGCATTCGCGCTATCGCAATGAGAACGTGGCGATCTGCGTGCTGGTGGACGTCAGCGCCCGCGTCAAAATGGAGGAGTCGCTGCAGGAGATGGCGCAGGCGGCCGAACAGGCCAGCCAGTCAAAATCGATGTTCCTTGCCACCGTCAGCCACGAACTGCGCACGCCGCTGTACGGCATTATCGGTAATCTTGACCTGCTGCAGACCAAATCGCTGCCGCCGGGGGTCGATTCGCTGGTCACCGCGATGAACAACTCCTCCAGCCTGCTGCTGAAAATCATCAGCGATATCCTCGATTTCTCGAAAATCGAATCGGAGCAGCTGAAAATTGAGCCGGCCGAATTCTCGCCGCGTGAAGTGGTGGCGCACATCACCGCCAACTATCTGGCGATGGTGGTGAAGAAGCGGCTGACGCTGTGGTGCTATATCGACAGCGACGTCCCTCAGACGCTTAACGGTGACCCGATGCGCCTGCAGCAGGTGATCTCCAACCTGCTGAATAACGCCATCAAATTCACCCATACCGGCGGCATTACCCTGCACGTTTACCTGCGCGACGGCTATCTGGCGTTCCGCGTGCGCGATACCGGCGTCGGCATCCCGGCGAAAGAGCTGACCCGGCTGTTCGATCCCTTCTTCCAGGTGGGCAGCGGCGTGCAGCGCCACTTCCAGGGCACCGGTCTTGGACTGGCGATCTGCGAAAAACTGACCAGCATGATGGACGGTGATATCGAGGTTGATTCCGAACCGGGGATGGGCAGCGAGTTTATTATCCGCATCCCGCTTTATCGCAGCAATCCGCCGCTGGCCGAGCGGCAGGAAGGGCTGCAGGGCAAACGCTGCTGGCTGGCGCTGCGCAACCAGGTGCTGGCCGACTTCCTCAGCGCGCTGCTGCAGCAGCAGGGGCTGCAGGTGGCACTCTACGCAGGGGAAGGGGAGGCGGATGACGTGGTGGTCTGCGACTATGAGCTGGAGCCGTCGCACCCGGTGCGCGCGGTGGTACGCTTTGACGGCCGCCACAACGATGGCCCGCTGGAGCAGAGCCCCGGCCGCTGGGTATACGGCACCATCACCCCCCATGAGCTGCCCGCGCTGCTGGCGCGGATCTGGCGTCTGGCGCTGGCGCTGCCGTCGCCTTATATGGTCAGCGTGGCTGACGCGCGCGGGGATGCTGACAATGACGATATTCTGATCCTGGTGGTCGACGACCATCCGATCAACCGTATGCTGTTGTCCGATCAGCTCGGTTCGCTCGGTTATCGGGTGAAAACCGCCCAGGACGGCGAAGACGCGCTAAGCGTGCTGAGCCGCAACGAGATAGATATCGTGCTGACCGACGTCAATATGCCGAAGATGGACGGCTATCGCCTGACCCGCTGCCTGCGCGAACAGGGGCGCACCTTCCCGGTACTGGGGGTGACGGCTAATGCGCTGGCGGAAGAGAAGCAGCGCTGTCTGGACGCCGGCATGGACAACTGTCTGTCGAAACCGGTGACCATGGAGACGCTGCAGCAGTCGCTGAAGTTTTATGCTGCGAGTGTGCGAAAAGCGCGGGGTTAACGGGCGGTGATAAGGGCCGAGGGGCTGCATCACGCCCGCCCCCCGGGCCACCGTCAGGCGGCCTGCCCGGTTAGTCTTTGTCGACCGGCG
Organism: Erwinia sp. Leaf53; assembly: GCF_001422605.1. Taxonomy (NCBI): domain Bacteria; kingdom Pseudomonadati; phylum Pseudomonadota; class Gammaproteobacteria; order Enterobacterales; family Erwiniaceae; genus Erwinia; species Erwinia sp. Leaf53. The sequence continues at coordinate 436,837 of NZ_LMLK01000023.1, forward strand.
TCATGCTGACCGAAGAGAGGTAGTTCAGCAGGGCGATATCGTTATCGACGCCCAGCTTCATCATCGCCGACTTCTTCTGGCTGCTGATGGTTTTAATGCTGCGGTTCAGCTTGCGGGCAATCTCGGTCACCAGGAAGCCTTCGGCGAACAGGCGCAGCACTTCACTCTCTTTCGGCGACAGGCGTTTGTCGCCGTAGCCACCGGCGCTGATTTTCTCCAGCAGTTTTGCCACGCTGTCCGGGGTGTACTTCTTGCCTTTCTGCAGGGCGGCCAGCGCTTTAGGCAGGTCGGTTGGCGCACCCTGTTTCAGTACGATCCCTTCAATATCCAGATCCAGCACTGCGCTGAGGATCGCCGGATTGTTGTTCATGGTCAGAACAATGATCGACAGGTCCGGATAGTGGCGTTTGATGTACTTGATCAGCGTAATGCCGTCACCGTACTTTTCACCCGGCATTGACAGGTCGGTGATCAACACGTGAGCATCAAGTTTCGACAGGCTGTTAATCAACGCCGTAGAATCTTCAAACTCGCCAACAACGTTAACCCACTCGATCTGCTCGAGTGACTTGCGAATGCCGAACAGGACAATAGGATGGTCGTCGGCAATGATTACGTTCATGTTATTCATCTTATGGGTTACCTTGCTGCAGCAGGTCATTGACGTAAGTGTCAATTTCACTGGTGGTATTTTTAATGTTTGAATCGCTGCATTGTTCAATGTGCTGTTCCAGCGATTCACAAAGCTGCTTGCCGGGTAGCAAATTTAACATGGCAAACACACCTTTTAGCCGATGTGCCGTTTGAGACAGCGCACTGTAATCCTGGTTTGCTGCCTCATTATACAACCTGATGACATCATCGGGTACTGTATCCACGAACAGCTGGAAATAGCCACTGGCGACAAGCTGAGCGATATCAGGCTGTTCACCCTGCTGCTCAGCCTGCTCCTCTTCGGCCAGTTGCTGTTCTATCAACAGCAGCAGTGCATCCTGCATCGCGCTGCTGATGTTGAAATTAACCCGATACTGGCCGTCGGCCAGCCGGGTGTAGCCGGGTTGATCGTCGGTGAGCAGCAGCGACCAGCGGGTCAGCCGCGTCGGGTCATCCGTCACCAGAACATCATGTTCCTGACCTGAGAAACGCTCATCCGGCGTGATGCAGTTAGCGCCCCAGGCAGACAGTTGATGTACCACGATTTTACGCACGTCATCAACGGTAATATCAATCAGCGCGTTAACGCCTTCCAGCAGCGGCTCTTCCTGTTCCGGCGCGGGCGCCGCCGGCAGCGGCAGCTGAATTTTATAGCGCGAGCCGATCTGCGGCGTGGCCTGCACCTCAAAGCGGCCGCCGAGCTGTTTGCACAGCTGTTTACACAGGAAGAAGGCCATCCCCGACGCCTGACCGTAGCGGTCGGCCTGGGTCTCGCCGAGGAATGGGAAATCGGCGTTGTCGATCTCATCGGCGCGCAGCCCGCTGCCGGTATCAACCACCTCAAAGGTCAGCAGGTCGGGCCGATCGCCCGGCGCGTCCAGGGTCAGGCTGATGCGCCCCCAGTCGGTGGTGGTCACCGCATAGTCAAGCAGCGTCGAGAGGATCTTGCCTAACGCCTGCCGATCGCCATAACGCAGCTGCTCGGCATCCAGCTGGCTGGCGACCAGCAGGGTCAGTCCTTTGCGCTGCGTCGCCGGCAGGACCGCCAGCGCCAGCTCATCCAGCAGCGCCCGCGGGCTGAAGGCGGCAGGGTTAGGCGCCCAGTCCAGCGTCTCCAGCTGGTTCAGCAGCACGATGTCATCCACCAGCTGGCTCAGCGCCTGTGAGGCGGCAAGCGTTCGCTCCGCCAGCGCGGCGTCGTGCCCGGCGGCCAGCGTCTGCAGGTCACCGTTCAGCGACTGTAACGGGCGCTGCAGGGCAAAGCCCAGGTTCTGTAACAGCTGCTGACGCGTCTGGTGATTCTTCTCCAGCACCTGCTGCGCCCGCTGCAGTTTTTTATTCACCAGCAGCTCACGATCCTGATCGCGCATCATAAACAGCTGCGTATGCGGCGAGATGGCGCTGCGCAGGTGGCGAATTTCATACACTTCATTATTCACCGTCGCCTGCAGGATGCCCTGGTGCTGATCGGACATATTGATGATTTTCTGCAGGTTAAGATGCGGCAGCAGGTGCTCGGCAATTTTATTGCTCAGCAGGGTGCGGTTATTGGCAAAATCATACACCAGCAGCCCCACCGGCAGCGTCGCCACGATCTCCTCATTAAGCATGCGCAGCGCGTCCAGCTCCGCGCTCTGATTTTCGCTGGGGCGCAGCGACTGCTGGCGCAGCAGCAGCAGGCCGGCGACCGACATCAGCAGCAGAGCAAGGTTGGCGAGCAGCGGCCAGATCAGGTTGCGCACCGTCTCCAGCGCCAGCCCGGTGACCGGAATGCGGTACACCAGCTGCAGCGAGGTACTGGAGAGCGGGGCAGTGATCTCAACGAACGGACTTACCCAACTGACGCGGGTGCTGGCGCTGTTCTGCTGGCCGTCGCTGCCTTCGGCCACCGGGGTGGTGTCCTGGCGCAGCTGGAAGTTGTCCAGCGGCATCGCCGGGGGAATAATATCATTGACCGGCAGATCGAAAGCGACCACGGTCGCCAGATGTCCCGGCTGGTTGAAGGTGGTGCGCAGGGTGAAATAGGGCGCGTTCTGCCAGCTGAAACGGCGCAGCGGCGAGAAACTCTCGCGCTCATCCAGCGCGTTAGCCTGCTGCAGCATCTCCGCGCGGCGCGCTTCGGCAATATTGCTGATGGCGCTGTCTTTGGTCTGTGCGGCCATCTCTTTCAACGGCAGCGTTGAGATAAGGATCAGGCTGTTGTCCTGGCCGTTAAGAAAGTACATCGACCAGGTGCTGTTTTCCGCCCCCCACAGCTGGTCCAGATAACCGGACATCCTCTGCGTCATCTCCAGCGTGCTGCTGTCGTGGGAGCCGAAGATCAGCGCTTCGGTTTTACGCCGGGTTTTTTCCAGAGCGTAGACGTCCGGGCGCAGGCGGGTCTCCTGCAGGGTGGCGGCGGTGCTGCCGGTGGCGGTGGCGGCGAGATTTTCATACAGCTGCCAGGTGGCAAAGCGGTAGGCGTCGATGCGCTTTTGCATGCTGTGGGTGATATCGGACAGTACGTCGCGTTTGGCGGTCAGCGTGGCGTTGACCGCGTTGGCGATCATAAAACCGCTGGCCAGCAGCAGCACCAGCGTGAACAGCATAAAGAAGCGCGAGACGTTGCCGGCGGTCACGGGAAACTTATTGGGCAGCATGCGTCATTTTCCCCGGTCAGCTGGTAATCTTGCGTGAACTGGCGGCGACCAGCAGCAGCAGCGCGGCGATCAGGCTGAACGCCACCGACAGGCTGGACCACTGGGCGATAAAGCCGACCAGCGCCGGACCCGCCAGGATCCCGGCGTAGCCGATGGTGGTCATTGACGAGATCGCCAGATTAACCGGCATCACGGTCTGGTTTCCTGCCGCACTGAACATAATCGGCACGGTATTGGAGGCACCAAAGCCCACCAGCAGGAAGCCCAGCAGCGAGACCCAGGCGGCGGGCACCGCGACCACCAGCAGCATGCCCAGCGCCGCGCACAGTGAGCCGACAAACAGCGTTGCCGTGCGGCCACAGGCGTGCACGATGCGGTCACCGCACAGCCTGCCGATGGTCATCGCCACCGAGAACACCGCATAGCCCAGCCCGGCCTGAGCGGTTGGCATCTCGCGATGCTGGGTCAGGAACAGCGCGCCCCAGTCGAGGATCGAGCCTTCGGCCAGGAACAGAATGAAGCACAGAATACCGAGGAACAGTACCCAGCCGCGCGGCACCACAAACAGTGGCGCATCCGGCTGGTGCAGCGGCCGGTTAAGAAAATAGCGCTGGCTGGAGAACCACAGCACGATCAGCAGCAGGTCGATCGCCAGCACCGCGGGCAGCGGCGACATGCCCAGCGCCAGCAGCGCGCTGACCAGACCGGCACCGACGATCCCGCCGATGCTGAAGAAACCGTGAAAGCCGGACATCATCGCCTTCGCGGAGCGCTTTTCGACCTCTACCGCCTGAATATTCATCGCCACGTCGACCAGGCCCATCGCCGCGCCGAACATCATCAGCGCGGCTCCGAGGCTAAGGGCCGATGAGAGCACCGCCAGCAGCGGCAGCATCAACAGTAACAGCGCGCTGCCGGCGGTAATCACCCGCCTGCAGCCGAGGCGGCTGACAAGGCTCCCGGCCAGCGGCATCGCCAGCATCGATCCGAGGCCGAGAAACAGCAGTAAGGTACCAAAGGAGGCGTCGCTGAGCGCGGCACGATCTTTGGCATAAGGAACCAGCGGTGCCCAGGCGGCCATGCCGATACCGGCGATGAGAAAGGCGACGCGCGTGGCGCGTTGCGTCAGTCGCGCAGACTTATCGGTAATGTGTACATCCAGTGTGGTCATTTTTATCCGTTCTGCCTGTCCCAATTCAGCCCAGATTTTTACCACATTTACATGTGCTAAAGAAGCTAAACCACCCAACCAGTGCGTGTTTATCGGCTCGCTGCGGCCTGCGTTCAGCCACTGCCGGTGCGCGGCAAAGTAATAACCCGAAAGTGGGGGGCTGTTAATCGGAATCGTCGTCTTATTAAGAATTTCCAGAGTACTCCTGGCGAAATGCGGGCAGAGTGTACAGCCGGGCAGGAGGGTGGCTGGCGGTTGTCTGCCGCCGTCGGCGGCGTGGCGGGGAGTGAAGCATTTCGCCGCGGCGATCCCGTTAAGCGACGCAAGAGGTGCGCGAGGGAATTTGGCCGTAACCCATTTTTTAACCGTAATAATTAAGTGGTAAAGATGGCGCTATTTGCTGCCGGATTTATCCGTGCGGTGAATAACATTGTGCAGAAATAGTCATGCTTAATTTTTTCAGCTGGGGTAACTTTACCTGAGTTGACAATGCTGAAAAAAACGGCAAAAAAAAAGCCGAACACGAGGTTCGGCAGGAATCTGGGGTAAAACAAATCATTCGGGGTGAATGAAGGTAATGCTCAATAAAATGATGATAGCAGGGTAATTATAAGGGCAGATCGCGAAAAAATTTTACCATTCAGTGCGCTGGTTGATGATTAGGATTAATCTGCTGAAAAATAAGAATATTGTTATTTTTTGATTATTAGTGCTATATAACTTTGCAATTTGTGCTGCATAAAAGTTCCGCTTAAATTACAAAGTGAAATACTTGTAAGTATGTTTGAAACACTTTTGGAAAATTAGTATCATTTTCTCGATAGATAATTACTCTCCACGGCTTAACATGACATTTCAGGCTGAATTTTACTCTTCAGCACGCAGTGGCAAATAAGCAGATAACAAGAGGGTAATGAAATGAAATTACGCGTTCTTTCTCTGATGGTTCCAGCGTTGCTGGTAGCCGGTTCCGCAGGCGCAGCAGAAATCTATAATAAAGACGGCAACAAACTGGACCTGAACGGTAAAGTGGATGGCCTGCACTACTTCTCTGATGACAACGGTACCGACGGCGATCAGTCCTACCTGCGTTTTGGCTTTAAGGGCGAAACCCAGATCTCCAGCGAGCTGACCGGTTACGGCCAGTGGGAGTATCAGGCTGCGCTGAACAGCGCTGAGTCCCAGGGCACCGCGAACAGCTATACGCGTGTTGGTTTTGCCGGCCTGAAATTTGGCGAAGCCGGTTCATTCGACTACGGTCGTAATTACGGCGTGGCTTACGATATCGGCGCATGGACCGACGTACTGCCTGAGTTCGGTGGTGATACCTACGGTGCAGACAACTTTATGTTCTCCCGTGGTAACGGTATGGCGACCTACCGTAACAACAACTTCTTTGGTCTGGTTGACGGCTGGAACTTCGCCGTGCAGTACCAGGGCAAGAACAGCAGCGCCACCGAGTCGAATAACGGCCGTGACGTGCTGGGTCAGAACGGCGACGGCTGGGGTGTTTCTACCACTTATGACATCGGTTCCGGCTTTGGTATCGGTGCGGCGACCTTCTCTTCTGACCGTACTACCGATCAGAACAGCCCGGCAGCGCTGGGTCACGGTGATAAAGCCACGGCTTACACCGGTGGTCTGAAGTATGACGCTAACAACGTTTATCTGGCGGCAATGTATACCCGTTCTTACAATGCGACCCGCTTCGGCAGCAGCACCAGCGCCGATGTTTACGGTTACGCGGATAAGGCGGATAACTGGGAGCTGGTAGCTCAGTATCAGTTCGATTTCGGTCTGCGTCCGTCGCTGGCGTTTGTTAACTCTCGTGGTACCGATGTTGAGGGTTACGGTAAGCAGAATCTGAAGAAATACATTGATGTGGGTACGACTTACTACTTCAACAAAAATATGTCGACCTATGTTGATTATCAGATCAACCTGCTGGACGAGAATCAGTTCACCCGCGATGCCGGTGTGAATACTGACGATGTGGTAGCGGTAGGTCTGGTTTACCAGTTCTGATGCGTTAGCAGTCGTTTTGATGAAAACCGGGGCAACCCGGTTTTTTTTCGCCTGCCTTTTTTAGGGCTCGTTGCCTGTGTGATCGAGAGTGCCGGGCCTGTCAGCGGGCGACCCTCCGCGGGTTACCCCGCTCCGGGCTCATCCCGCTGCCCTCCCTGATTGTTGATGGCTGTTTTGGCTGTGGTTTTTAGGGCATGTCGCCTGTTTGATCGAGAGTGTCTGGCGGTCATGCGGGCGACCCTGCGCGGGTTACCCCGCTCCGGGCTCATCCCGCTGCCCTCCCTGATAATTAACGGTTTTATTGGCTGTCAATTTTATGGCCTTCTGAACAGTGCGAAGCTGCGGCCCTCCAGTTCGAAGTCTTTTTCTTTGGTGATCGCCTGGCCGGATTGGGTGTGGTCGCCGGTGGAGAGTTCGAGCAGCCAGCCGCCTTCGCCAAACTGCGGGATTTGGAAGGGGACGCTGCCTTCGAAGGGGTTGAAGAGCATCAGCACGTCGTGCCAGATGCCGGGATCGGGCTGCAGGTCGGCGCGGCCGAGGTATACGCCGATGGTGGAGCCTTCATCCCACTGTTCGTCCTGCTGTAAGCCGCCGCCGGCGTTGAACCATTTGATGTCAAGGCCGTCACGCCAGCTTTCGCGGCGCAGCAGCGGCTGGGCGGCGCGCAGCGCGATCAGGTGGCGGGTGAAGTCGCGCAGGGCGTCGGCGCTGGCGGGGAGGTTGTCCCAGTGAAGCCAGGAGAGTTCGCTGTCCTGGCAGTAGCCGTTGTTGTTGCCGAGCTGGCTGCGGCCAGATTCATCGCCGGCCAGCAGCATCGGCGTGCCGTGGGAGAAGAACAGGGTGGCGAGGAAGTTGCGTTTCTGGCGTTCGCGTACCGCGACGATGTCGTCATCATCGGTGGGGCCTTCTGCGCCATAGTTGTATGAGCGGTTGTCGTTGTGGCCGTCGTTGTTGTCTTCGCCGTTGGCGTCGTTGTGTTTGTCGTTGTAAGAGACCAGGTCGTTGAGGGTGAAGCCGTCGTGGGCGGTGATAAAGTTAACGCTGGCCCACGGTCGGCGGCCGAAGCGGTCGTAGAGATCGCCGGAGCCGAGCAGGCGGGCGGCGAAGTCGGAGGTGACGTTATCGCCTTTCCAGTATTCGCGGACGGTGTCGCGGTATTTGTCGTTCCATTCGGCCCAGCCCGGCGGGAAGCTGCCGACCTGGTAGCCGCCGGGGCCGATGTCCCAGGGTTCACCGATCAGCTTAAGGCGCGAGAGCAGCGGGTCCTGACGCATGGCGTCGAAGAAGCCGCCGCGCGGGTCGAAGCCGTCCGGTTCGCGGCCGAGAATGGTGCCAAGATCGAAGCGGAAGCCGTCGACGTGCATCGATTCTGCCCAGTAGCGCAGCGAGTCCATGATCATTTGCAGTACCCTGGGGTGCGAGGTGTTGACGGTGTTGCCGGTGCCGGTGTCGTTGATGTAGTAGCGGTGCTGGTCGGGCAGGGTGCGGTAGTAGGAGAAGTTGTCGATGCCTTTGAACGACAGGGTCGGGCCCAGTTCGTTGCCTTCGGCGGTGTGGTTGTAGACCACGTCGAGGATCACCTCAATGCCGGCATCGTGGTAGGCGCGCACCATATCGCGGAAGCCCTGGATGCCGCGCGGGCCAAAGTAGCGGCTGGCCGGGGCGAAGAAGCCGAGGCTGTTGTAGCCCCAGAAATTTTTCAGCCCTTTATCCAGCAGGTGCTGGTCGTCCGGGAACCAGTGCACCGGCAGCAGCTCTACCGAGGTAACGCCGAGGCTTTTGATGTAGTCGACGGAGGCTTTGTGGCCCATGCCGTCATAGGTGCCGCGCAGCGCAGGTGGCAGCGCCGGGTTGAGCTGGGTAAAGCCTTTGACGTGGGTTTCATAGACGACGGCCTGCGGCCAGGGAATAGTGGGCCGCTGGTGATCCTGCCAGTCAAATTCGTTGGGGTCGATGACCCGGCATTTTGGTGTAAAGGGGGCGCTGTCGCGTTCATCAAAGGTCAGGTCTTTGTCTTCGTGGTGCAGGTCATAGGCGAAGTGCGCCTCGTTCCAGCGCACGTCACCCGCCAGTTCACGGGCGTAGGGATCAAGCAGCAGCTTGTTAGGGTTAAAGCGGTGGCCGTTTTCCGGATCGTAGGGGCCGTAAACGCGATAGCCGTACAATGTGCCGGGCTTGAGGCCAGGGACGTAGCCGTGCCACACCTCGTGGGTATACTCCGGCAGTTCCAGCCGGGCAATCTCATTTTCGCCGCTGGGGTCGAACAGGCACAGCTCCACCCGCTCAGCGCAGGCGGAGAACAGCGCGAAGTTAACGCCCTGGCCGTCGTAGTTGGCACCCAGCTGCTCCCCGTGTCCTGCTGTAATTTCAAAACGCGTACCCTGTGACATAACTCTCTCCGTAGAAGGTCAGAACTTCAGCTAACAGCAGAATAAAAATGCTAACTCCTGAGAGTCAGCCATTCGCGAGCACTACACAGCAACAGGCTGGCTGAACCCGAAGCCCGTGTCCCGTGTTCAACGCCGTAGGCCTCAGCGTCGGATCACAAGGAGGCTCTTTCAGCCAGCGAATGTCATTACTTAATCTTCCCGTTAAGGCTCACCAGCACGATAAAGGCCGGTTCTGCGCTGGCAGGCAGCGCAATCGTGCTGCCCGGCTGGCTGGTCTCGCCGGTCAGCACGTTTTGATAGCGGCGCTGCGCCAGTTGCGGCGGCAGCGTGAGTGTTTCTGATGCCTGCCGGGTAACCGCAACGGCTGTTTCATCGTCTGCCGCCTGTTGATCTCCGTTTGCGCTTTCTGCACTGGCCCAGCGCTTATCGCCCGCCCCGGCCCAGTTCAGGTCGTCTTTATCCGCCCAGCTGGTGTCACCGGCGCCGGCCCAGCTCAGCTCATCTGTATCCGCCCAGCTGGTATCGCCAGCGCCGGGCCGCGCCGCATCGTCTGCATCAGCGCAACGGGTATCGCCGGCTTCAGCCCGGTAGATATCGTCCAGCCTCAGCCGCGGCACAATCACCACCAGCCGGGTTTCGCCCTCGCTGCGGGCAAAGGCCAGCCAGCGATCTGCCGCTGGCCCGTCGACGGTCAGCGGCAGGTAGTCGCCGTGGCGGAACAGGGCGGGGTGAGTATTGCGCAGCGCCAGCAGCGCGGCGACCAGCTGTTGTTTGAGCTGGCCATTCAGTAAGGCCGCCGGGGCTGAGCCGGGCTGAGCGCCGGCGGCTGCCGGTTGTCGCTCTGCGTTCAGCCGTTGCAGCGGGCTGAAGTCTGCCCGGTCGCTCTCTGCCAGCTGCTGTTGCAGCCGGGCGAAGTCCGGTTCGCGACGGTTATCCGGGTCGACCAGGCTGAAGTTCAGCCCTTCGCTGCCCTGGTAGATATCCGGCACGCCCGGCGCGGTCAGTTTGATCGCCGTCTGCGTCAGGCCGTTCAGCAGCCCGGCGCGGATAAACGGCTGCAGCGTGGCGTGAAAGTCCTGCAGAAATGCCCGGTTAGCCGGGTTGAGCAACTGCCGCGCGTAGCCGAGCACCGCCTGTTCATAGGCGTCGTTGGTTTCCGCCCAGTCGGTGCGTAGCTTGGCTTCGCGCATCGCTTTTTCAACGAAGGCGGTGAAGCGCTCCTCCAGCGCCTGCAGCCCGTCGGCATCTTCAGGCTGCAGTTCCGCTGGCCAGACCCCGGCCAGCGCCTGGTACAGCATCCACTCGCCGGCCGGGCGCGGCGCCGGGCCGTCGGCCAGCTGTTGCACCGCATTGTGGTTCAGCTGCTGCCAGCGCGTCACCGCCGCCGCCCAACTTTCCGGGGCTTCACTCAGCGTGTACAGGCGGGCGCGGGCGTCTTCGCCGCGTTTGGTATCGTGGGTCGAGGTGCTGGTGATGCCGTCCGGCTGCTGCTGCAGACGTTCACGCATCGCCTGATGAAACTGCCGCGGATCGAAACGACGCGGCAGCGGTTCGGCTCCCACTTCGTTCAGCGCCAGGTTCATGCTGTGGCGGAAGAACAGCGTGTCCTCCACCGATTTCGCCATCAGCGGGCCGCTGAGCTGCTGGAAGCGGGTGCGGAAGCTGTCCGCCCGTTCGGCACGGGTGGCCGCTTCGCCGCGCAGCAGCCGCACGATAAAGCCGAGCGCGTGCGGGTCGGCGGCGTGTGTGCCGTGACTGACCTGTTCCACCACGCCCGCCAGCAGCGCCTGGTCAGCCTGCGGCAGCCCGGCAGCGGTGCCGTAGGTGCGGTAGACCGGGAAGGCCAGCAGCAGCTCGCGCAGCGCGTGGCGGATCGCGTCATCGTCCGGCGCTTCCCCTTCCGCCGCGGCGATTTCCACGGCCAGGCTGAGCAGCGTGGCAAACTCGCCGGCAAAGTTGCGATCGACCATCAGCGCTCGCGCCGCCCGCAGCTCCTGCTCCATCTTCAGCGGCTGGCCGACCTGCTGCTGATAGGCGGCGCGCAGCGCGTCAATGCGCTGGCCGTTGACCAGCACGTCGGCCAGCGCCTCAATAAACTCGTAGCCGGTGGTGCCGGAGACCGGCCAGTCCGCCGGTAGCCGCTCGCCTGCGCTGAGGATCTTCTCAACCGTGATGTAGCAAGCATCTCCGGCGGCCGCGCGCAGCTGTTCCAGATAGCCTTTGGGATCGGCCAGCCCGTCAACGTGATCGACCCGCAGCCCGTCCACCGCGCCGCTATGCACCAGCTCCAGGATCAGCCGGTGGCTGTCAGCAAATACCGCAGGATCCTCCACCCGCACCCCGGCCAGCCCGGTGATTTCGAAGAAGCGGCGGTAGGAGAGTTCACCGGGGGCGTCGCGCCACGACATCAGCCGCCACGGCTGGCGATCGTGCAGCGCGGCGATCTGCGTCTTATCGGTCAGCGCCAGCACCGCCGCCTCCTGCCCCTGCCAGCTGGCCGGCGTTAACGGATAAAAACTGTCAAAATACGCCAGCGCCGGGCGGCCGCTGTGCGGATCGGCTTTGACGCTGATGTCGCCCTGTTCCAGCACCGTGGCAAAATCGTCGCCGAGAAACGGCAGCGTCAGGCGCTGCGTCCAGTCGATATCGAAGTAGCCGGCGTAGCGGCTGGCTGCGCCGTGTTCGATCACGTCGCGCCACCAGGCGTTCTCCAGCGAGGCGGCCATATGGTTGGGGACGATATCCAGAATCAGCCCCAGCCCGGCCTGCTTCAGCGCCTTAACCAGGCGATCGAAGCCTTCACGACCGCCGATGGCCGGGTCGATTTCGTTGGCGTCGGTGACGTCGTAGCCGTGGGTGGAGTCGGTGGTCGCGGTGAAGACTGGCGAGGCGTAGAGGTGGCTGGCGCCCAGCCGTTTAATATAGGGCACCAGGCCCGCCGCGCGGTCAAAGGTCATGCCGTTGCGGAACTGGATGCGGTAAGTGGCTGTAGGAATGGTCATTTTTTCTTCCCTGTTGTCAAACGCACGAGGATGCTGTTGGGCGGCAGCTCACCGCCCGGCCTGGAGCCTGCCGGCGCCGCTTCTCCAGCCTGCTGTGGCACAGCGGAACTGCCGCTGGCTTTTCCTGCCTGCTCTGGCGCAGCGGAACTGCCGCTGGCGGTTTCACCGGCGGGCCAGGCGAAGATTGTTTTACCGGGCTGGTCGGGCAGCGGTTGCGGCTTTTTACCGATATTAAAGGCCAGCGACAGCGTGCCCTGCGGCAGCGTCCAGCTGACCGCCACCAGGCCCGCTGCGGTGGTAACCACCTTGCCAGCGTTGCCGCCAGCCTGCGCCAGCAGCGGCACGATATGCTGATGGCGCAACTGCAGCAGCCGGCGGGTGAAGGCCAGCCAGGCGCGGCCGTCTTCACTGTCCGCCTGCTGCCAGTTCAGCTTCGAATCATCGAAGGTTTGCTGCGCATTCGGGTCGGGAACCGCTTCGCCCGCGTAGCCGATGTGGCCGGCAAACTCCTTCGCCCGGCCTTTGCGCACCGCCTCTGCCAGGTCGCCGTGGAAGTCGGTAAAGAACAGGAACGGCTGCGTTTCGCCGTACTCTTCGCCCATAAACAGCAGCGGGCTGTGCGGCGACAGCAGCAGCGCGGCCAGCAGCACGCGGGTACGCTCCGCTCCGGCCAGCGTTAACAGCCGTTCGCCCAGCGCGCGGTTGCCCACCTGATCGTGATTCTGAATAAAATCGACGAAGGCCAGCGGCGGCTGGCTGCCGCTGTCCACGCCGCGCGCTTCACCGCTCTGCGGCGAGACTTCGCCCTGATAAGCGAAGCCTTCGGCCAGCGATCGCGCCAGCTGGGCTTCCGGCTCGCGGGAGAAGTCTTCGTAGTAGGCGTGGGTTTCATCGGTGGCCAGCACGTGCACGGCGTTGTGATAATCATCGTTCCATTCGGCGGTGAACAGCGGCGCGCTGCCGTCGGCGTGGCGCGGGTGCAGATCGATAATGTTGCGGCAGTCTTCGGTGGTCAGGTGGATCGGCCGGTCGGTGATTTCCGCGCGGATGCGCCGGGCGATCTCCACGAGGATATGCGGCTGCGAGTCATCTTCGATCTGGTCGATGGCGTCGAAGCGCAGGCCGTCGAGGCGGTACTCCCGCAGCCAGTAGAGCGGGGCTTCGGCGATATAGCGGCGGGCGGCGTCAGCCTGATAGGCGATGCCTGCTCCCCAGGGGGTGTGGCGCTGTTTATCGAAGAAGTCCGGGGCCAGTAGCGGCAGGTAGTTGCCTTCCGGGCCAAAGTGGTTGAGTACGATATCCAGCAGTACCGAGATGCCGTGGCCGTGGGCGGCATCGACCAGCGCTTTTAAGTCATCCGGCGTGCCGTAGGCGCTGTGCGGGGCGTAGAGCAGGACGCCGTCGTAACCCCAGCCGCGGTTGCCGCCGAACTGCGATAGCGGCAGGAGTTCGATGGCGGTGATGCCGAGATCGGCCAGGTACGGTAGTTTGTCGATGGCGGCGCGGAAGGTGCCTTCAGGGGTGAAGGTGCCGATGTGCAGTTCGTAGGTGACAATCTCCTGCCACGGGCGGCCACGCCAGTCGGAGTGTTTCCAGTTGTAACCGTCTGGGTCGGTTACCACGGAGGGGCCGTTGACGTCGTGCTTTTGCGCGCGGGAGGCCGGGTCCGGGACGGTTGTGCCGTCGGGCAGCAGGTAGAGGTATTCTGCACCGGGGGAGACGCCGCTAACCTGCAGTTCGAACCAGCCGTCGGCGGCCGGGTTCATTTCACTGTTTTCACCGTTGAGTTGCAGGGTGATGTGGTCGTGGCCGGGTGCCCAGAGGCGGAACCAGACGGTGTCGGGGGCGAGGGTTTCGGCGCCCCAGCTGGTGGATACGGTTGCAGATTCCATGCGGTGGCCTCGAGGTTGTCTGATGTGGATAAAGGACGAAATTTAAGGATAGACGGTGAAATGTACAGTTGGGGGAAGGGGGGGGAAACGTTTCGGGGCAAGGGCAAGGGCAAGGGCCAGGGCAAAGGCCAGGGCAAGGGCTCGTCGCCTGTGGGATCGAGAGTGTCGGGCCTGTCAGGGCCTGTCAGCGGGCGACCCTGCGCGGGTTACCCCGCTCCGGGCTCATCCCGCTGCCCTCCCTGATAATCGGCTTTGGGGTGGGCTGGGGGAAGGGCTTGAGGCAAGGGCTAAGGCTAAGGCAAGGGCAAGGGCTGGTCGCCTGTRGGATCGAGAGTTTCGGGCCTGTCAGCGGGCGACCCTGCGCGGGTTACCCCGCTCCGGGCTCATCCCRCTGCCCTCCCTGATAATTGGCTTCGGGGTGGGCTGGGGGGTAGGGTTACGGCCTAAAGCAAGGGCTGGTCGCCTGTAGGGCCTGTCAGCGGGCGACCCTGCGCGGGTTACCCCGCTCCGGGCTCATCCCGCTGCCCTCCCTGATAATCGGCTTTGGGGTGGGCTGGGGGAAGGGCAGGGGTATGAGGGGGCTATGATTAAGGTTTGTATTTGAGGGGGTGGTCTGTTGTGGGGGCAGGGGGTGTGCCTTCAATGGCCATGCCGCCGAGGGTGAAGAGGGCGAAGCGCAACAGGCGGTTGCGGGCGTGGTTTTCTTTGGCGGCGTTGTTCTGCTGGGGGAGAGTTTTCATGGCTGGCCTTGGCGTGAGTGGGCGATAATCTTATTAAGCAGGATATGTGCCAGGGCGTTTTGGTGAGGGTAGGCAGGCAACGACTTTGTTTGTTGGCGGCACAGAGTGAAGTGGTTGCCCAGTGGCAGGGCAGATGCACCAGAATGGGGAGAATATTCAGGGTCCGGGCAGGAAAAGCCGGGTCAGACAAAGTGGCGATTTTCTGCAACGCTGCGAACGCCAGTTACATCAGCCATAGTGACACAGTCATTCAGGTGACCACGCATGAGATCCTTTTTCTCAACGTTCCGGGGGCGATCCTTTGCCAGTGGGGGAAAAAGAACGGTAAACAAAGGGTTAAATGGCGTCTCAGGGGGCGTTGAAACGCCTTAATGTGCCAGTTCGCACCATCGGAGCTTTTCAGGTAAAACTTGAAAAGTGTGGTTGCCCGGCGTAGATTTATTGAACAGTTGACGATGGCGTCAGCGAGCGTGACGGGTCTTACATGGGTAGGACATTCGCCTGGTACAGGGGTATCAGGCTAAGGTGGAAGTATGTTACATAGCGAAGCCAGGGCTAAGAGCGAGCGCTCAATTCAGACGATACGCGATAATACGCGAGTCATTGATACTATTGAGCCGAGGCCACTGTTTTCTGACACTATTGAAGTTCGCAGAATGCTCAGCCGTACGCACAGAGATTCGCAACACTTCATTGTGACATTGTTAAGCGATATGAAGCGTGCGAATGACACTAAAGTGGTGAAACCATTTGCAGAAGTTGCCATTCGCGGTGACAGATTACGTTTTACCGTGAAGCCGAAGAAGCAGTACCCAGAGATGTGGGTAAGTGATGAGCTTCTGCACCAGATCGAGGTGTCGGTCGCTTCTTTTATGAAGGACTATTTCGCGACGAAAATTTATTTCAGCGATACAAAGGCTAAGGATAGCAAAAAGGAATGTCACCCTCTTTAATCGGCGATACTTACGCTAAAGACCTCTCAACGCTCCCGTCTTTCCATGGCGGGAGTTTTGTTTCAAATACCCTCTACTTCCTAATCCCTGATGATGTCATTGTTTGCAAATTGACCGAAACGACTTATGACGGTGCAGACTTTGATCATATTGCTGCGGTTGAAGAGGTCGGTTTTCACTCTGTGGATTTCATCGCTTCGTACATTGATGAACTCAGAGATGATGGCAAAGATGATGATGAGATTGTCAGGCAGATACTTGATCTGGGAATGATTGATGAAACGCGTAGCATTACGATAGCTCGTTTTGCCTACGATAATTTTTCTTTCCTACTTCGTGACGGTGTGGTGGCTGAAGGTAAGCAGATCAGGGGGGCATTTGTCACTCCTCAAAAAGCGGGTGAAGGTCTTGCGGGACAGGTTTACAGACAACTGACTCTGCTGCACAGTCACCTGGCTTGTGATAACAGCCAGACGCCTTTTGGTGCCGTTCTGTGGGCAGTTACCGTAAGAAACGTTGTTGGTCGGGTTGATACTTACAATGTTGCTCAGCAGAGCTATGTCGAAGAGCTCGGCCCGGGTGCTGTTGGTGTAAGGGGTTGTGTACCGTGGGATATCGGAAAACTCAATCCGGCCAGTTTGGGAAAATGGGCTTCCTATCCGTTCAGTGGAACGATACACCATTGTTACTATCTCGTACTGATTATCTCTGCCTGAACCCGCTTCAGTGGTTTTTTCCACCTTTCAATTTTTCCTTAATCAGTTAACGGGAAATTTCTACACGACTAAAGAACTATAGTTATCATGCATTTAGATGCCGGGTCTTTCACGTCTGATAGTGGCTGACTTATGACGCCGGATGCCGGGTATGACCGTGTAAAGGCACGGATCGACAACTGTTACAGCTGATTTATGGCAGAGTGGCCGCGCTAAAAATGGCAGGGGATGTCAACCGCGCTCAAATGGGTTGATGCTGCTTATTTTCGCGTTATTCAGGCTCTCTTCGGGTCAATTTTCGCTACAGTTTTAAGGTATGTAAGATGCGTATTGGCGTAGTGATAGCCGCCGCGGCGGTGTTGTGTTTACTGGCGGGCTGTGATTATCCTCAGCAGAAAGCCGAATCGAAATCCTGGGTGCTGGAAGGCAAAACCATGGGTACCTTCTGGCGGGTGAGCGTGGCCGGGGTGGATGCGCAGCGGCGCGAGGCGCTGCAAAAGGCGGTGCAGCAGCAGCTTGATGCGGATGACCGCGAGCTGTCGACGTGGAAGAGCGATTCGCTGCTGTCCCGGTTTAATCAGTATCGCGGCAGCGAGCCGTGGCCGGTAAGCAATAATATGGCGGATATCGTGACGGTGGCGCTGCGTATCGGCCAGCAGACGGCGGGCGCGATGGATATTACCGTTGGGCCGCTGGTTAATCTGTGGGGGTTCGGGCCGGATAAGCAGCCGGTGAAGACGCCGGATGCGGCGCAGATTGCGGCGGCGAAGGCGCTGACCGGGCTGGCGCATCTGCAGGTGATTAACCGTGCCGGGCAGGCGTATCTGCAGAAGGATCTGCCGCAGCTGTATGTCGATCTCTCTACCGTTGGCGAGGGGTTTGCCACCGATCATCTGGCGCGGCTGATGGAGCAGGAGGGGATCAATAACTATCTGGTGTCGGTGGGCGGTGCGGTGCTGACCCGGGGCGTGAACGGGCAGGGGCGCGGCTGGCAGGTGGCGATCCAGAAACCCACTGACCAGGAGAACGCGGTGCAGGCGGTGGTGGATCTGCAGGGGCACGGCATCAGCACCTCCGGCAGTTATCGCAACTATTATGAGCTGGACGGCAGGCGTATTTCGCACGTGATCGACCCGGCCACCGGCCAGCCGATCCAGCATAAGCTGGTGTCGGCGACGGTGATCGCCACTACCGCGCTGGAGGCGGACGGCTGGGACACCGGGCTGATGGTGCTGGGCACCGAGCGGGCAAAGGCGCTGGCGCTGCGCGAGAAGCTGGCGGTGTATCTGATCTATAAGCAGGGCGACCAGTTTGCCAGCTGGATGTCGCCACAGTTCAGCGCATTTATTCAGCCGCCGGCGCGGCAGTGAGGAGGGGTAATGCTCGATCTGTTTGGTGACGAAGAGCCCTGGGCCGAGCCGCTGGCGGAGGGGGCGGTGCTGCTGCGCCGTCGCGCCCGCGAGCAGGCGGGGGCGATACTGGCGCAGGTGCAGCAGATTGCCGCGCAGAACCCGTTCGTGCACCGCTTTACGCCGGGCGGCCAGCGGATGTCGGCGGCGATGACCCACTGCGGTGATTTTGGCTGGGCCTCCGAAAGCCGGGGCTATGGCTACGCTGAGCCGCGCAGCGATGCCGGGCGCTGCCCGCCGATGCCGGTGCCGTTCCGCGAGCTGGCGGTAAGCTGCGCCCGGGAGGCGGGATTCAGCGGCTTTAACCCGGACTTCTGCCTGGTAAACCGCTATGAGCCGGGGGCGAAGATGGGGCTGCATCAGGATAAGGATGAACGCGATCTGCGCCAGCCGATCGTCTCGGTGTCGCTGGGGCTGCCGGCGGTGTTTCTTTTTGGTGGCTTTGAGCGCACGGATGCCACGCAGCGGCTGCTGCTGGAGCATGGCGACGTGGTGGTGTGGGGCGGGCCGTCGCGGCTGCGCTTCCACGGCATCCTGCCGCTCAAGCCGGGCAGCCACCCTGACGCCGGGGCGTTTCGCTACAATCTGACCTTCCGCCGCGCCCGTTAACCGCGGCAGGATTTCCTGGAATACGAATAGTTATTGCTATCGAAAAGCATCTCATTAAACTGCAGGCTGCTTTTTACCAGCCGGGATGTTTTTATGGAGTTGCTGCACGTCGTTTATAAACAGTATCGCTGGCCGTTTATTGCGGTCATCGTGCTGAGCCTGCTCAGTGCGGCGTTAGGGATCGGTATGATCGCCTTTATCAACCGCGAACTGATCGTCAATCTGAACACCTCGCTCAGCGTGCTGCCGAAATTCCTCGGACTGCTGCTGCTGCTGCTGGCGGTGACGCTGGCCTCGCAGCTGGCGCTGACCATGCTCGGCCACCACTTTGTTTATCGACTGCGCGGCGAGTTTATCAAGCGGATCCTCGATACCCGGGTGGAGCGTATTGAGCAGATCGGCAGCGCGCAGCTGCTGGCGGCGCTGACCAGCGACGTGCGGGCGATAACCATCGCCTTTGTGCGCCTGCCGGAGCTGATTCAGGGCATTATCCTGACCGTCGGCTGTGCCGCTTATCTGGGCTGGCTGTCGTCGAAAATGCTGCTGGTGACCTCGGTGTGGGTGGCAATCACCATCATCGGCGGCTGGCTGCTGGTGGCGCGCGTCTACCGCCACCTGGCCACGCTGCGCGAGACCGAAGACCGCCTCTACACCGACTATCAGACCATTATTGAAGGCCGCAAAGAGCTGGCGCTGAACCGTCAGCGCGCGCAGCAGATTTTTGACGACGTCTACGGCGAAGACGCGCGCACCTACCGCCACAATATTATCCGCGCCGACACCTATCACCTCAGCGCGGTAAACTGGTCGAACATCATGATGCTGGGGGCGATCGGCCTCGCATTCTTCCTGGCGAATACCCTGGGCTGGGCGGATACCGCCGTCGCGGCCACCTACTCGCTGACCCTGCTGTTCCTGCGTACGCCGATGCTGTCTGCGGTGGGCGCGCTGCCGACCCTGCTGACCGCCCAGGTGGCGTTTAATAAGCTGGAGACGTTCAGACTGGAACCCTATAACGCGGCCTTCCCGCCGGCAACGGCGGCACAGCCTTGGCAGACGCTTGAGCTGCGCGATATTGTGTTCCATTACGGTGACAACGGTTTTGCCATCGGTCCGATCGATATGACCCTGCACCGCGGCGAGCTGGTGTTTCTGATCGGCGGCAACGGCAGCGGTAAATCGACGCTGGCGATGCTGCTGACCGGCCTCTACCAGCCGGTTTCCGGCCAGATCCTGATCGACGGGCATCCCGTCGACCTGAACGACCTGGACAACTATCGCCGCCGCTTCTCGGCGGTGTTTACCGACGTGCACCTGTTTGACCGGCTGATTGGCCAGCAGGGCGAAGCGGCCGACCCGCAGCAGGTGCAGGCGTGGCTGGAACGGCTGAAGATGCAGGACAAGATCCAGCTGGACGGCAACCGTATCCTCGACCTTAAGCTGTCGAAGGGGCAGACCAAGCGCCTGGCGCTGCTGCTGGCCACCGCCGAACAGCGCGATATCCTGCTGCTGGACGAGTGGGCCGCCGATCAGGATCCGCACTTCCGCCGCATCTTCTATCGTGAACTGCTGCCGTGGCTGCAGGGGCTGGGAAAAACCATTATCGCCATCAGCCACGATGATCACTACTTCCAGCACGCCGACCGCCTGCTGGAGATGCGCGACGGCCAGCTCAGCGAGCTGACCGGTGCCGAGCGTGAGCTGGCGACGCTGGACGCGGTACAGCGTACCGATACCGGCGAATAAACGTGAACCTGCCTGGGCTGCCAGGCTGGTAACGGAACGGACCCGGAGACCGGAATAAGCGTGAATCTGCTAACCCGCTAACCGAGCGGCTCCGCAGACCTGGACCAGTGCGTTACGCGTTCTGCCGCAGGGGGGAACCGGGCGGGTAAACGGCGCACAATGGCGCTAGCGGCTGAGCGCATAACCTCAGCCACTATTGTTATTAGTCAGCGGGTTAGCAGGGGAGTATGCTGTTTTTAACGGCGCTGCAAACGCCGTTAACTTCCCTGAACTTTCTCGTCGTCTTGCCAAATGGTTATAACCGGCTGTTCACTTTGAACCGCCGGTTTTTTTATGCGCGAGGGAAATAAAAAAATCCCGGCGAGGCCGCCGGGACTGGAGTTACAGCACTTTATCCAGAAAGCGCCGCGTGCGCGGGTGCTGCGGCTGGTTCAGCACCTGGCGGGCGTTGCCCTGCTCGACGATCTGGCCGTCGACCATAAACACCACGTGGTCGGCCACTTCGCGGGCAAAGCCGATTTCGTGGGTGACCACCACCAGCGTGGTGCCGGAGCGGGCCAGCTTTTTGATGGTATCCAGCACTTCACCCACCAGCTCCGGATCCAGCGCGGAGGTGGGTTCATCAAACAGGATCACCCGTGGGTCGAGCGCCAGCGCGCGGGCGATGGCGATACGCTGCTGCTGGCCGCCGGAGAGGTGGCGCGGCCAGGCGTCCGCCTTATGGCGCAGGCCGACCGCGTCCAGCAGTTCACCGGCGCGTTCAATCGCCTGAGCGCGGTTCATCTTTTTGTGCACCAGCGGCGCTTCAATAATGTTTTCCAGCACCGTCAGGTGCGGGAACAGGTTGAAGTTCTGGAATACGTAGCCAACCTCGGTGCGCTGCTTCAGGATCGCTTTTTCCTTCAGCTCGTAAAGCCTGTCACCCTTGCGGCGGTAGCCGATGTACTCGCCGTCGATGCGGATAAAGCCCTCATCCACCCGTTCCAGGTGATTAATCGCCCGTAACAGGGTGGATTTGCCGGAGCCGGACGGGCCGAGGATCACCGTCACCGAACCCGGCGGCAGCTCCAGCGATACGTCGTCCAGCGCCTTAAAGCGGCCGAAGTGTTTGCTGACGTTGGTGATGGAAATATGACCACGCGTCGTCTGCGGCTGAATGGCAATAGCTTCTGACATGGTTAGCTCCTCAACGGGGTGATGTTGGCTTCAGGTCGGCGCTGAAACCAGCGGCGGCGCGGGGTGGAGGATTCACGGGTGGCGCTGCGCGCCAGCCAGCGTTCAACGTAGTGCTGGAACACCGACAGCACGGTGGTGATCAGCAGGTACCAGACGGCGGCGACCATCAGCAGCGGGATCACCTGCTGGGTGCGGTTGTAGACCATCTGAATGGTGTAAAACAGCTCCGGCATCGCCAGCACGTACACCATCGAGGTGCCCTTGGCGAGGCTGATAATTTCGTTAAAGCCGGTCGGGATAATCGAGCGCAGCGCCTGCGGCAGGATAATGCGCAGCGTGCGGCGCGACGAGGGCAGGCCGAGCGCGGCGGCGGCTTCAAACTGGCCCTGATCGACGCCGAGAATACCGCCGCGAATGATCTCTGCGGTATAGGCGGACTGCACCAGCGTCAGGCCGATCACCGCGGTGCTGAACTGGCCGAGGATATCGATGGTCTGGTATTCCGCGAACTTCAGCGGGGTAAAGGGAATGCCCAGCGACAGCGTGTCGTACAGATAGGAGAAGTTGTAGAGGATGATCAGCACCACGATCAGCGGCAGCGAGCGGAACAGCCAGATATAGCCGAACGCCATGCCGGAGAGCAGCCACGACGGCGACAGGCGCGCCAGCGCCAGCGCGCCGCCGAACAGGATGCTGAAGACGGTGCCGAGCAGGGTCAGCAGCAGCGTCTGCCCCAGCCCGCTGAGCACCGCCGGGTTAAAGAACCATTTGGCAAACACCCCCCACTCCCAGCGCGGGTTGAACGCCACCGACTGAATCACTACCGCGAGAATAAACAGCGCCAGAAACGCGCCCAGAATGCGCAGCGGATAGCGCGCGGGCACCACCCGCAGATGTTCATGATGCTTCATCGACGGCCTCCGTCAGCACGTTATCGCCCAGCGGCTTGCGAAAGCGCAGGCGGCCGTCGTGCGGCGGCAGGCTGTACTCCACCGGATCGCGGGTGATATCAAACTGCGGCTGGTAGCCGTAAGAGAGGTACAGGCGCACCGCCTCCGGCTGGCGGAAGCCGGTGGTCAGAAACACCTGGCGGTAGCCGGCTTCCAGCGCGCGCCGTTCCAGCTCAACCAGCACCTTCTGCGCCAGCCCCTGGCGACGCAGGTCGCCACGGGTCCAGATGCGTTTCAGCTCGGCGGTCACGGCGTCATAGGGCTTGTAGGCCCCCATGGCGATAATTTCGCCGTCGCGCTCCAGCACGATAAACAGCCCCTGCGGCGGCAGATACCATTCGGTCAGCTCAACTTCGGCATGACGCGCAAAAAAATCGCCGTAGCGGGCGCTGTACTCATCAAACAGTCCCGAGATGATCGGCGCCAGTTCTGGCGCCTCCGGGGAGAGCTGACGAAACTGTTCGTGGCTCATTGCGGCCTCCTTTAGTCGCCCAGGCCTGGCGGGTTGATTTCGGACTGCTCAAGACGCTCCACGCCTTCACCCCAGCGGTTCAGCACTTTGTCGTACTCGCCGCCCCTGATCACGCCGTTCAGCGCGGTATGCACCGGGGTGACCAGACCGTTGCCTTTCTTCAGCGTTACCGCGATATGTGCCGCCTTCGGCCAGCCGCCGTCAACGATGCCAACAAGTCTGGTCTGGCCGGTCAGCGCCGCTTTCCACGCGCCCATCACGTTCGGGCCAAAGAAGGCGTCGGCACGGCCGGACTGGATCGCCAGCGTTTGCGCCGCATCATCCTTCACGTAGATCGGCGTAAACGGCTTCAGGCCTTTCTTCTGGTTTTCCGCGTCCCACGCCAGCAGCACCGCCTCCTGATTGGTGCCGGAGCCGACGATGATGCGCAGGCCGGCGATATCTTCGGCTGTCTTCAGCGAGGTAATTTTGCTGGTGGACTTCACGTAGAAGCCCAGCGTGTCCTGGCGGTAGGTGGCGAAGTCAAACTTCTCTTTACGCTCTTTGGTCACGGTGACGTTGGTGATCGCCGCGTCGTATTTACCGGAAGAGACCCCCAGCGGCCAGTCTTCCCATGAGGTCGGTACAATATTCAGCTCAAGGCCCAGGCTGTCGGCCACCAGGCGGGCGATATCCGCCTCGCTGCCGAGCAGGGTTTTGTTGTCATCGGAGAACAGCGCCAGCGGCGGCGAGTTCAGCGCGGCGACCGCGACGGTAAATTTGCCCGGTACCGCGAGGCGCAGGTTTTTCGGCAGCTGCGCCACTGCTTCCGGGTTAACCGGGGCGTGGATCGGCGTGGTATTGGCTTCAACGCTGATGCCGGTGCCGTTAATCTTAACGGTTTCCGCGAAGGCGGCGCTGCTGAGCAGCAGGGTGGCGGAGATCAGCGCGGTGAGTGTGGCTTTTTTAATCATGTGTGATGTCTCTTATTTTATTTTTTATCCCTGCCGCCGCAGCCGGGCTGACGGTCGGGCAGGGGAGTGCAGATGAACCTGCGGCCTGCCGTGGTCAGTTAATTTCCTGCAGCGCCGCTTCGGCCAGCTGGCTGAAGAACTGCGCGGCGGGGTAAATCAGTGAATCGTCCGGGTTAAAGCCGGGATGGTGCAGGCCAAACTCGCTGGCGCTGCCGATGCTGACGAAGGTGCCCGGCGTGTTGTGCAGGTAGAAGGCAAAATCTTCGCCGCCCATCTGCACCTCCGCGTGCTGCACCTCATAACCGGCGCGTGCCGCCACCTGTTTGCTGAACTCCGCCCAGCGTTCGGTGTTGACCACCGCCGGCGGGCCGCCGTGCCAGTTGAGCTGCGCGCGGCCGCCAAAGCCTTCGGCGATGCTGCTAATCAGCTTTTCAATGCGCGCCGGGATCTCAGCGCGGATCGCATCGTTATGGGTGCGCACGGTGCCTTCCAGCACCACCTTCTGCGGCAGCACGTTCCAGGTATTACCGCCCTCAATGCGGGTGACGCTGACCACCACCGACTCCAGCGGGCTGTAGTTACGGCTGACCAGCGTCTGCAGCGCGGTAACGATCTGGCTGGCGATCACAATAGAATCAACGCCTTCCTGCGGGCGTGCGGCGTGCGCCCCTTTGCCCTCAATTTCAATATCAAAGCGATCGACGTTGGCGTAGAACGGCCCGCCGCGGGTGGCAAAGGTGCCCACCGGCAGCTCCGGCGCGTTGTGTGCGCCGAAAATGGCGCTGACGCCCTCCAGCGCACCGGCCCCGATCAGCGTTTTCGCCCCGCCAAAGCGCTCTTCGGCGGGCTGGAACAGCAGGCGCACGCGGCCGGGCAGGCTGCTCTCCCGCGCCTTCAGCAGCAGCGCCGCGCCGAGGATCACCGAGGTGTGAATATCGTGGCCGCAGGCGTGCATCACGCCGGGGTTTTTTGAACGGAATTCAACCGGGGCGACCTCGTCGATCGGCAGCGCATCGATATCGGCGCGCAGCGCGATCAGCGGCTCGCCCTGGCCGATCTCGGCAATGACGCCGGTTTTCAGGCCGAACGGCAGCTGGCGGATATCCGCGCTGCGCAGCCAGTTCTGAATGCGTTCGGTGGTGGCGAACTCTTCGTTGGAGAGTTCAGGATACTGGTGCAGCTCGCGTCGCCAGGCGACCAGCTGTGCTTCTAAAGTCTGGCTCATGCTCTGCTCCTTATGCCGCGACCAGCTGGTGGCTGGCCAGCAGCTCCAGCGATTTCAGGCGGGCGGCACCCTGGCTGACCGGGGTGTCGATAATAAATTCTTCAATGCCGTAGCGCTGGTGCAGCTGTTGCAGATGCCGGTGTACCTGCTCTGCGGTACCGGTAATCGCGGTGGACTCGCGCGGCTCGATCCGGTGTTCGGTGGCCCCGGACTGGCGGATAAAGGCTTCCGCCTGGGCCACGCTGCCAACGTTAACCGTCTGGCCGTTATTGACGTGCACGCGGAAGTGTTTCAGGTCGGTGGCGAGGGCGCTGGCCTGTTCGGCGGTGCTTGCTACGATCGCCTGCACCGCCAGCAGCGCAGGGCGGCCGCCGCTGTGGCTGCGGTATGCGTCCAGCGAACGCGCCAGGTCCTGTTCATTGCCGTTGATGTGCGCGGCGTAGACAAACTCCCAGCCGAGTTCGGCAGCCAGCTGCGCGCTGCCCTCGCTGGCACCCAGCAGGAAACGGCTGGCCGGCAGCGGCGGCAGCGGGGTGGCCTGCAGGCTGTCTGTGGCATCGGCACCGGCCGGTGGGGCGGTCAGCCAGCCGTCCAGCGCTTTCAGCTGGCTGGCGAAGTCGCCTTTCTCGGCGGCATGCACCCCCTGCTGCAGGGCGCGGGTAGAGAGCGGCAGGCCGCCCGGCGCTTTGCCGACGCCGAGGTCGACGCGGCCCGGCGCTAACGAGGCCAGCAGGTTAAAGTTCTCGGCTACCTTGTACGGGCTGTAGTGCTGCAGCATCACCCCGCCGGAGCCGACCCGCAGATTCTGGGTATGCGCCAGGATCCAGGCAATCAGCACCTCCGGCGACGGCCCGGCCAGCGCCGCGGTGTTGTGGTGTTCCGCCAGCCAGATGCGGTGAAAGCCCCACTGCTCGGCCTTTTGCGCCAGCGTTACGGTGCGGGCCAGCGCCTGAGAGGCATCTTCGCCTTCAGCCACCGGGCTTTTATCCAGCAAGCTCAGTCGGTAAGCCATGTCTGTTCCTTGAGTTCGTAGCAATTACCGGCAATTATTGAAGGGGGCGAGGAGGGCTGTAAAACAACAAATCCGGCATAACTCATTCAAACGGCGGGATTAACCGCTAATCCCGAAATCCGGGATTAGGGTTGCGAAAAGCATGGTTGGTCGCGGGGGAATAATAAGGTTTACTGGCGTACCCTGGCCACAGGCATCACAGCCTGTGGCGATTAACGTTTCATTCAGGCCACCCTTGCGGGCCGCCAGGCTTGCCGCTCACTGACTACCGACTACCGACTTCTGGCTACCGACTATCCGTCACACATATCACTGTTGCCGGTAAGGCCCCTCTGCCACCGAATCCCTGATTTGCAGCGTTGAGGTAAACAGATTGTCCTGCGACAGATAACCGCCGTCGAGCATGGCGATCAGCCGATCGATCACTTCGTTCATCATGCCGCTCACCGGATCCTTTACGCTGGACAGGGCCGGTGAAAGCCAGGCGGCGGTCGGGATATCATCGAAGCCGATCACCGAGACCTGTGCCGGTACGGCAATTCCCGCCAGGGTCAGCTGCTTAATCGCCCCAATCGCCATCTCATCGTTGCTGGCCAGCACCGCGCTAAAGCGGACGTCAGCACCGAGCAACGATGCAACCGCCGCTGCCCCGCTGGCCGGCGTCCATTTGCCCTGCACGATCAGCCGTTCATCCGGCGCAATTCCGTGCTGTTTTAACGCCTCTTTGTAGCCTGAAAGACGTTCGATCGCCGTCGGGGAGTCCAGCGAGCCGGTGATAAAGGCGATCTCGCGGTGGCCGCGTTCCAGCAGATGGCGCGTGGCGTTGCGGCTGGCTTCCTGATGATCGCAGCAGATGCAATGGCTCTGATGCACCCGCAGCCGACGGTTCACCACCATAATCGGCTGCTTATGCTGGCCGATAATCTCATCCATCGCGGCAATGGTCAGAAAGCGCGGATAGATGATAATCGCATCACAGCGTAACCCGAGCAGAAACTGGATCGCCTGCTGCTCCTCCCCGGCGTTGTGTTTGCCGTCGACCAGAATCAGCTGGCGGCCGTTGTCCTCCAGCTTTTTTGCCGCCTGTGCCAGCAACTCGCTGAAATAACTGCCGTTATACAGGGTGTTGGTCACCACCATACCGATGCACTGCGATTTACTGCTGGCCAGATTGCGCGCCAGCAGGTTGGGGCGATAGCCCGCCTGTTCAATCGCCTTAAACACCTGATCCCGCGTGGCGTCGCTGACGTAGCCTTTGCCGGTGAGCACCCGCGACACGGTGGCTTTCGAGACGCCGGCTATTTTTGCCACTTCCTGCATGGTCGACATAGGGATTTCCTGACCCGTTAACAATAGCCGCCATTCTACACATTACCCCGCGCCAGAGCAGGCGATTCACCGCCGATCGCCGTCTCACATGTCGATCCCGTTCACAAAAAAAGCAATAACTAAATTTAGTTATTGATATCCAGTCAGGATCTAAACAACATTGTGTGAGACCGGTTACCTATCCTACGAGAATCATCCTCATGTCTAAAAATTATATAACGGTAGCAAGATCGATAGTGGACGCCGTTGGCGGCGCGAATAACGTTGCGGCGGTAACGCACTGCATGACGCGCCTGCGCTTTGTGCTTAACGACGACGCCCGCGTCGACGCCGCCAGCCTGAAGGCGATCGGCGGCGTGCTTGGCGTGGTGAGAAGTGAAAATCAGTGCCAGGTGATTATCGGCAATACCGTTTCACAGGCTTATGCCGAGGTGGTGAAACTGCTGCCCGCCGGGGCAGCGGCGGCACAGCCCGCGCCTGCCAAAGGCAAGCTCACCCTGAGGCGCATCGGGGCCGGCATTCTCGACGCGCTGATTGGCACCATGTCGCCGCTGATCCCGGCGATTATCGGTGGTTCGATGGTCAAGCTGCTGGCGATGATCCTCGCGATGACCGGGGTAGTCGAAAAAGACGCCCCGACGCTGATTATCCTTAACGCTATCGGCGACGGCGCGTTCTTCTTCCTGCCGGTGATGGTGGCCGCCTCTGCCGCGGTCAAATTCAAAACCAATATGTCGCTGGCGATCGCCATTGCCGGGGTGCTGCTGCACCCGGCGTTTATCGATCTGATGGCGAAGGCGGCCCAGGGGCAGCCGGTTGACTTTATGGGGGTGCCGGTCACGGCGGTGAAATACACCTACACGGTGATCCCGGCGTTAATCATGACCTGGCTGCTCTCCTACATTGAACGCTGGGTTGACCGCATCACGCCGGCGGTAACCAAAAACTTCCTTAAACCGATGCTGATCGTGCTGATCGCCGCGCCGATCGCCATCCTGCTGATTGGCCCGCTGGGGATCTGGATCGGCAGCGGCATCTCGGCGCTGGTCTACACCATCCACAGCTATCTGGGCTGGTTATCGGTGGCGATCATGGGCGCGCTGTGGCCGCTGCTGGTGATGACCGGCATGCACCGGGTGTTTACGCCGACCATCATTCAGACCATCGCCGAAACCGGCAAAGAGGGGATGGTGATGCCGTCTGAGATCGGCGCCAACCTGTCGTTAGGCGGCTCCTCACTGGCGGTGGCCTGGCGCACCAAAAACCCGGAGCTGCGCCAGACGGCGCTGGCCGCCGCGGCCTCGGCGATCGTCGCCGGTATTTCAGAACCGGCGCTGTACGGCGTGGCGCTGCGCCTGAAGCGCCCGCTGATCGCCGCGTTAATCAGCGGTTTTGTCTGCGGCGGCGTGGCCGGCGTCGCGGGCCTGGCCAGCCACTCGATGGCCTCGCCGGGCCTGTTTACCAGCGTGCAGTTCTTTGACCCGACCAACCCGATGACCATCGTCTGGGTGTTTGGCGTGATGATCCTCGCGGTGGTGCTGTCATTTATTCTGACGCTGGTGCTGGGCTTTGAAGATATTCCGGTTGAGCCGCAGACGAAAGCCGAGGCGGCAACCGACAAGGCCAGCGCGGCACCCGCGTTAGCTGAACAACCTGTTTTAAAAACGACCAACTGAGAAGAGGTATCTATGCCAGCATCTGTTTTCCCCGCGGACTTTTTATGGGGTGGTGCGCTCGCCGCGAACCAGGCCGAAGGCGCGTATCTGGCCGGCGGCAAAGGGCTGACCACGGTGGATATGATCCCTCACGGTAAAGACCGGCTGGCGGTTAAGCTCGGCCAGCAAAAACGCTTTGCGCTGCGCGAGGATGAGTTCTATCCCAGCCATGAAGGCATAGATTTTTACCATCGCTACAAAGAGGATATTGCGCTGATGGCGGAGATGGGGTTCAGCGTGTTTCGCACCTCGATCGCCTGGAGCCGCCTGTTCCCCAACGGCGATGAGACCGTGCCGAACGCGGAAGGCATCGCCTTCTACCGGGATCTGTTCAGCGAGTGCAAAAAGCACGGCATCGAGCCGCTGGTGACGCTGTGCCACTTTGACGTGCCGATGCACCTGGTGCGCGAATACGGTTCGTGGCGCAACCGCAGGATGGTGGCGTTCTTTACCCACTACGCCCGCACCTGCTTTGAAGCCTTTGACGGCCTGGTGAAGTACTGGCTGACCTTTAATGAGATCAACATCCTGCTGCACAGCCCCTTCTCCGGCGCCGGGCTGGTGTTTGAGCCGCAGGACAACCCGGAGCAGGTGAAATACCAGGCGGCGCACCATGAGCTGCTGGCCAGCGCGTTAGCCACCCGAATTGCCCACGAGGTCAACCCGCAGAATCAGGTGGGCTGCATGCTGGCCGGTGGCAACTTCTACCCCTGGTCGTGCAAGCCGGAAGACGTGTGGGCCGCGCTGGAGAAAGACCGCGAAAACCTGTTCTTTATCGATGTGCAGGCGCGCGGCGCTTACCCCTCGTACACCCGCCGCCTGTTCCGCGATAAAGGCATCAGCGTGGTGATGGAGCCGGGCGACGATGAGATCCTGAAAAACAGCGTCGATTTTGTCTCCTTCAGCTACTACGCCTCGCGCTGCGCCTCGGCGGAGATGAACGAGCACAACAGCAGCGCCGCCAACATCGTCAAATCGCTGAAGAACCCGCATATCCAGGCCAGCGAATGGGGCTGGGGCATCGATCCGTTGGGGCTGCGCATCACCATGAATATGATGTATGACCGCTACCAGAAGCCGCTGTTCCTGGTGGAAAACGGCCTCGGCGCGAAGGATGAGGTTAACGCGCAGGGCGGGATCGACGACGACTACCGCATCAGCTACCTGCGCGAGCATATCAAGGCGATGGCGGACGCCATCGACGACGGTATCCCGGTGATCGGCTACACCTCGTGGGGCTGCATCGATCTGGTGTCCGCATCCACCGGGGAGATGAGCAAGCGCTACGGCTTTGTCTGGGTCGATCGCGATGACCAGGGGCAGGGCACCTTCGCCCGCACCCGCAAAAAATCGTTTTACTGGTATCAGAAGGTGATCGCCAGTAACGGCGCGGATCTGAGTTAACGACTGAACGGGTTGCCGTACAGGCAACCGGACCTGCAGGGGGCGCTTTCGCGCCCCTTTTTCATCCCCGGAAATCATCGCGGCCGTTGCGCGCTGTCTATTTCCGCAACGCGGGATTAGGCTTGCGAAAAGGATGGTTGGTGGCGGGGCGGTTTTGCGGTTTACTGGCGACAGTTAAGGCGTTTGCAACCTGTAACCGCCTGCAAAAGCGAGGAATCCCCGATGAAAGGTTTATGGCTGCATTTTACCCGCTATTTCCAGGTACCGGCCGGCATGATGACGCTCGACAGCTGCCGGGTGGTGGAAGCGATGATGCCGATGGTCGAGCTGTACGGCGTGGAGCTGCACGACCTGCCCGCCTTACGGGAGCATCAGACGCGTGACTAATACGGCCTGTCGTTGTGCCACCCGATGACGGTACTCATTACCTCATCGGGCTGCCACACCAGCCGCGCCTGAAATTCCCGCCCCTGATAAAACGTCTCTGACCAGTTTCGCGTCAGCCGCAGCCGCATTTGTCGGCAATCCGCACTGACCGCCACCACATCCGCATCGCTGAATTCCATAAACTGCCCTAAATGCGGCCAGAGCGCTTTATAAAGGCTCTCTTTGACCGAGAACACCGCCGTTAGTGCCTGATGAAACGGGCGATCCAGCGCCATCAGCCGCTGCTGCTCGGCCGGATTAACGATCATCTCCGCCATCTCCCGCGCCGTGGCCCCGGCCATCACCTGCTCACAGTCGATACCGACCAGCCGATCCTTATCGCGGGTTAACAGCGCGCACACCCGGTT
This sequence comes from Erwinia sp. Leaf53, assembly GCF_001422605.1. Classification (NCBI taxonomy): domain Bacteria; kingdom Pseudomonadati; phylum Pseudomonadota; class Gammaproteobacteria; order Enterobacterales; family Erwiniaceae; genus Erwinia; species Erwinia sp. Leaf53. The sequence goes on from NZ_LMLK01000023.1 coordinate 467,813, forward strand.
ACGGCTGTGCGACAGCGACCCGCCAAGGCCGGCCGGCCAGACCGGCGCCCGCGCCGCACTGTTGGTCAGGATAAAGCCGTCGATGCCGAAGGTCGCCAGCGCCTGCTGCACGCTGAAACGGCTGGCCAGATACTCCGCCCGCCGTTTGCGCAGCGCCTGGCGCAGCTGTTCCGGCGCGGGAATGGCTAAACGCTGAAACAGCGATTCATCGAAATGTTCAGGATAAAAACGGGCGTCGAGCAGCATCACGCCGGAGGCATAATCCAGCGGCTGCAGCCGGGCGGACGGCAGAAAAGGGGGGCAGACGGAAAGACTGACAGCGTGCATAGCCACTTACCGGTTCAGATTGAGACGCTATTTAAACAGGTAAGCAGCCAGTTTTCAAAATCCCGGGGCTTAGTGGTTCGGTGGGATGCTCATCCCTTTAATCGACACCACGAAATGATCACGGCCCATGGAGATTTTCGCACCACGATCGCACCAGCGGCTGGCGAGGCGGAAGAAGTCGTCGCTGCCGATATCGTAAGCAAGTTCGACTTTGTTGATCCCGGAGTGGAGCAGCTCTTCCGCATCTTTCAGGTTTGTTGCCTTGACGGTTGTCATGATTATTCAATTCCGTTAAACGTTTGACTCTTCAAGTGTAGTACCAGCATATGATGCTTTTGTGACAGAAATATTGCAGAACCTGACATTGTGATTCAGCGCACGCGTTTTTATTCCCGCTTTGTCGGCGGGTGTGGCAGGCACCGGGCTGCCGCCAGCAGGGACTTTAAGGGGGTGATGGGTTTAGTCTGAGCTGAACCGACGGCCCGGAAGGGGCACGTAGCGCAGATTTTGCCGTGCAAGCCCCGCGCCACCACGCTGAGCAGGGGTCAGGGCGCTGGCGTAAAATTAAGGTTAAAAAAAATACAGACTATTCATTCGCGCTAATAAAAAAGTCATTAGCCGTGACGGGCGCGTGGGGCGGGTAAACCGCCTTTCCCCAGCGGTCGCTCGCCGCCTGCAGCCGAAACTCCGTCGGCGTACAGCCCATCAGCGTACGGAACTTCAGCGTAAAATAGGCGCTGTCGGTAAAGCCGGTGGCCTCGGCGATATCGGCGATTTTACGTTCACCGGCCAGCAGCAGCCCCACCGCCGACTTCAGCTTGCTCACCAGCAGGTACTCTTTAAACGTCATGCCAAAGTGGGCTTTAAAACGGCGGGAAAAGTAGGACTTTGACACGCCGCAGCGCTGCGCGGCCTCCAGCGTACCCAGTTCAAAGCGGTTTTCCCGCTCCATCTGCTGCAGCACCTGCAGCAGGTCGTGCATAAAGCCGGGCCGTTCACTCTGCCAGCCGTCGTGGCGCTGGGGGGTAAGCAGAAAGATCTCCTCCAGCAGCAGCGACAGCGCTTTGCGAAACAGCACCTGCTGCGCCGGGAACTGCTGATAGCCGTCACACCAGGCGAACAGCGTTTCCAGCCGCCCGGCCAGCGGCTCCGGCACCACCATCAACAGCGGGATACTCTGCTTTTGCGGGTAGCCGGTGACCGCCAGCCCGGTCAGCAGATCGTCCTCCAGCTGCAGCAGATAGCGGTAGTGCAGGGCGGCGGCGTCGAGCTGCAGCTCGTGGGGGATCAGCGGCGGGATGTAAACCAGCGTATTGTCTTTTAACGGATAACAGTCGCCGTTGATGGTGAAGTTGCCGCCCGCCTGGCGGAACCACATTATTTCCGGCATAAAATGAAAGTGCGAGGGGATAACTTCGCCGGCGTAGTCAGGCAGCACGTATTTCTGCAGATAAAACAAACGGTGGTCAGACAGAATTATATTTTCGTAAATGGGATTGTCATCACGCATCAGGTTCACCTTTCTTATATCCCGCGCGCCATTTTATACAGACTCCCCCAGGGGAAAGCAATAATCTTATTGCCGGCGCTGTTGCGTCCAGAAAAACAATCAAAATAATATTCTCCAGGTACCGAGGCTTAAAATGACGGAAACGACACTGACGCGTGCAGATAAGTTTGGTTATGGTTTAGGGGATACCGCCTGTAATCTGGTCTGGCAAACCATTATGCTGTTTATGGCTTATTTTTATACCGACGTTTACGGGTTATCACCGGCGCATATGGGCACCATGTTCCTGGCGGTGCGGGTGATTGATGCGGTATTCGATATCGGTATGGGCGCGCTGGCCGACCGCACCCGAACCGCGAAGGGGCAGTTCCGCCCGTGGATCCTGTGGTTCGCCGTACCCTTTGGCCTGGTCTGTATGATGACCTTCTACACGCCGGACCTCTCCTACGGCGGTAAGCTGGCCTACGCTTACGTCTCTTACGCCCTGCTTTCGCTGCTCTACAGCACCATCAACGTGCCTTATTGCGCGATGATCAACAACCTCAGCCAGACCTCGGCCGGGCGCGTTTCGCTGCAGTCGTGGCGCTTTGCGATGAGCGCCTGCGGCGGGCTGATCGTATCGCTGGCCGCGCTGCCGCTGGTGGCCTGGCTGGGCCACGGCAATCTGCAGCAGGGCTACTTCCACGCTATGGTGCTGATCGGCGCGCTGGGCACGGTGCTGCTGCTGGTCTGCTACCGGCTGACCCACGAGAAATATATCAGCCCGCCTGAAACCAGCCGCGTCAGCGTCTGGCAGGATATTGCGGTACTGACTAAAAGCCGCGAGTGGCTGTCGCTGTTTATTCTTAACGTGGTGAACCTGGTGGCGGTGATATTTAAAGCCGGCGTGGTGATCTATTTCTGTAATTATGTGTTGAGCCGCCCGGATCTGGTGACCACCTTTTTAACCGTAAGTATTGTGGCGGCCTTTTTTGGCGCTCTGTGCTCCGGTATTTTCTTTAAAAATTACGACAAGGTTAAAGGTTTTAAAATTTGTATGCTGCTGGAAGCGGTGCTGCTGGCGGTCCTCTACTTTATTCCCGCTGACTCGATTGCGGTGATCCTGGCGCTGATCGTGGCGATTAACTTTATTCAGCTGCTGGCCACCCCGCTGCAGTGGGCGCTGCTCTCCGACGTGGTCGACGTGCTGGAGCGGCAGACCGGCCGCAAGCTGAGCGGAATCGTCTTCTCCACTAACCTGTTCGCTATCAAGCTGGGCATCGCGCTGGGCGGCGCGCTGATCGGCTGGCTGCTGGCCTGGAGCGGCTACACCGGCGGTGCAACGCAGCAGGGCGCCGACGCGGTGCATACCATCCGGCTGATTTTCACCCTTTACCCGGCGCTGCTGGTGGTGGCGCTGGTGCTGATTATCGGCCGCTACCGCAGCGATAACGGCGTGCGCACCGGCCTGGCAAAAGTCAGTTAACGTTAACGAATCAGAGTGAGGCATCAATGATTATCACTAATCCGATTTTAAAAGGCTTTAACCCGGACCCGGCGATCTGCCGCCGTGGCGATGACTACTATATTGCCGTTTCCTCGTTCGAGTGGTTCCCGGGCATTCCGATCTGGCACTCTACCGACCTGGGCAACTGGACGCTGAAAACCCATGTCATTACCACCCCCGCTCAGGCCGACCTGACGAAACTGCGCTCTGCCAAAGGCATCTGGGCACCCTGCCTCACCTGGTGTGAGGCGGACGGGCTGTTTTACGTGCTGTACGGCGTGATGAATTCGATGAACGGGCGCTACTTTGACGTCGATAACTACCTGATCACCGCAGAGAATATTGAAGGGCCGTGGAGCAAGCCGGTCTACCTGCACTCGGCGGGCTATGACGCCTCGATCCTGCACGACGACGACGGACGTAAATGGGTGGTGGCGGTCGACTGGGAAAACCGCGACGGCTACAGCGGCGCGATCAGCGTGGTGGAGTATGACGCGGCCAGCGGCAAAACGGTCGGTTTCCCGCAGCGCATCTGGTCCGGCGACGGCGAGATCGGCGCGGAGGGGGCGCACCTGACCAAACGCAACGGCTGGTACTACATCATGACCGCCGAAGGCGGCACCGGCTACGGCCACTGCGTCACCATGGGGCGTTCCCGCCACGTGCTCGGGCCGTATGAGAAAGATCCGCAGAACCCGATCCTCACCTCGGCCAGCGCCGACCGGCTGCACACGCCGCTGGTGATCGACAAAACCTCGGCGGCGGCCTTTGATAAAGACTACCTGCGCGCCGGCTGCTTTAACCCGGATGCCGGCCTGCAGAAGGCCGGGCACGCCAGCTACGTTGAGTGCGACGATGGCCGGGTGTATATGGTGCACCTGTGCAGCCGCCCGCTGCGCCCGGAGCTGTGCTGCCCGCTGGGGCGGGAAACGGCGATTCAGGAGGCATACTGGACCGAGGACGGCTGGCTGCGGCTGGCGGGCGGGGGCAATATCGCCCGCGACTGGATTGATATTCCCGGTGTGGCAGGCCCACAGCCTGCGGAGATCGTCGATCGGGCGATCCGCTTTGACGACGGCCCGCTGGATATCCACCTCTACGCCCCGCGCATCGCGGCGGAGACCTTCGCCAATACCGCAGTCAAACCGGGCTGGGTAACGCTGCGCGGCCAGGAGTCGCTCTGTTCCGAAAACCGGGTCAGCCTGCTGGCGCGCAAGCTGACCGCGCTGGACGCCACCGTCACCACCCGCATGGATTTCTCACCCGCCGTTTTCCAGCACAGCGCCGGGCTGATCCTCTACTACGACAATATGAACTGGCTGCTGCTGCAGAAAACCTTTGACGAGCGCACGCGTTCGGCCGAACTGTCGGTTGTCCATCTGGATAACGGGTTGAAAAGGGAGGATCGCCACCTCTGCACCCACCCAGCCGATGGTGAACTCTACCTGCGGCTGGAAATCGACGGCCGACAAATGGGCTTCAGCTGGTCCACCGACGATGTGCACTATCAGCCGGTCGGCCAGCGTTACGACGCGGCGCTGTTCTCCGACGAATACAGTCAGTACGGCGAGTTCACCGGCTCGTTTGTCGGCATCGCCTGCGTCGATGCGGTTTATCATCGTCAGCCCGCCAGCTTTGAGTTTATCCGCTACCGGGCGAACGAGGCAAAGCGTATCGAATAAGGGTGCAGCGGGCTGAATGGAAACAGGTAGCGGCGACAGATCAGGCCAGTTCCGGCTGAATAATAATCCGCGCCACTGCTTCCCGGTCTGTGGCTGGCAGCGGCAACAGATCAGGCCAGCTCCAGCTGTGTAATAATCCGCGCCACTGCTTCCCGGTCTGTGGCTGGCAGCGGCAACAGATCAGGCCAGCTCCAGCTTTGTAATAATCCGCGCCACTTCTTCCCTATCCTTTGCTGCCAGCGGCAGCAGCGGGCGCGGCAGGCAGTCGGCATCGGTCAGGCCCAGCGCGCTGGCCGCCGCGGCGATCACCCGGATGCTGCCGCCGTGCTGGCGGAACAGCGCCCACAGCGGCTCCAGCCGTGCGCCCAGTTCAGCCACCTGCGCACTGTCGCCGCGCGCGGCGGCGTCGGTCAGCGCTTTTGCGGCGTGCGGGAACAGGCCGCCCATCACCGAGTACCAGACCTCACAGCCCGCCTTCAGCCCGGCAGCGGCAAAGGCATCACCGCTTACCCCAATCGTTACCCGGCCCGGCAGCCGATCGCGCAGCGACTTTACCCGTGCGGCGGCGTCGTCTGCCGCTGGCGGCACGCCGGGGATCTTCACCGACGCAATGCCGGGCAGGGCGGCAATCCGGCCGTGCAGGTCATCGGAGAATGTAAAGTGAGTGGTTCCTGGGTTGTCATAAACACAGACCGGCACCGAGACATAGCGCGTCACCGTCTCAAACAGGCCAAATACCTCATCATCAGTCAGTTTCTGATAGCTCATCGCCGGTAACAGCAGGGCATCTGCCCCGGCCCGCTGCGCGTCGTCGACCAGATGTAGTACCTGTTCGGTGCTAATCGCCCCGATGCTGACCATTAACGGCGTCTCCCCGGCATGTTGCCTGGCGACCTGGGCAATACGGCTGCGCTGTTCGCGGCTCAGATAGGCGTAGCTGCCGGTCGACCCCAGCACCCCCAGCGAATCTACGCGGGCGGCGGTCAGGCGGTTAAGCAGGCGGATAAATGCCGCTTCATCAATGCCATCGGCATTAAACGGCGTAAGGGGGAAAGCGCTAAGACCGGTAAACATGGCGACTCCTGTTTTATTTTATGTGACAAAGTCAGCTGGCGGTTGCAGGCTGAGCATGTTAAGCAAGGACATCATTATGCGCCACACTGGCTAATCGATGCTGGTCGCTAACGATAACTACATTTCTCTGCTCTCAGCCCGGATTTACTACAGTAGTATCCCGGAGCTCACGACACACTTCAAACATGCAGGAAGGAGATATTCACTTTTTTTTCATCCACGAATCAGAGTAGGTAATGTTGCCTTTTTTATAGTACCACTCGATACTTTTGAACCTGATTCCTACAACCTCATGCATATTAGGAGAGGAACTACCAGGATAGTAGACATGTGTGAAATCAACGGAGGAAATGACGATGTTCTCTAATCTGACTTCATATATCATTGACTCTATCCCAGACTCAATTGTTTCATAATACTGAATAACTGCTTTTTGTAATCTCCTTGATTCACAAACGGCGACCGCAAGGTAAGGACTTATTTTATCGAGTTGCTTGTGGATTGTAATGGGGTCATGCTGACGTGTGCCGGTCAAGTTACCGCTATGGCTATCTACACTCTGCCTGACACCATAACTGCTATTCATTATTTCGATAGCACCTTCCCTCCCTTGTACCATACAATCACCTTTTATCTGTGTTCCACTCTCATCATACAGAAACAAATATGCGGGCAATGACATCATAAACCTCCTGTGTTGGTTAATTGTCCGTTGTTATCAATGAAAAAATCATGAGTGTATTTCTTGTCATTGAGTCCATAATTTATCACATAGCTGTAGCCATACTTCCATTTTATTGTTATGCAGTTTTCCGGATAAGATAAATTCAGCTTTTTATCTCCTGATGATTTGATTGTTTTAATATCACCCGTTTCAGTGGATGTTATTGTGTAGTAGTTCAACACATCATGTTTATTCAGACTGAAACATAAATTTTCGCCATTAATAAATACGGATCTGGGGTGAGGGGCTCTGGGTCCACCCGGGCAGCCGGTTAACATTAATGAAAGTGTTATAATAATGATATTTTTCATCCGGGGAAGCCTTTCAGAACTGATTTATATCTTTTAATTAGTGAAGAAGTAGACTCTTCACGATTATAATCCAGATACTCATGCAGGTAATTGTTATCGCTGAAACCATAGTTGAGAAGTAGTCAGTAATCACTAACAATGCTGGCCTGCTGTTCTAAACCATAGTGAAAAAGATCTGCTTTTTCTAAATGGTAACTATAATCAGCAAAACGAGAGAATAACCCTCTGGTTCTGACGAACATTCCCTTCTGTGATTGCCAGACATGCATCATTTCATGCATGAATCGGTGTTTTTTTACTAATTGTTGTTCTAACGAGAAATCGGGAGAATAAGTTCCTTCCCTGTACCACATTTCACCGTTAGGGCTCATGGCGATATCAACAGGCATTAAATTGAAGGGCAGATAGCTTTCTCTGTGCACCCACACCTTGCTGTAACGAATGCTGTCACCGTACAGCGTTCTCGCCAGAGCGATTTCACCTATCGTAAGCTGCCTGACTCCGCCGGGCATAATAGGGGTGCCTGATGTCGGTTTAATGCGTTCATTGACTGGCATTCAATAACCCCTCGGTCCGTGATGGTATCGAGCGGTTATCCTACTCCTGAACAGAATCCGTCTGGAAAGAAAATTGTCTGTGAAAGCTCTTTAAGTCAAATGAGAAGCGCTGATGGAATGAGATATGATGAAAAAATCGGGCTCAGGTAGCACGCTCATTCTGGCCACCTTTGCCCGCTTATACTCGCTACCGACCCGGTTCATAAACGGTCATGGTAAATTCAAGACGGCTATCTCCGTGGTTGGTATAGCGGTGTGGCGCGTCGGTGCGGGCGACGGCTGAATTCCCCGCAGCGATCTCGTAGCGCTGCTCGTCGACCCACAGCGTCAGGCTACCCTGTTCAACGTACAGCAGTTCACAGGTCGACTGCGGATGGCCGGGGGAAGCGAAGCTTTCGCCCGGCTGCATCACCCAGCGCCACAGCTCGACCATCTCCGGGCCGCTGGTGCCGGCCAGCAGCCGGGCGCTGCCGCCGTGCTCGCCCTGCCACAGCACCGGGATCTCCTCAGCGGCGATCACGTGCACCGGCGGCGCGCTGGCGACGTTAACAAAGTCCGCCACCGACACGCCCATCGCGGCGGCGATGCGGCACAGCAGGGCGATACTGGGATTGGCCCTGCAGCCCTCGATCTCCACCAGCATGCCTTTACTCACCCCGGCACGCCGCGACAGCTCATCCAGCGACATCTTTTTCTGGCTACGGTAGAGACGAATGCGGGCAGCCATCGCGGCGCTGACCGCGCCGGCGTCAGCGCCGCCTGTCGCGGTGTTGTTGAGCGCGCCAGTAGCAGCGCCACCTGTGGCGGTCTGGTTGATCGCGTCAGGATGTGTGCCGTCAGTAGCGGTGTTGTTGAGCGCGGCAGCACCAGCGCCGCCTGTAGCGGTATTGATGACCGCGCCAGTAGCAGCGCCACCTGCAAGGTTGACATCGGCTGGAAGGCCGTTCGCGTTGGTCGTATTAGCGGTCGTTAAATTGACTTTTTTGGTCATTGGTCATTATCATGGTCGAAAACGGTCATTACAGGATTATCCGATGTTTAACGTCACACCGTCAATCAGTAAAGAAATTAGCCGTATCGCACCGGGCTTCCGTGCCCTGAGTATCAGCGTCAAGGCGGCAGCCGTGCAGGATGTCACCGTGGGTGAAAAGGCGTTGCAGGCCGCCTGTGAAGCGGTGCTGGCTGGTCAGCCGGACTGGGCAGAAGCGCACCTTGCCGCCTGGGGCGAGGCCTTTCGCCAGTTTGGCGCTAAACCGAAGCGTACCCCCTGCTCGGCAGAGGCGCTGCGCAAACGGGTGCTGCGCGACGGCAGCATGGCGGCGCTGGATCCGGTGGTCGATCTCTATAACGCGGTCAGCCTGCGCTACGCCATCCCGGTCGGCGGCGAGAACTTTGCCGCTTATCAGGGAATGCCGCGGCTGATCGTCGCCAGCGGCAGCGAAACCTTCGATACCTTCAAAGAGGGGCAGCCCGCGCTGGAGTCCCCGGAAGCGGGGGAGGTGGTGTGGTGCGACGACGCGGGCGTCACCTGCCGCCGCTGGAACTGGCGGCAGGGGATCCGTACCCGCCTGTGCGCCGAAGATGCGCAGATGTGGTTTATTCTGGAAAGCCTGCCGGCGATGCCGCTGGAAGAGTTACACGCGGCCGGAAAAATGCTCACCGATGGACTAACGGAGATGATGCCGGGAGCAGAGTTCAGCAGCACGCTGATAAACGGTTAAGCAGCACGTGGTTTCAAGGGATTTTGAATGAGAGGCGAGCCCATCAGTTCATCTTCAGCACAGGCTGTCTGCTCTCTGGATGTGGGTGGCCTGACGCGACAAAATGTTGCTTTATGCACTTAAATGTCGTAATCTCTCGTAACCGTATGTGAGCAAAGTTGCGGATGGTTGCATCGCTTAGCCTGGTTTACTGAATCTCCTGCAATGTTCATATCTGATTCGTTCCAGGCCAAGCCGCTTCCCCCCAGGTTACCTCATTATACTTTTCGAACGCACTTGCTGTTCATGTTGTTAGTAAGAGCTACTGGAGTAAAAATTATGGCCATCAGCGTCCGTCTTGATGAAGACTTCGTGAGCGATGTAAAAGTTCATGCCGAGGCCGCGAGCCGAAGCATCCCTAAACAGATTGAATACTGGGCAAAAATAGGGCGCATTGCTGAAGATAACCCTGACCTGCCGTTTAGCTTTATCTGGGAGATTTTGCTCGCTCAAAGTGAGGTCGAAAACAATAAGGTAAAGAAATATGTGCGCAGAACAAAGAAAGTCACAGATTGATGTGTACGAAACCAATCGCTTCACGAAAAGCCTGGAGCGATTTGATCAGGATTCGTTGATGCTGATTGAAGATGAAATAGAAAAAATCATCGAAAACCCGGCGGTAGGAGAGCAAAAGAAAGGCGACCTCTCCTACCTGCGGGTACACAAATTTTCAGTAAACAGCCAGCAGATGTTGTTGGGCTATAGCTGGGTGGAAAGCAAGATAGAACTCTATTTGCTAAGTTTAGGTTCTCACGAAAACTTTTACGATGTTCTGAAGAGAAGCCGTAAAGCAGACCTTAAACTTATCAAATCAAGTTGATGGCTGGCAATCTTACAGCCTTTTAGATGTATCCCCTTCAGGCCGTATCCGGGACGACCCGGATAGCTTGCGGCCGTACCCGAGGACGACCTTGTCTGACAGAGGGAACCCAAATGGCCTGGATTATGCTTGTGGCGGAGGAATTGCTGGAAGTGGTATGGGCATTCGCCATGAAGTTGTTTAACGTTTTTACCCGCCGTTGTACGCCACCATTACGCTAGTGGCAATGGAACTGAAGTATTGAGATGTCAGGTGATGAGAGCGTTATGGCATCCCAAACAACTTCGTTACCGGCGTCGTGCCAGCTGGTGATCAACACTTACACTCTCGCTTATTCAGGGTGAAATCTATATTTATATTGTACTTTTAGCCAAAAGCACTGATGTGTGACCTGTTATTATAATAGTTTTCAGATAATGTGACGCTGATTAAATTTTGAGATTAATTATTGATTAGGTGGTGTTTAATTATCCTTGTTATCTTAGAGTGCTGATTAGGAATATAATTCTATTTTTTAATTGGTTTTTTTAGGAGATTACATTGGAAGCCGGTCATGGTAAAAATTCTCAACACACCTGATAAGGTATACAAAACGTTCAGCCTGTCCCGCCTGATAGTTATTGCCTTATCAGTACTGATAGCCGGTGTCGTTTTGAACGGGGTACAGGTTCTGTCAGGGTGGTATGCCGCTCCCGCTGAGTTGTCAAAGTTCGTGGTGACCGTTGCCACTATGCTGGGGATTACCCGGTGTCTTGACTGGCTTCTCAGTCTGCTAATGAAGTTATTGCGGAGTGACTTCTGAAAATGACCCTGACCAATTTTTAGGGGCTGTATAATTGTCTGGTTGACTCACTTCAGTGGTTCAGCCAGTTTACCGCCATCTCCGGCGACACGGCAGGCTGACAGGAAACCAGACGCCGGGTAGTGGAGGGGGGTGTATTTTTATCATTGATAATCCTCATCGCTGACGACATACGCATCGCCGTTTGTGAACTCAAACGTAATTTGTAGATTGAAGCGAGCGATACAGGTGACGATCATCCTCCTGCACTCAATCCCGAAACCCAGCCCTGCCCGCAGCAGTCACCAATGACATAAAATGCATGACACAGGTAGTCAGGGGAGAAGACTATAACAAAATTCGCAGTAACTTATCTCCGAAATAGACCTGAAGTTGATGTAATCACAATGAGTGATTATCATTTTAGTTATCCATTAAAATTATTTCATTATATGTATAAAGTGAAGCCTATCAGGACATCGCTGAGCAGCTCTCTTTGTTCATTTTTCGGATTTATTCAGTTGGCCGACTCTCTGTTTTTCTCAATCTGCATACCTCGAATGTAAGATAATTCCTATATAAATCAGATCGCATTCTATCAATTTGCATATTGATTATGTTGTTCTGCTCACTATATAGTCACCAGTGTACACGTAAAAAAAGTGTGCTTAATACTTGCTTCTAACACCATTTTTAAAGGAATAAACATGAATATTTCTTCTTATAGTGAGATTAGAGAAGCACATGTAAATGTTTGATCTGACCTCAATGGGGGCATATAAGTAAGAAAATGGGAAGCCTGCCGTCGATCCGCGCGCTCGGGTTTACAGCGAAGGGCGGTAGCGTGTCTGTCACTGACTTCCGGCAGCAAAACATAAGGACATCATCATGAGCAGTAACCCGGTCTCTTTTTTTAGCCACAGCCACCACCTGCTGGCGGTGCGCGGCTGCGACGCGCAGCCCGACGTGCTGGCGTTTAGCGGCGAAGAGCACCTGAGCGAGCCGTTCCGCTGGCGCATTGAGTTCACCAGCGCCGACCCCGCCATCACCCGCGAGRCGATGCTGATGAAACCCGCCTCGCTGACCTTACAGGCTCCGCCGGACCAGGGCCGGGGCATAAAGGTGCAGCAGCCGGTGCGCATGGTGCAGGGCGTRATCACCGGTTTCGAACGTTTCGGCACCTCCGCCGACCAGACCCACTACGCCGTTACCCTGCAGCCGCGCCTCACCCTGCTGTCGCGCAGCCGCCAGAACGCCATTTACCACGCTTCGCCCAGTCGTTCAATGTTACGCCTGCGCTGAAAATCCGNATCACCGGTTTCGAACGTTTCGGCACCTCCGCCGACCAGACCCACTACGCCGTTACCCTGCAGCCGCGCCTCACCCTGCTGTCGCGCAGCCGCCAGAACGCCATTTACCAGCAGATGTCGGTGCCGCAGATCGTGGAGAAAATCCTGCGCGAGCGCCACGGGATGCGCGGCCAGGACTTTGTCTTCACCCTCAACAACGCCTACCCGCCGCGCGAGCAGGTGATGCAGTACGGCGAGGATGACCTGACGTTTATCACCCGCCTGCTGGGGGAGGTCGGCATCTGGTTCCGCTTCACCCCCGACGCCCGCCTGCATATTGACGTGGTGGAGTTTTACGACGGTAAGCAGGGCCACGTTAAAGGGCTGACGCTGCCCGCCGTACCGCCCTCCGGCATGCACGATGCCGCCACGGATTGCGCGTGGGGCTTCGCCAGCCGCTTTGCGGTGGTGGAGAAAAGCGTCAGCGGGCGCGACTATAACTACCGCAACGCCCTGGAGGATATGAACGTGCAGGCGGACGTCACCGGCGGCGACGACACCACCTACGGCGAGTCTTACCACTGGGCCGACAACTGGCTGACGCCGGGCGACGGCTACAGCTCCCATCCGGAACCCGAGAGCGGCGCGTTCCACGCCCGCCTGCGCCACGAGCGCTACCTGAACGGCCAGGCGCGGGTCTCCGCACTCACCACCTGCCCTCAACTGACCTGCGGCTGCGAGCTGACGGTCAGCGGCGGTGAGGAGGTCAGCGGGGTGTTCCGCAGCGGCGTGCTGGTCACCGCCATCACCTGTACCGCACGGCGCGACCGCAGCTTTGAAACCGCCTTTGAGGGCATCCCGCTCGGCAACCGCTACGGCTTCCGCCCTGAACCGCCCCCGCATCCGGTGATGGCGGGCACGTTACCGGCGCGCGTTACCAGCACCACGGTGAACGACACCTACGGCCACATTGACCGCGACGGGCGCTACCGCGTCAATATGCTGTTTGACCGCGCGGGCTGGGAAACCGGCTTTGAGAGCCTGTGGGTGCGCCAGGCGCGGCCCTACGCGGGCGACACCTACGGCCTGCACCTGCCGYTGCTGGCRGGCACCGAGGTGGCGATAGCCTTTGAGCACGGCAACCCGGACCGGCCGTATATTGCCGGGGTGCTGCACGACTCGGCGCACGGCGACCACGTCACCATCCGCAACTACAGGCGCAACGTGCTGCGCACGCCGAAGAACAACAAACTGCGCCTCGACGACACGGCGGGCCAGGAGCATATCAAGCTCAGCACCGAGTACGGCGGCAAAAGCCAGCTGAACCTCGGGCATATGGTGGACAGCGAAAAGCAGAAGCGCGGTGAAGGYTTTGAGCTGCGCAGCGACAGCTGGGGCACGCTGCGGGCGGAGAAAGGACTGTTTATCACCGCCGAYGGCCAGCCGAASGCGCAGGGTGAGCAGCGGGAGATGCAGGCGGCGATTAGCCTGCTGAAGGGCGCGCAGGCRCAGATGCAGGGGATATCCGATGATGCGCAGGCCGCCAGCGGCAGTCCGGCCAGCCTGCAGGCGCAGATAGCGCTGCTGGAGCAGCGTCTGAATGAACTGAAGCAGTCGGTTATCCTGATGAGCGCCCCGGATGGCATGGCGCTGGTGAGCGGGAACAGTCTGCAGCTGACGGCGGACGAAAACCTGACGGCTACCGCCGGAAAGCACGCGGACATCAGYGTGGTGAAAAACCTGTTTATCGGGGTGGGCCAGGCGCTGAGCGTGTTCGTCAGGAAGATGGGGATCAGGCTTACCGCCAACCAGGGCCCGGTACAGATACAGGCGCAGAACGACCTGCTGGCGCTGCTGGCGCGCAAAGAGATCGGCATTATCAGTACGGAAGATGAAATAAAAATCATCGCGAAAAAGAGAATCACGCTGAACGGCGGCGGAAGCTACATCACTATTGACGCCAACGCCATCGAGTCCGCCACGCTCGGGGATCACCGCGTCCGGGCGGGGCACTATGAGCGGCAGCAGAGGCACAGTGTAAATGAGCCGCTGCACGAACTGCCTGAGAAAGCGAAAGATCCCTCTCTGAAATTCTCCGTTTCATAACAAAGGAGTGTACCCATGTTAATCAGCCCACCATTTTTGCGCACAAAAAGTGATTCAGAAACGGATGAAGCGTGGATTGAGCGCATGATGCCGGTCGATCCCCGGCGCGGCTATCCGCTGAACGCGCACCGCTCCTGGCATGGCGGTATCCATCTCCGGCATGCGGATTCGGGAAGCCGGCCTGAGATGYTGCGCGCGATTGCCGACGGCCGGATCGTCTCATTCCGCCATTCTGATATCGCAAAACGCCAGCATCCGCCSCTGAATTACAACGGCAAAACCGACAACGGCTACGTGCTGATCAGGCACGTGGCCGAAACCGGCAGCCAGCCGGAGGATAAAATCACCTGGTACTCTCTGTATATGCATATCAAGGATCTTGCTCCGTCGGTKGCCGYCGGCCAGCGGGTGAAACGCAAATCCCCGCTGGGCACGGTGGGCATGGTGGATGACAGGAGTGGCGTGCACTTCCAGATATTCTGCGACGACGGGAACATTGCCCGGATAACCGGGCGCACAACTCCGGAGCTGGATCTGAGCAAAAATGGCCGCACCACCGCCTGTTACGGCGATATGCACTTTTACATTCCGGCCGGAACGCCGGTTTACGGCGCGGTGCCGGGGCAAAGCAGCGATGAACCGTTGAGGACGACAGCGGCTGATTTGTTCGTCTCAATGACCCTGGGCGGCGGCCACTGCATCATGAAAACCCGCAGGCAGAACGTTATCGACCCGCTTCAGTACGACGAGGTGGGCGACGCGCTGACCGACGCAGACGGGGCGGAATATGAATACGGCCTGTACAAAAATGCGCTCAAGCTTTATCCCGGCAGCCCGAGCGCCGGTTATGAGCTGCTGCGCTTTGGCCGGGTGATCAACACCCGGTATGAAACGCTGTCTCCGGCGGATGCGCCGCTTTGGCGAACCATCAATACGCCGGAGGGAAAAGGCATCGTCAACCTGGCGGCGGAAAGCATAAAGAAATACAGCGATGCGGATTTTCCGCACTGGACGGGCTGGAGACTGGTGGATGACGACGAGGACAGCAACAGCCAGTGCAACTCGCCGACGATACTGGGTTCCGGCCGTATGGATCTGAGCCGCACGATCTGCCATTTCCCGCTGGAGTGGGAYACCGACACGGTGGAGAGCCGCTACGGCTGGCTGAAGCAGCCCAACGCCGTGCTGGAAGAGCCGATGAGCCGGCAGGACTGGGGCTCACTGGTGGCGCTGGCGAAAGCACTGGCGCTGGAGAACTGCGCAGAGATACCAACGGGCCGGGTCTGGCATTTTGACCCGAGGCGGTTTATCGCACATTTCAGGAAATGTGGATGGCTGGAGTGTGAGGTGATTGAGAGAATAATGAC